>JANXAE010000121.1 GCA_025062235.1 Bryobacteraceae bacterium
GAGGCTCGATGCCCCGGCCGAGCCGGTAGCACATGCCGCAGATTTCGTTGTCCAGCACGAGCTTTTCCAGGCTCTGGCAGCTTTCGAAATCGAGCATGCCCGGTCCGGAGACGCTGTTGATGCCGGCCAGCGTGGCCAGTACCGCCCCCATGCCGCTTTCCAGGCCTGCCTGCGCGTCCAGTTGCTTGGCGTCACTGAGGGCCACGTAGCCCTGCGTGGGCATGCCCAGTCGCTTGCCGATCTGGCTGGCGGCGCAGTTGAGCATCGCCGTCTCGATCGCGCCCATCGGGGTGGTTTCGTAACGCACATCGAAAACCGCGGGAGATCCGCCGAAAAGCAGCGGGTGCCCAGGGGCGACCGTCTGGCTGATGACGACGCCGCTCAGGTTCTCGGCAGTCTGCTGGATGAGGCTTCCCACCAGCGTCACCGGCGCCATGAAGCCTGAGAGTGGCATGGACACCAGCTCCACCGGAATGCCGGCGCGCGCACAATCCACCAGATTCTGGCTTGTGACGTCGCTCCATTTCAGCGGCGCCGTCGGGCAGCAGGAAAACACCGTCAGCGGCTTCCTCCGCAGCTCCTGCTCGTCGCCGCGCACGATCACCTGCATGTCGTGCATCGCCCGGAAGCTCTCGATCGTGAAAGCGCCCGTGACCACCGGTTTTTCGCAATACAGCAGGCTCAGGTAGAGCCGATAGCTGTCGGAGATGCCCCAGGGAACGTCGGCCGGAATCAGAGCCGTGCTCTGCGAAGCCAGGTGTTCGAGCCGGCTGACGAGCTTCGCGTACCGCACGTAATCGGCGGTTTGCGGCTTGCGCATCCGGCCCGTGGCTGCGTCGAGGATATGGATGGCGGCCGAACCGGGAGTAAAGTACACGTTGTCGCCGGCGAACTCGTGCGTCCGGTTGCCCAGGACGTCGTAGAGGCCGAAGCTCGCAGGCACGGCAGCCAGGCAACGTTCTACGAGAGTTTCCGGCAGGCAGATGCGCCCGCCCGCACCCGGCCGCGCCCCGTGATCCAGCAGCAGGGAAACCAAAGGGGGATTGTGCACTTCGACGCCCAGCCGCGCGAGCAGATCCAGCGCCTCGGCGATGATCCGTTCGACGAGCGCGTCCTCGAGCAGCCGAAGCGCGGGTCTCATGACGACTGCGCCCTCAGGCCGCGCTGGCGTGCCGCTTGAGGATCTGGGGCAGGTTCTGCGAGAAGGCGGCGCGGGCCAGCACCATGTCGCAGCCGGTCTCCTGCGCCTTCTGCTTGAGCTCGCCTTGCACAGGCAACACGTAGCCGATCACGGTGATGTGCTTCAGCTCGGAGTCGCTCTTGAGCCGCGCGATCGTCTTGAGGGGATGGACATCCTGGTAGTTCAGGTCCACCACGATCAGCGAGGGCATTTCCCGCGCTTTTTCCAGCAACTGCTTGTCGGTTTTGACGAACTCGACCGGCAATCCCGCCTTCTTGGCTGCATCGGTGATCTTGATGGTGAAGAACAGATCTCCGACCGCCGCCAGCACCTTCTTGCCCTGCTTCTGCATAGGATCCCGTCTCTTCGGTTGATCTTCCGCAATCCCCGAAACCGGCTTGGTTTTCGAGCGAGTGCTTGTGAGAATTGGGGGGAAATTCGATCTTAGCGCGGCAACAGGCTCCGGCGCAACCCTGAACGAGCGCCAAGTCTGCTCGGGGCAACGAGATATGCCCTCTGGCTTGCCGGTGACCAGTTCGGCCCCGGGGCCTCAAGCCGATTCGCCTGCGACCGCGCCGGGCGTCTTCGCGCCCAGCAACAGACCGGCAAGGCGAGCCGGGCTGGTCTCGGCGGCCCGAACGATCTCGGCCTGCCTCAAGCCGGGCCACCGCTGCCGCACCTGCTCGAGCAGTTCTGGACGCACCACCCAGAGCATGGCGCAACAAGGCTCGGCGTGCAGCCGATCCAGCTCGGCAGCCCAGCCCTCGCCCCGCAGCTCGAGCGGACCGACCTCGTCTACGATGAGCAGTCCCGGGCGGCTCGCGGCCCCTGCAGCCAGGGCGGCGCGACCGAACTCGAGCCCCGCAGGATCGAACAGGAACGCCCCTTGGCGGATGGGTCCCGGCTGATCGCTGCGCAGGGCCAACGGCCGGATTTCTCCGCTGAGCAGATCCTGCACCTGGTAGGCCGTCCTGCGCCCGTTGCTCCACGAGCCGGGCGAGAGGATTCCGGCCACCGGGTGGCCGCGATCCCGCACGAGCTTCGCCAGCTCGGCGCACAGGGTCGTCTTGCCCTCGCCTCTTGCGCCCGTCAGCAGCACGAGCGCGGGCGAACGGCTCTGCCAGTACTCGACGCGATCGAAGAGGGTGGCGAGCGTGCCCTCGGGATCGCGGAGGACGGCGCGCACGGCGGGCATCATGCTCAGAAAATCCGGCAGGGCCCGGAAGGCCGCCTCCAGCGCGGCGCCCGCAGCCGCCAGGCGACCCTCGGCCAGCCGCCTGGTGAGGCGCGGGTTCTTCAATTCCACGCTGATCGCCGAGAACATCACGACCACGTAGACCGCGCGCAGGATCATCTGGGCGCCGGAGTGCAAGCCCCTCCAGACGTCGCCCTCGATCGCGCCGAGCACCAGACTGGCCAGCAGCAGCACTGCTCCCAGCTCGACCCACAGCCGGGGCCTTCGCAACCGTCGCAGCGCGCCGCCGTACCGCCACAATGCACAACCCACGGCGAGCCCGATGACCGGGATGCTGACGACGAGCGGGGAGACGGCGACAAGGTACATGCCGCCCGGCAGGGCCGCCGCGACTGCGGCCAACCACGCCAGCGACGGCTGCAACCCCGGAGGTTCGCGCCGGCGTTGCTGCGGCGCGATGGCCGCCCGCTCGCGCGCGGGCTCGGCTGGGCGACTGGGCCGGTATCGCCCTCCCCAGCGCCAGCCGGTCAAACCGGCCGCCGCACCCAGCGCCGCTTGCACGCCGAGCAGCCACAGGATCGGCTCCTCCGGCCCGAGGCCTTGCCAGCCCGTGACGCGCGCCGCATAGCGCACCAGGCCTTCGTAAAGGCGCACGACGTCGAGCCCATAGACAATGAGCAGCGAGACGATCTTCTGCACGAGCGTCACGCTCACCGCCGCGGCTCCTCCCGCCGCGCATCCCAGCCAGTTGCGCCCCAGGACCGCGAGCCCCAGTTGCAGCAGCAGGCCCTCGACGAAGATGCCGATCATCGGGTTCAAAATGACGGCGCTGGGGGAAACGGATTTCATCAGCGCGCAGATCAGAGCCGCGCGCCAGACGAGCCCGCGGTCTTTCCAGACGCGCACGCCCGCGCACATCAGCAGCACGCCCAACGAAGCCAGCACCGCGCCCGTGAAGGGAACCCGCAGGTTGTGCAGGAAGCTGCCCACTACGATCTCGAATGCCGCCCACAGGCTCCCCAGTGCCGCGGCGCGTCGCCAGACGAGGTTCGTTGCCGGCGGAAAGCGCTCAGAAGCGATAGCGAAGGTTGAAGTACCCATGGCGGCCTGCTTCCGGGTATCCGTCCATCAGCCAGTAGTTCCGGTCGAACAGGTTGCCGCCGCCGGCCTGAAGCTCCAGGCGGGAGCTCAGATGCACCGTGGCGCCCAGCCCGCTCAACCAGAACGGGCGCGTTCGCATCAGGCGGCCCGCGTCGTTGCGGATGAGGCGGTCCGACTCGTAGGCGGCATCGGCATAGAGCAGCAGGCGCGCATGGATCCGCCCGGTCACCGCACCGTAGAGGCGGTGGCGGGGCGTTCCGACCGGGGGGATGCCCGGATCGCTGAGATTCCTCCGGCTCACGTACGTGTAGTTGACCGTGAGGTCGAGCCTGGCATGGGGACTGCTCCGCGCCGCCAGCTCGGCGCCGAGGTGGCGTGTCCGGCCCAGATTGCGCAATTGAAAGACGTTGGGTTCGAGGTAGAAGCGATCCACCGTGTCGGTGAGCCAACTGCCGAAGAGCGCCATCTCCAGCAGCGTCGTTCGGCCGACCAGCTGCGAGTAGCCGGTTTCCCAGTTGCTGGCGCGTTCGGGCCGCAGCCAGGGATTGGGAACGCTCAGGCCGAGACGGTAGGAGTAGCGATCTTTCATCGTGGGTAGGCGGCTCTTGCGTGCAAAGGTCAGGCGCCAGCGTCCGCTCTCGGTGACCGAGCGCCACAGGCCCGCTTGCGCGTTCACAATTCCGGTCGAGCCGGTGGGAAAGGGCACGATCTGCCCCTGACGAACGTCATCGGCCCGGCGGCTGGCGAGCCAGTCGGCGCTGAAACCAAGCACCGCCGTGGTCCGGTTGTCCAGGCGAATCGTGTCCTCGAGGCCCAGCGAGAGGGCCAGGTCGCGGAAATTGCGCCTGGGTTCGCCCAAGTTGCCTTCCTGATGGCGGTCCTGCTTTACGAAGAAGGCGGTTTTCAACGCCTGGCGCGCGGGCAGGGATGCTCCGAACTCCACCACTGCCCCGTGCGTTGCGTCGTTGTAAAGGCTCGTAAAAGAGGACGGTCTCAGTTGCGTGGCGTAGCGCGCGTCATCGAAGGCCCGGACCACGTTGTGGAATTCATCGCGATAGATGCGGGCGCGGGCATAAGCGCGCGGGCCGAGCTCGCGCGAACCGATCAGGTAGTAGCTCTGCTTGTCCCACTGGGGCCACTGCCAGTAGCGCACGCGCACGGCCGGGTCCAGGCCGGCGTAAGGGGGCTGCCCCTTTTCGCCCTGCTGACGTGCGAAGGTGAAGGAATACTGCTCGCCCACGCCGGGAGTCCAGGCGAAGCGCAGCCGCAGCAGGGAGTCCTCTCGCCACGCATTGAGGCGCCTGCCGGGCGGTTGCGTGGGGCTGCCGCCGAACTTTGCCGAGAGCGGAAACCCGTCTGCGGAGAGCCAAGAGAACCCGCTTTCGGTCCAGAACTGCCTGCGGCGCACGCCCCCGTTGAAGAAAACCTGCACCTGATCGCCCGAGCCGTAGCCGGCGCCAGCCTCGGCGTGGAAGGGTTTGGCTGGCTCTCTCGAGATCAGATTCACCGCGCCCCCGAGCGCATTGGGTCCGTACAGCGGGGAGGTGAACCCTTTGGCCACCTCGATCTCGCTGACCCCGGCCACGAGCATCCGATCCAGGTCCATGTAGCCGTCGTAGGGGACGTAGACGGGGATGCCGTCCACGTAGAGCGGGATCTGGCGCACGTCGAAGCCCCGGATGAGCACTGCGAGCTCGTTGCGCTGCCCGATGCGATCCAGGTGGACTCCGGGCGCGGAAGCCAGCGCGGTCGCAACCGTCTGCGCGTTGCGCATCCGGAAGGCATTCTCGTCCACCGTGGCCGCTACGCCCGCCTGCGGAACGCGCGCGGCCACATGGATCTCGACGCGTCCTAGCTGGAAGGCGCCACCCGGCCGACTGCGCTCGTACTCTTCGAGCGCGGCGCGCAAACGGTCCAAGTACTGGATGAGGACCTCGGTATCGCTGCCGGGGGCCGATTCGGCTGGCACGTCCAGCCCCGCCGCACGGATCTCGCGCACGAGCGAACGGATCTCGGCCGCCAGCTCCTGGCGGCGCCGGGCCTCGCCGCCAGCCTGATGCAGCTCCTGTCGCAGCCATTGCAGCGTGGCCAGCCAGTGGATGGTGTCCTTGCCTGGCTGGGTCGCCAGCAGCGTCGCCGCCAGCCAGCACGCCCCCGCGAGAGCAGCCCGTTTCATGGGGTCCTCCCGCGCGCCCGCGCCTGCTCGGCCATGCGGCACTCGGCGTGAACGGCGCGAACGGCCTTTTCCAGTTCGTCGCGTCGCACGACGACGGCAATGGTGAGCTCGCTCGAGCCCTGGGCGATGGCGATGATGTTGATTCGCTCGCGCGAGATGGCGGTGAAGATGCGGCCGGCGAGTCCGGGCGTTCCGCGCATACCCTCGCCCACGACGGCCAGCAGGCCCACCTCCTCGTCCACCTCGATGGGCCTCACGTAACCGTGTTCCAGCTCGAGCAGCAGGGCATCCTCGAGGGCCTCCATGGCGGCGCCCAGCTCGCTCTCGCGGACCAGGAAGCAGAAGGCTTGCCGGTAGGAGGAGCTGGTGAGCGCCAGCACCTCGACATTGGCGCGTCCCAGGGCCTCCAGCGCCTTGCCCATGATCTGTGCCCCGCTGAGAACGCCGCTCGAGGGCTCGATCGAGATCATGGCCACGTGGGGCAGCGAGGTCACCGCCCGCGCCCCGTTGGAAACTTGGATCCGGGGGACGATGCGCGTGCCGGGCTTGTCCGGGGCGAAGCTGTTCTTGCTCCAGACGGGGATCTGCCGTTCGATGAGCGGGGCGAGAGTGCGCGGGTGCAGGACCTTGGCTCCGTTGTAGGCCAGCTCGGCAGCCTCGTTGTAGGTGACCTCCTCGAGCACTGCAGCGTCCGGTACGATGCGCGGGTCCGCGGTCATGATGCCGTCCACGTCTGTCCAGATCCACAGCTCGCTGGCCTCGAGCACGGCGGCCAGGATCGAAGCCGAGAAATCCGAGCCGCCCCTTCCCAGCGTCGTCGGCTTGCCGTCCACGGTCGCGCCGTTGAAGCCGGTCACGACGGGCAGCACGCCCGCTTCCAGCAGGGGCCGCAGCCGCGCCTGCGCCTTGGCTCGGGTGGGCTCCATCAGCGGTGTGGCATTGCCGAAGACGGCATCGGTGACGATGACCTCCGCCCCGTTGATCGCTTCCGCGCGAACCCCGTTGGCCTTCAGATGCGCCGTCACCAGCAACACCGAAAGGCGCTCGCCGGCGGCCACGGCTTCGTCCACGGAACGGGGCGGGCGCTCGCCCAGCATGAGAATCCCAGTAGCGATCCGCTCGAACTCGCCGAGGATTTGCCGGATGCCGTCTTCGACGGGAGGTTGCGCGTGCGGGGGAAGCAACTGCCGGCAGGCCGTCAGGTGGCGCTCCTCGAGCCGCTGCAGGTTGGCTCGCACGTCGTCCGCGTCACCGGCTTCGGCGCGCCGCAGCGTCTCAAGCAGCAGGTCCGTCACCTTGGACATCGCCGAGACCACCGCCACCACGGGACGCCGGCGCGCCTCTTCGCTCAGGATCTGACTGACCGACGCGATGCGCTCGGCAGAACCGACACTGGTCCCGCCGAATTTCATGACCAGCAGGTCGTTCACACAGACGCTCCTGACCTGGGATGCGCCGGAACGGGGCGCGGTTGATTTCCCCATGTTAGCATGCGCCCGGCGGACGACTCACGGTTCGCGTCGGGTCCTCGCGGCTTTGCGCGCATGGGCGGGGCTAGCCCGGCTGCTGCCCGTTGGCGACCCGCTCGCGCACGATGCGCAGAACCGCCTGTTCGACTTGCTCAAGGCTGAGTGCGGTGGTGTCCAGATAGACGGCGTCCGGCGCCTGCATCAAGGGCGCCTCGGCGCGGCTGCGGTCGCGGCGGTCGCGTTCTTCCAGTTCCGCGGCCACCTGCTCGGCGGGCACGTCCTGCCCTCGCTCCCGCAGCTCGCGCAGGCGCCGCTGTGCACGCGCTTCCGGGGAGGCATCGAGGAAAATCTTGACGTCGGCGGCGGGGAACACCACCGTGCCGATGTCTCGTCCTTCCATGACCACGCTGGCCTGGCGGGCGATGCGCCGCTGCTCGGCCACCATGGCGCGCCGCACGCCGGCGAACACGGAGATCCGGGAGGCCGCCGAACCCACTTCGGGAGCGCGGATGGCTTCGGTCACGTCTTCCCCGTTCAGCAAGACGCGGCTGCCGCCCGGTTCGAATTCGATCCGCGCCTCGGCCGCCAGTTGCTCCAGCCTGTGAGCGTCCTCGAGATCAACCCCGGCGCGAATCGCCCAGAGGGCGAGGGCGCGATACATGGCGCCGGTGTCCACGTAGACGAAACCCAGCCGTGCGGCCACGCGGCGTGCGATCGTGCTCTTGCCTGCGCCCGCGGGCCCGTCAATGGCGATGACGACCCGCTTTGCCATCGTAACGCTTCATCATACAAGAGCCTGCCGGGTTACAATGGCATTGACGAAGCGCGCATGGGACGGCTGGCTGCCTGCTCGCTGTTGATCGTCGCGCTGGGCTTCTGCCAGAACTACTCCGGCCCGAGGCCTCCGAAGCCCGACCTGCCCTACCTGGTGCACGCCGACAACCTGGTCCCGACCGAGGTCAACGAGGCGCGCCAGCAAACCCGCGGCAAGCAGACGATCTATACGGTTCCCGGCGCAGCCTCGCCGGCTCGAACTCCCGTGCCCGAACCGATCTTCCTGCTGCTTTCCGAGAAGATCTTGCCCGAGACGCTCGAACTCTACCGGCTCGAAGTCAAGGGAGGCAACCGCCAGATCGTCTTTCCCGAGCGGGTCAAAGATCAGCCGCGTCCGTTGCGCCTCGTCGTTCAGCGCCTGGACGAGAAACTCTACAAGCTGGAAGTCAGCGAGCGCTTCGGCCTGGAGAACGGCGCTTACGCGCTCACCCCCAAGGGTTCCAACCAGGTGTTCTGCTTCGACGTGTACTGATGCCGGGAATGGCTTCGACGTCCGCCGACGGTGGATCGAATCCCAACAGCGAGCTGCCCACGCTCTGTTAGAATGCCGGTCTTATGTTCCTCGGTCTGGAACATACCGCGATTGCATCGCCGGATCCCGAGCGGCTGGCCGCTTGGTATGTCGAGAAGCTCGGATTCGTCGTGACCTGCCGCTATGCCGGCAACGTGTTCGTCAAAGCCCCGGACGGAGCGATGCTCGAGATCATTCCTGCCGAGGGCGAACGCCCCGCTCAAACTCTGAAAACCCCGGGGCTTCGGCACCTTGCGATCCGCGTAGCGGATTTCGATGCTGCCCACCGCCGCTTGAAGGAGTCCGGGGTGGAACTGCTCGGCGAGCCGGTGGAACTCCAGGGCAACCGGCTGCTGTTTTTCACCGACGCCGACGGCAACTACCTGCACATCGTCCAGCGCGCCCAGCCGCTGCCTTAGCGTGCGGGCGGGGAGCGCGCGGCGAGTTTCGGGAGCTTCCGAGCGGGAGCCTTTAGAATTGGGAGAGCTATGAGCTGGCGGAGCATCGCGGCGCTGGCCGGCGCCCTCGCGCTGGCGGGGGCCGAACTCGAACAGGCCCGCAATCGCCAGGATCGCG
>JANXAE010000122.1 GCA_025062235.1 Bryobacteraceae bacterium
CTCCGTCCGCGCTCACTCCGCGCCGGTGCGAGCGGCGGCGCGGGCGGGCAATACCACTGTAAAACAGGAACCCTTGCCCGGTTCGCTCTCCACTTCGATCGAGCCGCCGTGATGGCTCACGATCTCGCGCACGATGGAGAGCCCGATACCTGTCCCTTTCTCGCCCGAGGCCTCGGCGCTGCGGGTGCGGTAGAACTTGCGGAAGAGGTTGCGCAGCTCGTCGCGGTCCATCCCGAAGCCCTGGTCGCGGACCGCGATGCGCACCTCGGAACCTTCGCGCCGTCCGCCGACGGTGACTTCGGTGTCAGGCGGGGAGTACTTGATCGCGTTGGTCAGCAGGTTGTAGATGGCGTACTCCATCAACTCGCGATCGCCGAGCAGGGCGCCGTCTTCGATGCGTTCGACATGCAGGCGGATGTTCTTCCGTTCAGCGAGGGGGCGAACGCGCGCCACGCATGTCTGCACGACCTCGTCCGCCTCGAAGGGCTCGCGTCGCAGCTCCATCTGGCCGGCGGACAGGCGCTCCACGCTCAGGAAGGTCTCGATCATGCGGGCCATGCGACGCGATTCCGAGTGGATGAGCTCGGCGATCTGGCGCCGCTTTTCCTCGCTCAGGTTGTACCGCGCCATCAGCTCGCTGGAGCCTTGGATGGCCGTCAACGGCGTGCGCATCTCGTGCGTGACGAAGTGCATGGCCTGTTGGTAGCGTGTCTTGTCGGCCTCGGCCTGGCGCCAGCGCCGCCGCACGACAAAGTACTGCCACGCCGCAGCACCGCCGACCGAGAGCCAAGCGGCCAGTACGGGACCGAAGTAGGGCAGGACCACGTTGCGTGCGAACAGCCATTGTGGGGCCAGGTGGGCAAGGCCGATCACCATGCCGCCCAGAGCGTAGGCTTGCCAGCCGGAGCGGAACCAGAAGGCCAGCCCCGCCAGAATGGTCAGCAGCAGCCCGAAGCCCGCGGCCGCCATCTCGGGCGCGTCGCGCAGAAACACGCCGCCTGCCAGCGTCTCGAAGGCGTTGGCGTGGATTTCGATGCCTTGCATCGTTCGTCCGTAGGAGAATGGCGTCATCAGCCGGTCGCGCGCGGCCGACTGTGCGATGACTCCCACGAAAACGGCCTTGTCACGGAAGACGCCGCCCTTGGCCGGGTCCGCCGCAAGCTCCGCGATGGAGACGCGCGGGATTTGCGAGACGCCCTCGCGACCCGGTGGCAGGTAGCGAATGCGGAGGGGACGCCGGGGATCGCGGCCAGTCGGGATCGTCAAACCGCCCACTTCCAGCTCGGCCGGCGTCTCGAGCACAGCCGGCCCGCCCCTGGCGAGGCGGAAGACTTCCAGCGCAAGCGCCCAGCGCCGGTCATGCCCCGAGGCTTTGGCCAGCGGGATGCGACGCGTGACGTTATCGAGCGGGTCCGGATCCGCGTGCACGTGGCCCAGGGCCGCGGCGTGGCGGCGAAAGCGCGGATGCGGATCTTCCCAGCGACGGCCGCCATCCACCAGCTCGCAAGGCAGCACGAGGTTGGGCAGGCGCGCCAGCGCGGCTTCGAGCCGCGCATCGGCGGCCGGCTCGGCCTCGTCGGGCAACGTCACGTCCAGCGCTACGGCGCGCGGACGCGCCGTGGCCAGCCGTTCCAGCCCTGCGGCGAGGATCTCGCGCAGCCGCCGGATGCCCCCCATGCGGCTGAGCGTGTGCTCGTCCACTACCAGCAGCGCCGATTCGGGATCCCGCGGCGGCGGCGGATTGCGCCGGAACATCCAGTCGTAAGCGTAGTTGTCAATCTGCGCTCCCAGCCACCCGCCGACGAGGGCCAACAGGAAGGCCAGCGCCAGCGCCGCCACGTATCCGAGCACGCGGCTGCGTGCCCTTCGCATGGGCACCTCACTGCCTGGACGCAGAGCGCGCGGCAGCCAGTTCGCGCTCGATATCGGCGACCTCACGGGGCAAGGCCTCGCTCAGCACGACCGCGCCCTGCTCGGTCACCAGCACCATGTCTTCGATCCGAATGCCGACGCCTTCCTCCTTGAGGTACAGGCCGGGTTCGATCGCCACCACATCGCCCGGCTCCAACGGCAGGTTCATGGTCTCCTGATGTGCGTCGTGCACCTCGAGGCCGACGCGATGTCCGATGCCGTGGACGAAGTACGCACCGAGCGGGCGGCCCTGCCCATCCCTGCCCTGCGCGTCCAGGTAGTCGCGTGCGATTTTTTGCAGGCCGACATTGTTGGCGCGGCCTCCCAGCAGGACGCCGGGACGGATCGAAGCGATCACGGCTTTCAGCGCCCCCAGCACGGCTTCGTAAAGCTCGCGCTGCCTGGGCGTGAAGCGGCCGTTCACGGGCACGGTGCGCGTCAGGTCGGCTGCGTAGCCTTCGCAACTGGCGCCCGCATCCACCAGCAGAAGCTCGCCTGCCTCCATGCGCCGCGCGTTCTGTTCGTAGTGAAGGATGAGGGCGTTGGGGCCTGAGGCCACGATGGGTGCGTAGGCGGCGTCCTCGCATCCGCGTTCGAGGAACGTGCCCACCAGCGTGGCCGCGATCTGGTATTCGTGAATCCCCGGCGCCAGTCGCTTCCAGGCGGCGCGATGGGCTTCGATGGTCACCTGGATGCTGCGGCGGATGCGATCCAGCTCTCCGGGGGACTTTCTCGCCCGCAGACGGGCCACGCTCGGCCGGACGTCGCTGATCTGCCTCAGCGGCGCCAGGGCCCGCAGGCGTTCGGCTTCGGGCCGTGCAAGGGCGGTATAGATCCTGGGTCTTTCCTCGAGTGCGGCGCGCAACTCGCGTTCCAAGTGGGTGGTGGGCAGGACCCTGTCGAAACCGGTGATCTCGCGCGCCCGGGGATCCTCGGCAGTCAACATCGGGCCTTCGTACGTCTCGGTCCGCTCGTCCCTGGGCGGCAGGAACAGGATCTCCAGGCCGGGTGCGAGCAGCAGCACTGCACCGGGCCTGCGCCATCCCGTCAGATAAGCGAAGTTGGGCTCCTGGAAATAGCGACCGCGGCCCTCGCCGCTGCCGCGCGCGAAGAGCACCACCACGCCGTCCGGGAGCGCCTTCGCCAACTCCGCGCGGCGCGCACGATACTCGGCCAGATCTCCCGGCACCTGGCAATACCCGGCAAGGCAGACCGCCATCGCCAGCAGCGCGACTCGCATACTCCACGAGTATATCGCCTGGCGGCGCGACGAGCCCGCCTCGCCAGGCCACACCCGTTGTAGACTGCAATTAGCAGGAGCGCCCAGGCCAGGCAGGCTCGGGCACGCTCCGTCCTACCGTGAGTTTGGAGTCTGAAATGCGAGCTGATTGGGTAGCCCGGCGGCAGAACGACCCCGTGCGCACGCAGATGCACTACGCACGGCGCGGGATCGTTACCGAAGAGATGGAGTACGTGGCCCGGCGCGAGGGCCTCTCGCCCGATCTGGTGCGCGAGGAGGTGGCGCGGGGACGGCTGATCATTCCCGCCAACATCAACCACGTCAACCTCGAGCCGATGGGTATCGGCCTCGCCACGCGCTGCAAGATCAACGCCAACATCGGCAACTCGTCGGTCACGTCCGACATCGAACAGGAGCTGGAAAAGCTGCGCGTAGCCATCCGCTATGGCGCCGACACGGTGATGGACCTTTCCACCGGCGGCGACATCCCGCGCATCCGCGAGGCCATCATCCGCAACTCGCCCGTACCCGTGGGCACGGTTCCGCTTTACGAGGCCGTCACGCGCGTCCGGCGCATCGAGGATCTGACGCCCGAGCTGGTGCTCGAGGTCATCGAAGAGCAGGCCGAGCAGGGTGTGGACTACATGACCATCCATGCCGGCGTGCTCGTCGAGCATATCCCTCTCACCACGCGGCGCATCACGGGCATCGTCAGCCGCGGGGGCGCGATCATGGCCCAGTGGATGGTTCGCAACCACCGCCAGAACTTCCTCTACGAGCGTTTCGGGGACATCTGCAAGATCTTCCAGAAGTACGACGTCTGCTTCTCGCTGGGCGACGGCCTGCGGCCGGGCTGCCTGGCCGACGCCAGCGACGAGGCGCAGTTCGCCGAACTGAGGGTCTTGGGCGAATTGACGCGCAAGGCCTGGGAGTACGACGTCCAGGTGATGGTGGAGGGACCCGGTCACATCCCCATGGACCAGATCGAGCTGCAAGTCGAAAAGGAAATGGAGCTTTGCGGGGAGGCTCCCTTTTACACGCTCGGTCCCATCGTCACCGACATCGCGCCCGGCTACGATCACATCACGTCGGCCATCGGCGCGGCGATGATCGCCTGGTACGGCGCCTCCTTGCTCTGCTACGTCACGCCCAAGGAACATCTGGGCCTGCCGACGGTGGAGGACGTCAAACAGGGGGTCATCGCGTACAAGATCGCAGCCCACGCTGCCGACATCGCACGGCGCCGCCCCGGCGCCCGCGACCGCGACGACGAAATCTCACGCGCGCGCTACCGCTTTGACTGGGAACGGCAGTTCGAACTGGCCCTGGATCCGGAGACCGCGCGCGCCATGCACGACGAAACTCTGCCCGGCGAAGCCTTTCGCGAGGCCCACTACTGCTCGATGTGCGGGCCCAAGTTCTGCTCGATGAACCTCAGCGAGAATGCCATGAGAATTTGGATGGAGACGCCTGCCCATCGCTGATGTCGCCTGGGTTTTCCGGGCGATCCTCGATGGGGCAGCCGTCCGCGCCGACGGTCGCGCGTGCCGGTTGTGCTCCGATCCATGCTCCGGGATGATCCGCTACGGCTCCTGCACGTCAGGGAACCTGCGGTGCCGGATCCTGCGTCGCCTCAGCTCGGCGAAGAACCGCTCGGGCTGTTGCAGCGCGAGGCCCCCTCGCGGTTGAAGCGAGAGCGGAGGCGCCGATCAGCCTCCAGGTATTCCTCACTGATTCCCGGGCCCCGGGGGGTCTGCGTGCTCTGGATCATCCTCCAGGCCGGTAAGCTGGAAGGAAGATTAAGGAAGGTTGCAGGCGCTCCGCGGGAATGCTCCAGCCCTGGGCGGCTGGCGACGGGCGGGTGCCCGATGAGGTCGTTTCGGACGGGCGCCGCAATACGGGGGGCCATTTGGTCGGCGCAAGAGGCAGACTCGAATTGATCATCCACGCAGCGACCTTGGGGGCGAGCGTGAGTCCACAGGAGCAGGCCACGCTCCGAGTGGAAGTGCGCGGGGCAGGAGCGGCGGTGCCCGGAGCCCAGGTAGCAGCCGACGGCCTGCTGTTGCGAACGGACTCGAACGGCATCGCCGTGGCGCGTCTGCCCGCAGGGAAAGTCGAGATCAAGGTGCACAAGGACGGTTTCGCCCCTGCGTCAGCCTCGCTGACGATAGACGCAACGCGCGAGTGGCACATGCTCATCGAGCTGCAACCGATCGAGCCGGTCAAAGAGGAGATCACCGTGTCGGCCACGCGCACGGACCGCAGGATCCAAGATTCGCCGATGCGGGTCGAGGTGCTGGAACGGGACGAGATCGAGGAAAAGATGACGATGTCGCCCGGCGATCTCGTGATGGTGCTCAACGAAATGGGCGGCGCGCGCGTGCAAACGACGGCGCCCTCGCTCGGTGCGGCGAGCGTCCGCTTGCGAGGAATGCCCGGGCGCTACACCCGGTTCTTTGCCGACGGCCTGCCGCTGTACGGGCAGCAGGGTGCCGGCCTCGGGGTGCTGCAAATTCCGCCGATGGACTTGTGGCAGGTAGAGGTGATCAAGGGCGTATCCTCGGCACTGTACGGCTCGGGCGCTCTGGCGGGCATCGTGAATCTGATCTCGCGGCGACCGGGCGCCAGGCCGGCGCTGGAGTTGCTGACGAACCGATCCAGCCGCGGGGCAACCGACGCACCGCTGTACCTGTCCAGCCCCCTCGGTTCGCGCTGGCGTGCTTCTTTGCTGGCTGCAGGGCATGGACAACAGCAGCACGATGCGGACGGAGACGGGTGGGCCGATCTGCCGGGTTATCGGCGCGGGGTGGTTCGGCCGCGCCTGTTCTGGGATGACGGCGGAGGGCGCACTGCCTTCCTGACCGCAGGATTCCTCTACGAGCACCGCCGGGGCGGCTCCGTACCGGGCGCGACGCTGCCGGCCACGGGCGCACCTTACACGGAAGCGCTGCGGACGCGGCGCTACGATGCGGGCGGCAGTCTCCAGTGGATGAGCGGCGGCTCCTGGCTGGCGACCGTCCGCTTCAGCGTGTCTTCCCGGCATCATGCGCGCCGTTTCGGCGATGTGCGGGAGCGGGAAAGCCACGCTCTGTCGTTCGCCGAGCTGGCCCTGCGCCGGGCTTTCCGGCGGCATACGATCGTGGCGGGGATCGCGGGCGAGCGCGAGACCTACCGGCCGCTCGATGTGCCCCGTTTCGCCTACCGTCGTACGGTTCCGGGCCTCTTTCTCCAGGACGATGCGGATTTGACCTCCTGGTTCTCCGTCTCAGGGAGCGCGCGAGCGGATTTTGCGGGCCCGTTCGGAACATTTCTTAGTCCGCGTGTTTCTGCCTTGGCGCGCTGGGCGGGTTGGAGCGGCCGTTTTTCCTTGGGGCGGGGCTTCGTCCTCCCAACGCCCCTCACCGAGCAGACCGAGGCTGCGGGGCTGGCGCGCCTGGTTGCGCCCGCCGCTTTGCGCCCGGAACGTGGCCGTAGCCTCTCGGCCGATCTGAGCCGCGAGATGGGCCCGCTCTCGGTGACCGTGAGCGCGTTCGCCTCCTCCGTGCGCGATGCGATCGAGGTACGAACCGAACCGGGCTACGAGATCGTGAACCTGTCCGGCGCGAGTCGGGCCGCCGGAGTCGAGCTGCTGGCCACCTGGAAGCGGGAGCCCTTCCACTTCCTGGGCAGTTACACCTACGCACGCGCGAGCAAGGAGGGCGCCGAAGGGCGCGTGGACCTTCCCTTGACTCCGCGCCACAGCCTGGCTGCGGTAGGGATCTGGGAGAGCGAAAAAGGGTGGCGCGTGGGAGTCGAGGCGTACTACACAGGCCGGCAACGTCTCGAGAACAACCCCTTCCGCACGATCTCCGAGCCATACACCGTCCATGGGTTGATGATCGAGCGGCGGATGGGACCGGTGCGCCTGTTCTTCAACGCCGAGAACTTCACCGATGCCCGACAGACGCGCTGGGAACCTCTGCTGCGTCCGAGCCGCGGGGCCGACGGCCGCTGGACGATAGACGCATGGGCGCCACCGGAGGGTCGCGTACTGAACGGCGGCATCCGGTTTCGCTGGTAGCCTGCGCGCATGGCTTTGCGTGTGCGCTCGCCCCGGCGCCCTTGCCGGCTCTTCGGGCCCAAGGCGCAAAGGCGACGGTCGCCCTGCAAGCTGTTCTGGCAAAACGGCCCGCGCAGCGGGACTCGGCGAACACGCGCGGTGGAGAAAGGTGGCGGCCGTCCTCGCCGAGGGCGCCGGGCCCTTGCCGTGCGGGCCGGCGGGAGTTAGACTCGAAGCGGGGAATCCGATGAGAAAGAGACTGGGGCGTATGGCTTGGGTGGCTGCCGGCGCGATGCTCGCGGCAGGGCTTGCGTGGGCACAGCGCGGCGGGCGGCCGGAGTATCGCACCTACGGCTCGCCGCACGGATTCGGAAACGTCGTTTTCCCCGGCACGGGAACGGCGCCGCGCGCGGGCGTCCCGTTTTCTGCGCCCTCGAGCTTCCAGCAGAGACTGGGGGCTACGGTGAGCGGATGGCCGCCCTACACGGGCGCTCCCGCCCTGGACCCGCTGCGACCTCGCGAGCGGGTCTATCCCGTGTTGTGGCCGGTGTGGCTTGGAAGTTACTACCCCTACTACGAGCCGCGGCCCAGCATCACCATCATCATGTCGCCCCAACCCGCACCTGCGCCGGTAACCATTCACCAGTATTTTGCGGCTGAGCCGAAAGCCGCCGAGCGCGAGACGGTTTCCACTTACCAAGCCCCGGCAAAGACTCCCGTGGAGCCGCCATCGGACACCGTCATGTTCCTTATCGCCCTCAAGGATAGCTCCGTCTTTTCGGCCGTAGCCTACTGGGTGGAGGGCGACACGCTGCATTACATTACCCCGCAGGGCAAGCACAACAAGGTATCCCTGGATCTGGTGGACCGGGCCTTGTCAGAGAAACTGAACCGGGGCCGGAAGGTAGAGTTCGGACTTCCCGGCGACAAATAAGAACAAGAGAGCAAGAAACCTGAATTTTTGCTGACGAACGGCCCGCTGCGTGTGCTAGCATTAGTTCTACGCCGTCCTTTCCGAAGGGGCACGGGAAGGCGGCCATCCGGTTCGAATCTGTTACAAGACCGTTACGGGATAAGGGAGGAATTGGCGATGCATCGGTCGTGGCGACTACTGATGCTCTCGCTCGTCATCGCGGCCGCACTGCCGGCGCAGGTCACGACGGGCGAGATTCTTGGTGTGGTGCGCGACGGCACGGGCGCCGCGGTCGTGGAGGCCCGCGTCACGGTGAGGAGCCTGGAGACGGGCCACGTACGGGAAACGGTGACCGGGGTGGACGGGCGTTTCCGTGTCCCGCAACTGCCCGTGGGAACCTACCAGGTGACCGTCGAGCGCACCGGCTTCGCGAGGTATGTGCAAGGGCCGATCGTGCTCCGTTTGAACCAGACGGCGGATCTGGACGTGAGGCTCGAAGTGGCCGGGGTGACCGAGACCATTACCGTGAGCGCTGACGCTCCGCTGATCAACACCACCAATGCGGAGGTGGGAGTGAACTTCGATAGCCGTCGCGTGTCGGAACTGCCGCTGGCGCCGAACCGAAACATTCTCAACCTCGCGCTTTCGGTGGCTGGGGTGAGCCAGCTCTCGCCCGGGCAATCCGAGTTCGCGGCCGGCGGGGTGGCCTTTTCAGTCAACGGCATGCGGACGCGCTCGAACAATTTCATGGTGGACGGGCAGGATTCCAATGATCCCTCGATCACCGGCCTGACCCAAGTGATCAACAATCCCGACCTGGTGGCGGAGTTCCGCCTGATCACGAACCAGTTCGCTCCCGAATACGGTCGCGCAGCCGGTTCGGTGGTGAACGTCATCACCAAGCGGGGCAGCAACGAGTTTCACGGTT
>JANXAE010000123.1 GCA_025062235.1 Bryobacteraceae bacterium
GGGGGCATCCGCGTGGACGAGCAGATGCGGACTTCGGACCCGCACATTTGGGCGGTGGGCGACGCGGTGGAAGTGCGCGACTGGGTCACCGGGCGCTGGCGGCTCGCAGCGCTGGCCGGGCCAGCGGCACGGCAGGGGCGCGTGGCGGCGGACGCCATCTGCGGCCGTCCATCGCGTTACCGGGGTTCCCAAGCCACTACGATCTGCGGCGTTTTCGGCCTGACGGCCGCGGCCACGGGCGCCACCGAGCGCGAGCTCCGCGCCGCCGGCATCGGGGATTACGAGGCGATCTACGTGCACCCGCTGCACCACGCCGGGTACTACCCCGGGGCGAAACGGATTCACATGAAATTGATTTTTTCGCGCCGGGACGGACTCATCCTCGGCGCGCAGGCCGTAGGCCAGGAGGGTGTGGACAAACGCATGGATGTCATCGCCATGGCCATGGCGAAGCGTGCGACGGTCTTCGACCTGGAGGAGGCGGAGCTGTGCTACGCGCCGCAGTACGGCTCGGCGCGCGATGCGGTGAATCTGGCGGGCATGGTGGCGGCGAACATCCTGCGCCGCGACCTCGAGCCGGCCTCCTGGCAGAGGTTGCCGGCCGCCGAGGCGTTGCTGCTCGACGTGCGCGACGAGGCCGAATTCCTGCAAGGGCACCTCGAGAACGCGGTTCATATTCCCCTGGCCGAACTGCGCGGCCGCCTCCACGAGTTGCCCCGTGACCGGGAAATCTGGGTGCACTGCGCCCTGGGCCAGCGCTCCTACTACGCCGCTCGCATTCTTTCTCAGAACGGTTTCCGGGCCCGCTCGTTGCCCGGGGGACTGCTCACCTGGACACTGATGCGGCAGGCAGGCCGGACCCCGCTGCCGCCGGAGCCGCCGAGCCGGCCGGAGTCGGACCACCGGGATTGGGCGGAATCCTGAGCGGGAAGGCATCAGCGCCATTCACCCCGCCGGGCGGGCGGCTGTTGCCCACCGCGCAACCTGCGTGCCCTTCAGGGTTGCTTGCGAGCCACGAAATCCACGCTGGTGGCGACCAGGTCCTCCCAGGAATAATGGCGGAATTCGGGCGCAAGGCGCAGCTTCGCCAGGGCTTCCCGGGATCCCGGCCTTACGGCGCGCGCCTCGTGGACGATGCGGAAACCGGCCTCGCGGGCGTAACGGAGGAAATCGGGCGCCCGCAGGCGGTTCTGGTAATTCAGGCGGTTGTTCCACCTGCGCCATTGTTTTTCCGTGTATTGCAGGTAGTTCAGGAACGAGATGCTCCGGTCGAAGTGCGCATAGTGATCGTTGCAGGCCACGGCGTGGACCATCAGGCCCCCGGGTTTGAGAACCCGCCAGGACTCCTTCATCAGGAGGGGAATCGCTTCCGGCCGGACATGTTCCAGCACGCTGTTCGAGTACACCATATCGAAACTGGCGGGCTCCACGAATTCCAGGCGCGCGGCATCCTGCGGAGCGCGGTATTCGATCTGGCAGGCCGACCAGCCGGCCGCCTGTCCCCGCCCGACACGCCCCCGCTGGTCGGCCTTTGGGCGCGCGCGGGCGCGGGGGGCGGCCCACGGCGCGATCGCGTCGAGATGCGCACCGAGCGCCCTCAGCATGCGGAAGGTGAGCGCTTCCTTCACGTGGCGGTTCAGGTCCACCGTGAGGATGGGGCCGGCGCCAGCCAGCGCGAAGCAGACCGGCAGGGTGGGATACCAGCCGGTGCCGATCTCCAGGATGCGCCATCCTGCAACTCCCTCGCATCCGGCTGACCGCAGGTACCGCATGAGCCCTACCCAGTCGCCGACCTTGCGACGGACATTGTCTTCGAAATTACGGAGGCCGCCCACCCAGAGCTGCAACCGGTCGTTCACCCAACCGCCTCCCGGCAGGCGACTCAAGACCGCTTGCAACAAGCCTTTGTAGCGCCAGTGACGCAACCCCATTCAGGTGCTCCGCACGAAAACCGGTCCGCTCCGCCCCGCCGCCTGCCTCATTCTAGCCTGCCGCCTTCGCGGAGCGAACGCTTCGCGGCGAATCGGGCAGCCGGCGGCTTCGGTCGGTCTCCCCCGCACCCACCAGCTGCGTCCGCCTGTACAGCAGCAGGGGAATTGCCTGCTGCGGGACGTGGCCCGGCGGAGGAAGACCGCGCCCCGTAACCGGGAGGCCATTCCGCTCGCCGCTGAATTGAGGTCGCTCTGCGCGAGGGCCGCTTCACGCTAGCATGGTAACGGGCAGGCGAAGGCCGCCACGGCAGGGTGGGCGGGTGCGACCCCGCGGGCGGCCCTAGAGCCGGGTTCAGCCAAGCCGCCGGAAGATGCCACAACGACTGAGGGAGGTCAAACAGGAATGAGCGAAGGCAATCGGCGAGAGTTCCTTTACGGCGCTGGCGCCGCGGCCCTTTCCATCGGCGCGCGCCGCATCCTGGGCGCTAACGACCGCATCCACGTGGCCATCGTAGGGCTAGGAGGGCGTGGTCGGGCTCATTTGGGCTACTTCATGGCGATCCCCACCGCCCAAATCGTCGCGGTCTGCGACGTGGACCAAGCGGCACAGGAGCGCGCCGTGGCGATGGTGGAAAAGAAGACGGGCGTCAAGCCCGCCGTCTTCACGGACATGCGGAAGCTGCTCGAGGACAAGGAGATTCACGCCGTCTCCATCGCCACCCCGAACCACTGGCACGCCCTGCAAACCATCTGGGCCTGCCAGGCAGGCAAGGATGTCTACGTCGAGAAGCCGGCCTGCCACAACGTTTGGGAAGGCCTGAAGATGATCGAAGCGGCGCGCAAGTACCAACGCATGGTCCAAGTGGGCTCGCAGGGCCGCAGCGCCCCGCACAAGATCCGGGCCATGCAACTGCTCAAGGAGGGCGTGATCGGCAAGGTCTACCTTTCGAAGGGCCTCTGTTTCAAGCGCCGCCGCTCGATCGGCAAGAAGCCGGATGGGCCAGTGCCTCCAGGCGTCAACTGGGACCTCTTCCTGGGCCCCGCGCCCATGCGTCCCTTCAACGAGAACCGATTCCGTTACAACTGGCACTGGTTCTGGGACACCGGCAACGGTGACATCGGCAACCAGGGAGTCCACGAGATGGACATTGCACGCTGGGGCCTGGGCGACATCACCTGGCCGAATTACGTCGTGTCCACGGGCGGCAAGTACATCTACGACGACGACCAGGAGACGCCCAACACGCAACTGGCCACCTTCGATTACGGAGACTGCGAGATTGTCTTCGAGGTCCGCGGGCTGATCACCGGCGGCGAGGATGGCCTGCAACCGCGCGGCGAGAACACGATCGGAAACCTCTTCCTGGGCAGCGAAGGCTACATGGCCGTGGATGGTGCGGGCTTCCAGGTTTACAAAGGGGAGAAGCGCGAGCTGGCGATGGAGGAGAAGGCCGAGCGCGGCGACACGATCCCCCACATCGAAAACTTCTTCAAGGCAGTGCGCAGCCGCAATTACAAGGATCTGACGGCGGACGTCGAGATCGGGGTGATTTCGGCCTCGCTGTGCCACCTGGCCAACATCAGCTACCGGCTGAAGCGCGGGTTGCGCTTCGACCCCAAGACGGTGAGATTCATCGGGGACGAGGAAGCCAACCGCATGCTCACGCGCGAGTACCGCAAGCCGTACGTGGTGCCCGAAAAGGTCTGAGTCCGGCGGATCGTGCCGCGGCCGAGCGGAACCCTCGCGCTACAATAACGCCTTATGGCGCGCGAATACCCGCTCGAGCCGCGGCCCGTACCGCGCGTAGAAACGCGCTTCCGCAGGATCGTCACCGAGCTCCCTGTTCCCGAGTCCCTTCCCATACTACGCCGGCTGGCGCAGTACGAACCGCTGGCCATGCGGGGACAGCCGCCGGTGGTCTGGCACCGGGCGGAAGGCTTCCAGGTCTTCGATGCGTGGGGCAACTGCTGGGTGGACTGGTCCAGCGGAGTCCTCATCACCAACGCCGGCCACGGACGGCAGGAAATCATCGAGGCCATCCAGGCCCAGTTGGCCTCGCGGCTGCTCACCAACTACTGCTTTCCCAGCGAGATCCGCGCCCGGTTGGTGGAACGGTTGGCCTCGCTGCTGCCCGAGCCGCTCAAGAAGGTCTTCCTGCTGACGACCGGGTCGGAAACCATCGAGTGCGCCATCAAGCTGGCCCGCGCCTGGGGCGTCAAGCAAGGGGGGCGCAGCAAGCATGTCATCGTCTCCTACGACAAGGCCTTCCATGGCCGGACGCTGGGCGCCCAGCAGGCAGGCGGCATTCCGGCGCTCAAAGAATGGATCGTCAATCTCGATCCGGGCTTCGTCCAGGTGCCCTTCCCCGACGGCTTCTGGACCGCGGACACCTCCTTCGAAGGCTTCGAGCGCGCGCTCTACGAACTGGGCGTCGAGCCGCAGAACGTCTGCGCCGTGTTGCTCGAGACCTATCAGGGCGGAACGGCGGGCTTCGCCCCGGTCGAGTACATGAAGGCGTTGCGGCAGTGGTGCACGGGGCACAAGGCGCTGCTGGTTTGCGACGAAGTGCAGGCGGGTTTCGGGCGAACGGGGACGCTCTGGGGCTTCGAGCACTACGGCATCGTGCCCGATCTGGCCTGCTTCGGCAAGGGCATCTCCAGCTCCCTTCCCATCTCGGCGGTAGCCGGACGACCGGACGTCATGGATCAGTTCGCCCCCGGCACCATGACCTCGACGCACACCGGCAATCCCGTCTGCTGCGCCGCCGCGCTGGCCTCGATCGAAACCGTGCTGCGCGACGGTCTGGTCGAGAATGCCCGCCGCGTGGGCGCCCTGCTGCACGAGAAACTCAACGCATTGGCCTCGCGCTACCCGCAGATCGGCGCGGTGCTGGGAAAGGGCCTCGTGGCCGGGCTCATCTGCGTCCGGCCCGGCACGCGCGAACCCGACGGCGATCTGGCATGGGAAGTTGTGCGGCGCTCGATGGAAAAAGGCGTGCTCATGTTCAGTCCCGTCGGTTACCAGGGATCCACCATCAAGGTTGCGCCCCCCTTGGTGCTCACCGAAGAAGCGTTGGAAGACAGCGTGGCCGGCTTCTCCGAGGCTTTCGCCGAGGCTCTGGCCGCGCAGGAGGCACTGGCGAGATGACTCCCCCACGAGTGCTCATCGTCGGTGGCGGCATGATCACCCACGACCAATTGCTGCCATCCATCTGGCACATGCAACGGCAGGGTTGGTTGGGCGAGGTCTCCATCTGCGCCCTCACCGCGCGGCCGCTCAAGGAGCTCATGGAATCGGAGATCTTGCGGCGCGCCTTCCCGGACAGCACCTTCCGAGCCTATCCGGATCCCGCGGGCGACCTCGATGCGCCCCATCCGGAGCTGTATCGCGAGCTTATTCGGCGGATGCCCCCACGCAACGTCGTCGTCGTCGCGGTGCCGGACCAGCTTCACTACCCGGTCATCATGGAAGCCCTGCGCGCCGACCAGCATGTTCTGAGCGTCAAGCCGCTCGTGCTCACCGCGCGGGAAGCCGACGAGATCGAGCGCGAAGCGCGCGAGCGCGGCCTGCTGGTGGGGATCGAGTACCACAAGCGTTTCGACGATCGCGCGCTGATTGCGCGCCGCCGCTACCGCCAGGGGTTGTTCGGGGAATTCCGCCTGGGCACCGCCTGGCTGCTCGAGAAGTGGCACTACCGCCACTCCAATTTCCAGAACTGGTGCACCGCGGAGAACTCCGACGCCTTCACCTACATCGGCTGCCACTACGTGGATCTGGTCCACTTCATCACCGGACTGCTGCCCGTGGCGGTGAGCGTGTACGGGATTCGCGACCGGTACCCGAACGGCAACGAGGGATTCCTCTGGACAGACGCGCGCGTGATCTGGTCCAACGGGGCCTGCCTGAACGTGCAGAACGCACTCGGTTTCCCCGACGAAGGGCCGGGCACGAACACGCAGGGCCTGACGATGTACTGCGCAGGGGCGGACCGGGGCGCCTGGCTCGCCCACGACGATCAGTACCGCGGCATCCGCTACTGCTACACGGAGCGTCCCGGAGGCCCCGGCTCGACGATCTACGCCGAGCCCAGTCCCGACTATTTCCAATACGTAGATCTGGGCGGGCCGGGACTCGTGCCCGTGGGCTACGGATACCGCTCGGTCGAGTACATCCTGCGCAGCGCCATCCGCATCGAGCAAGAGACCGAAGGGATGCCTCCGCTCGAGGCGTTGCGCAGGCGCCGGGAGCTGCTCGAAGAGATGGACCGGGCGGGGGTCATGGCCACCCCCGCCAATAGCCGATACAACGAGCTGGTCATCGAAGCAGGCCGCTTGTCCATCCTGAATGGCGGTCGCGAAGCCCGGATTGACTATGGCCCGCCACCCTCGGTGCGGCTCGCCTGAAGCGGCCTCCGGCCGCCCCTGCGTAGGGGAGTAACACGCGGCGCCTCCTGTCGCGTCTTATCAGCTTGGACGCGGCCCACCGACCGGGGCGTTCCCCGGTGCGGAGCGCGCAGAGTGCGATATCCTGTCAAACTGGCCGGGAGTCCGAATCTCCGAAACGGCGAGCGTTCCAGGAGGCTGAATTTTGGAACCCAGAACTATGCTCAGCGTCATGCTAGCCGGCCTGCTGGCGTGGCCTTCGCCGGCTCAGCAACCTACTGGTCCCCGTCCTCAGGTCGCGCAACCACCGGCCGGGGTGCAAGCCCCAGCGCCGGCCCCCGACAAACCCACGCCCGGCACGCCTGCCGCCCAGCTGGCTGCTGCACCACAGGGGCAACCTGCCGAGCCGCCGGGCACCCTGAAGATCGTCGTCATCGAGGGCGAAGGCGCTGTCAACAACGTCCGCACCCGTTCTGCGACTGCGCCGGTCGTGGAAGTCCGGGACGAGAATGACAAGCCGGTCGCCGGCGCCGAGGTCGTTTTCCAGTTGCCTGCGGCCGGTCCCGGCGGCGTGTTTCACGGCTGGATGCGCACGCAGACCGTCCGTACCGACGAAAAAGGCCGGGCCGCGGCGAGCGGGTACGCGCCCAACGATCAGGCCGGCCGCTTCAACATCAAAGTCACGGCAACGCATCGAAACAAGACGGGCAGCGCGGTGATCTCACAGACCAACGTGTACCGGGGCGGAGGAACGGCTCCCGGCATCGCGGGCGGGCGCTCGGGCTGGTGGAAGATCGTCGTCGGGTTGGGCACTGCGGGTGCCGTCATCGGGGCCGTGGCGGCAACGCGCGGTAACGGCACGGCTGCGACGACGACTTACAAGCCCATTACGATCACGCCCGGCCCGATTACCGTGGGCAGCCCACGCTGAAGGAGGTAAGGCTGATGAAGGCAGCGAAAGTCCTGCTAGCATGCCTGCTCGCCGGCGCGGCGGCGGCGCAAACCCTGCAGATCGAGGGTCCCATCAGCGGCTTCGTTTTCGATAAGCTTTCGGGCTCGCTCCGCCCGATCCTGGGGCTGCCCGGAGCCGCCTACGTCGGTGAACCAGTCGTGGCGGGACTCGACTGGGCGAGCGTCGCCCCCGGAGGTTCGGCGGCCCTCGTCTCCAGGGACAACGTCCTTTACCGCGTGGACCACCTGGCGCGGCTGGCCCCGGTGTTCCAGCCGGTCGAAAACGTGCGGCTCAATCCGGACGACGCGGCTTGGTCGGACGACGGCTCGGTAGCTGCCATCTACAGCGCACGCTCCGGCCTGGCCCAGGTGATTCGGAATGCCCGAGCAGGGCCTGCGGCCGGCGAACCTCTCGAGCTGGGTGCAGTCACCGCCCTTGCCGTGGACCGGGAAGGCCGCCTGATCGCGGGCACGGCGGAAGGCGTCTGTCTGTTCGGCGAGACGGGTCGCACGGCTCTGCTGCCTGGCGTACGCGCCGGCGTGCTGACGGTGGCTGGCAGCAGCCTCTTCGTGGCTGCGAGCGGCGAGGTCTGGCGAGTGGAAGAGTATGCGGCGCAGCCCAGGCCGCTAGTGGTTGCGGTGACCGCGGATCCCGTGGGACTCGCGCTCTCGTCCGATGGCAGACGGCTCTTCATCGCCCAGCGCACCGGATGCAACGTGTTGGTCCACGATCTGGCAAGCCGCACGCCGGTTGCCGAACTGGGCCTCGACGCCGAACCTTCCACCCTGATCCGGCTTTCCGGTGCTGACCTCTGGCTTTTGCGCCCGAGCCATTCGCTCGCCGAGCCGTTGCTGGTGCTGAAGACGGAACCCGAACCGAGCGTGTGGTTCATACCGGCAGGCAAGGGGGAGTGAGCCGATGACGCGTCGGATCCTCGCGCTATCGAGTCTGCTGCTGGCTGCCGTCCCCACCAGCTTCGGACAGGCGCCGTTCACCCTGCTGATCCAGCAGGGCACGAACCGCTATACGATTCCCGACGGCGGCACCGTTACGTTGTCAGCCGATGGTATCGGCCTGGCGGCGTGGGCGTCGGTCACGATGACCTACACAGGCACGGCCGGTCCCGTTTCGATCAACGCCCTCGAGCTGACCGGCCACACGGACCTTTCGGTGGCCGGGTTGCCCGAGCTGCCGGTCTCGCTGATGCGCAACCAGAGCATCATTTTCCAAGTCCGCTACCTGCCCAGCTCGGGCCAGCGGATCACCGGCCGATTGCACATGAACTACGCCGAAGGGAGAACCACGGGCGCAATAACGATCAACCTGGTCGGCACGGCGCCTGAATTCGCCTTCAGCTACGTGCCGCCGGGCGGCAATGCGACGCCCGTGGCGGCGGGCGGCACCGTGACCTTCCCCGCAACCGCACTCAACAGCACGGCCACCGCAACGTTCGTCATCACAAACCGCGGCAGCGGCGCGGGCCTCGTGAACAGCATCCGCGCTGCGGGGGACGCCTTCCAGCTCGCCGGATTGCCCCTGCCGCCGGTCACGGTCGAGGCAGGCAAGGAGCTCCGCTTCTCGGTCCAGTTCACGCCCAAACAACTGGCGGCCAGTTTTGGGAGCCTCGAGATCGAAGTGGCGGACCGTCGCGTCCACTTCCGGTTGGAAGGCACGGGTTCGGGACCAGTCTGGATGTACGAGGTCCTCCTGCCGACGGGCGCGATGACCATCGCTCCCAACCAGGCGATCTCGATGCCCG
>JANXAE010000124.1 GCA_025062235.1 Bryobacteraceae bacterium
AACCACGAAGCGTTACCGGTGGACGCCTTATCCACGACCGCCTCGGGCAGGGCCGAGGCGGACGCGGCTTTGCTGATGGCCTAGCGGCTGCCTCGAGGGCGCCAAGGGAAAAACACGCTGGCGGCGGATCGGGCTTACGATCGGCACGAACGGGTCCGGAGGCTGCGCCCATGGGTGCGGTGTTGCACGTGGGCCAGAAACGCCGGGTTAGCGCGCTCGACAGGTCCGGCGCGCAGCATGCGAGCTAAGAGTCGAGCCAGCGGCGCCGGCCAACAGGGAAGAGGGTGTTTGTTTGGCGCAAGTGGGTGGCGGGGCTAGTGCGGGTGAAGTCGCGTGGGCGGACGAAGCTGAACTGGCCCGTAAAGTTTGCTGCCGCGGCCGACAATCTCTGGCGCCTGCCCGTACGACAGGTCACATGCCATGAGGGAAGCAGAGCCCTCAAGTCGAGCGGCCCCAAAGGCCGCAGAGAGGTCCAGCTGGCTCCCTTCCAGCGCCGCAGCGCGCGACTCGGTTGATCGCAAAACCTGCGAATAACCTCCGCCGGAAAGATCGCCGACCCCACTGAGCCCGTTATTCAACGGACTCCTAGTCGGCCCCGTGCATCGGGCGTGCCTACGTCGTGCCAGGAGACGCTGCGCCGCACGGCAGCTCCCGGGGGTCCAGGTGGGGCCAGGAGCGACGAATCGCTTCGCCGAGCCATTGCCCTGGCCATACGGAACCGATCAGCGCACCGCGGGAACGGTGGTGAGCTGGACAGGCTTGCCGGTGCATCAGCTTCTTTCGGTTCGCAGCGTGACGTTCAGCCGGATGCCAGAGGCTTCCCATCGCTTGCAGGCCCGCTTCTCTCGTTCCCCGATCGTCCGTCTTGTTCGAGCCGAGTTTCCGCAACCGCGCCCCCGGGCGGTTCCGTCGCGTCCAATCACGAACCGCTGGACCCGTTTGTGAAGCGATCGCCGGCACGATGAGGACGCCGCACCGGGCAAGTCCGCGTCGGAGCATTGCCTGAGACGGTCCTCGCCCTCAGCAGGTCTCGAAAACGGGCCCCGCAGACATAGCGGCGCCTCTCCCCGAAGCCCCTCGTCCGAAGGAGGGCCGAACCGAACCTCCAAGTCTCATCGGCGTTCAGCACGTCCCGAGCGCCCCTGAAAACGGACCGCGGAATGCCGATGCCCGGTGGCTCGCTCGCTGGGACGCAACAGGGTCAGGCCAGGCACGACGGAACGGTCCCAGTCCTGCAATTCCTGAGCAGGAGCAGCGGACGAAGCGAAGAGCGTCCAGCCATCAAAATCAAAGCAGAGTCGGCTCAGCGAGCAAGGCGCGTGGGTTGGATCAGGGTCCCGTGGAGGCGCGGGTGGGAATCGAACCCACGTATGAAGGTTTTGCAGACCTTTGCCTTACCACTTGGCTACCGCGCCCCGGCGGCTTGCCAATTCCAGCATACCGTGATCGCCTCGCCACGTCAAACGCCTCCCCGCATTCTTAGCCCGGAACGTGGCCAGCATGGGACGGCGACAGGCGGAATGGGCCGTGGTCTCGGCCCCATCCTCGCTAGCGAGCCTGCGGGCGGGAGGCCGGCGGTGGTTCCGCCGTGCGCCAGTTCGGCGCTTCGGTAGCCTACACCTGGAGTCCTTCCCGAAGTTCTGCCGACTCCGTTTGGTCAATTTCGGTCGCTACTCGCGCTCGGTGCCTCGCCACCACAGGCCGCCGGCGCTGCTCCGCGCACGGGCTGTTGGGCCGAGCCATTCCATGGGCAGGGCAGTCGCTACCCGAACCGGCTTGTACAGGCCGCTTCAACCAGCCCGGCACGCTGAACCCTAATCGAGCCGGGGCGCTTGCGCTACTCCACGATCCACTTCGGCCGCGGTGCACGCCGGTTGATCGCCACCGCGACGTCATAAACCTGCCCCACCTGCCAGGACTTGTCCCCGATGGCGGCACGCGCTCGCAGCACCCAGCCAGGCAATTCCAGCCAGAGGATTTTGCCGCATACCTCGGATCCGCCGTCGGGCCGGCAGCACCATGAGCGGCAGCCAGGCTACCACTCATGACTATCAGCCCGATGGCGGGCAATCATTCGGCCCAGCGTCCTTTTGCGTGGAATTCCGGCTGCTCGGCGCACACTAGAAGGCCTTGGTCCCTTAGCGCCGCAGACGCCGCGCGCCATCCGCCCCGAGAGCGCATCCCGCTTTCCAGGAGCTTCTCGCTGGGCCACCCTCTTCTTCGGTTCGTCCGGCGGTTCTTCGACGGCAGCGTTTCGACCTCGGAAAGGCAGGCGGTTGTGCGTCCAGAGGATCGGTGCGGCGGGGGCCCAGCCCTGTTCGCCCTCGACCGAGAGTTCGTGCCGTTGACGACTCACGTTGGCGAGTGACCCGCGGGCCCGGTCTGCCCGCAAGCGTGGCTGACGCACAGGTTCGCCGCGCGTGGGACACCCGTCCGGACGCCAGCGGCGAATGTTCCGACGGGAAGGGCATCACCTTGCCGACCCCCACCGTCCCAGGCCGGACCAGTTCTCGACCGCCGCAACGGTAGTTCGCGATCGCCCTGAAACCCTCGCAGGAGGGTTGGATTCGATGCCCGCCGCTCCCGTTCACCGGCGCAACGGGGTCAAGGACGCTGACCGCCTTCTCTTCGTCGTCGGGGGGAGAAGCGTCTCCCTTCGCGCGCGGAAACCGCTTGGAGATGCACTGCCGCGACCTGTTGTCGGGGTCTCAACCGACCTTGCCTCGAAAGGAATTCCGGCGGGGCCCGATGTAGCTTCTCCGCTCGCCCAATGGGCAGGGACTCTCGCAAGGAGCCTTTGGGGTGGGGATGCCGGTCGGCGAGCGTGTGCCTCGATGGCCGACTGCTGCCGAAGCCGGTCGGAGTCCCCCGAGCGGTCGGCTCGGCCATGCAACGCGGCTCCGTCGCCAAACCTTCGGGCGCACCGCCATTCGGACTGGAGTCCTGCTTTAGAAGACCCAATGAGCCTTTGCGCGGTGGAGTCCTGCTTTCGTGTCGTTTCGACCCGAACGTCGAGCGGTTCCTCTGCCCGGGACACCGTAGCCGCCCCCGGCGTGGATCCCTTGGACCCATGCTGGCCGGGTGTGCCGCAGCATACCCGCGTGGGATGCCCAGGGACGCGACAAATATGCACCGCCACGCCGGGTGGACTGCGAACTGATCGTCCATTGCGGCTTGGGCTGCTCGCACCCAAACCGAATGAGCGCGAGGGACGGAACCTGTGGAGCATGCTGCCGGGCGGGAGCCGGCTTCGAACGCAAGGGAGCAATGGCGCACCCCGCTCTGACGAAGGACTCAGCCGATTCCGGTTCGCTGGCGCTACCCGGCCGTCCGGGCCGAGAGAAGCGCTCGGCTTGCAACGCTGCGAGAGGGTAGCTGCCGAGCGTTCCAATTCAAGCCGTGCTGCGGCCGACGCTCGCGGAGGCGAGGAGGATCCCCAAGCCGGCCGCTATCGGCGCCGGCGCTCCGGGTGCATTGCGCTCGGAGGCCACCGAGCGATCCTCTTGTGCGACCGAATCCAACAAACGGTTCGGCCACGAAGGTCGGGGGCAGGAGCATGCCAAGCTTGCGCACGTGGCTCTCGGGACGTACGGGAGGACGGAAAGTTCGACAGCAATCACCTCGCGCACCGAACGGGGACGGTCGTAGAGGGCTGCATCTGTACCTGTCTGCGATCGCGGACCCGTTGCTGCGTCGCCTGGCCGCAGCGGCAAATGCACCGGTTGCCCGAAGCCGCTCTCTCCGGCGGCGGGGCGGTGGCAAGGAACGAATTTTGTTGCGTATGGGTGTTGGCGGAGTTGAACTATTGGCTAAATTGGGAAGGAAGACGCGCGAGTCGCTCACAGGGTCGCCGGAAGCGGATTCAACGCCGGCCCGGGTGGCGAAATTGGCAGACGCAGAGGACTTAAAATCCTCTGGGAGGCGACTCCCGTGCGGGTTCGAGTCCCGCCCCGGGCACCATCCGTTTGTAGGCTGTGCGGCGTGCCGACCCTCGGCGTGCACCGGCACTGGATCGGTAAGCCATCGGGAGGAACCGAATCCCGGACCCCAAAGCTACGCAACTCTTGCGGCCGCGCGCACCAGGTCAGCCGGAGGATGGATCCGATTGTGGGCCACTACCGCGTCGCCGACCCGCGACGTTCTGGAACCGCCGCCGACATGGTTGACCGCAATCGCGGCTTCGCCCGGGAAGGGTCCCTGAAGTCGCAATCCTTCCCACAGGCGGGGCCGCTGCCCAGACCTCGGGGTATGCTGGCGGGCGGCTCCCCGGGGAGAGACGGCGCGAGGCAAGGGTACGCAAAGCAGCGCGTACCAAAGCAGGCTGCGGGTTGACTGCACCCGCGGCCAAACTTCGGGCAACGGCGCCGCGGTTGTGCTGTCGCGAAGGGGTACATCACGGCCGGACCGGGCCGTGGCCGCACACCCGTGACAGCGCCCCGCTGGTCCTTGCGCGGGAAGCGGGCTTGCGCGCCAGCCGCAAGCTTCAATCGCACGGCCGGTCCTGCGGCCGCGTGCGTGGCGTTCTCGGCGGGGACCAGACCCGGACCAATGCCGCGATCGCAAGCCGTGACCTTTCTCTGGTTGTCCCTCAGACGATGCCCAAGTGCAGGGCGACGATGCCGCCGCTGAAGAGCTCAAAGCGCACTTGGGCAAAGCCGGCCTCCCGCATCCATTCCGCGAGCTCCGGAGGCGTGGGGAACTTGCTCACCGATTCCGGCAGGTAGCGATAGGCATCCGGATGGCCGGAGATCCAGCCGCCCAAGCGGGGCAGCACGGATCGCGCATACCAAGCATAGAGCGGCCCCAGCAAGGGCCCGGTGGGTCGCGAGAACTCGAGGATCGCCGCTGCGCCACCCGGGCGCAGGACGCGACGCATTTCGGCCAGCCCACCGCGGTAATCGGCGAGATTGCGGAAACCGAACGCGACCGTCACCAGATCCAGCGACCCGTCGGCCACCGGCAAGCGCAAGGCGTCGGCCTCGATGAGCGCGGCCGCAGGCAATTTGCGGCGTGCGAGCAGCAGCATGGGCCGGCAGAAATCGCAGCCCGCCAGCAGAAGGTTTCTCGGACCAGCAGGCCGGCGCAGATGCCAGAGGGCGGCCAGTAGCTCGCCAGTGCCACAGCAAAGATCGAGGGCTCTTGCCCCGGGAGTCTCGATCCACCGGCGGACTCGGACCGCCGCGCTTCGCCGCCAGCGGCTGTCCTGACCGAACGAAAGCAGGCGATTGAGCAGATCGTAACGGGGCGCGATCCGCGCGAACATGCCCCACACCCAGCGTGCGGCCTGGTCAGGCCCGTCCGCACCGGCGGGCGCCGCCCCAGTGATCACGACAGCGCGGCCTCGATAGCCTCGCGCACCAGCCGGTCGTCCACTCCGGAAACGATGCGGACACGGCCGATGGCTTCGGGGAGAACGAAGTGAACCTCGCCGCGCACGGTCTTCTTGTCGCTGCGCAAGCGCAGCGCCAGCGCATGCGGGGAAACGTCCCGGACGTCAGGCAAGGGGCCGTATGCGTCGAGGAGATTGAGGATCCGCTCTGCGTCGCCCCCGACGAGCATCGCCAAGCGCCGCGCCAGTATCGTCGCAGCGCGCATTCCGATGCCGACCGCCTCCCCGTGGAGCAGGCGGGTATACCCTGTCTCGGCTTCCAGCGCGTGGCCGAAGGTGTGACCGAAATTCAGGATGCGACGCAGGTCGGTCTCGCGCTCGTCCGCGGAGACCACTTCGGCCTTGACCCGCACGCATTCGGCGATCATGCGCTCCAGGGGCTCCGGAAGCCGGGCCAGTACATCTTCGCGGCGGGTCTCGAGCAGGTCGAAAAGCTCGGGGCTGCGGATGACGGCGCACTTGATGACCTCGAACAGCCCAGCCCTGTACTCTCGCTCCGGCAACGTCTCCAGAAGCTCGGGATCAATCAGGACCGCAAGCGGCTGGTGGAAGGCGCCCACCAAGTTCTTGCCGGACTGCAGATTCACGCCGGTCTTGCCGCCGAGCCCTGAGTCCACTTGGGCCAGTAAGGTCGTTGGCAACTGGATCACCGGGATGCCGCGCATGAAGATCGCGGCCAGGAATCCTCCTACGTCATTGACGATGCCGCCGCCGAAAGCCAGCAGCAGGCTCGAGCGGTCACCGCCCCTCTGAACCATTTCTTCGGCCAGCGCTTCGACGGTGGCCAGCCGTTTGTGCTCCTCGCCGCCCGGATAAAACAGGATCTCGTGCGACCGTCCGACCAGCCCTGGCGCCAGTCGCGTCGCGTGCCGCTGCCAGACGTCCCGGGTTGTCAACACGAAAATCTTGCCCGTGCGCTGGGGCAGATAATCACCCAAGCGCTCTAGGCAGCCTCGCCCGACGACAGCAGGATAGTTGCGCTGCGCTGTCGTCACCAGCAACGTCGTCATAACCACTTTGTACCATGCCTCGCACGGGCAGCGATGCGATGGGACATAATGGTTGCGCGATGCGCACGCCTGTGCTGTTGTTCGCTGGAGTGCTGGCCTTGGCCCGTGCGGACCAGGATCCGTTGGCAGGCCTGCGGCGGTCCCATCCCCGGCTCATTGCGCTCGAGACCGACCTGGAACGGGTGCGCGGCCTGCTTGCACGATCTCCGCAAGCCCACCGAATCTACCGGGCGCTCGTCGAGGAGGCCAGCCGCATTCAGACGGCCCCGCCTGTCGAACACGTCCTCATCGGTCCGCGATTGTTAGCGCAAAGCCGCCGTTGTTTGGACCGCATCTACAAACTCGCACTGCTGTACCGGCTCGACGGGAAGCGTGAGTATTTCGAGCGCGCCGTACGCGAATTGCAGGCCGCGGCCGCGTTCCCGGACTGGAATCCCTCGCACTTTCTCGATACCGCAGAGATGACCCATGCATTCGCCATCGGCTACGATTGGCTTTACCACGCCCTGAACGAGGACCAGCGAGCTTGGATCCGGCAGGCCATCCTCGACAAGGGTATCCGGCAGGCGCTGCCCTTCTACGAGCAGCAGCGGAGCTGGGTCGTGAACCGCTTCAACTGGAACCAGGTTTGTAACGGCGGCATCGGCCTGGGTGCGCTGGCGATCGCTGACGAAGAGCCTGAGATCTGCCGCCGCGTACTCAAGTACGCGCTGCAATCGCTGCCGCGCGCGCTGGCTTCCTACGCCCCCGACGGCGGCTGGCCGGAAGGTCCCGGCTACTGGCACTACGCCACCCGGTACACGGTCTACTTTTTGGCAGGTCTGGAGACCGCGCTGGGCGACGATTTCGGCTTGGCGGCCGCCCCCGGTTTCCGCGAGGCAGGTCGTTTCCGCGTCTACTTCAGCAGCCCCGCGGGCAAGACCTTCAACTACGCCGACGCTGGCGACGCGATCGGGAGCGCCGAAGAAATGTTCTGGCTGGCCCGCAAGTTTCGCGAACCCGTTTACGCCTGGCATCAGCAACAAAGGCTCGAGGACCCCTCAGCACGACCCGGGGCCCTCGACCTGCTCTGGTACCAGGAGGAGGCTCGCACGCCGCAACAGGCGGGCTGGCCTCTGGATGCGCTTTTCCGCGGCGTCGAGGTGGCTTTCCTGCGAAGCTCATGGGAGGATCCTGACGCCGTCTTCGTGGGCGTGAAGGCGGGCGATTTGAAGGTCGGACACAGTCAGTTGGATCTCGGCACGTTCGTACTCGACGCAGGTCGGGTGCGTTGGGCCTTGGATCTCGGGGCGGACGACTACAATCTTCCCGGCTATTTCGGCAAGGAACGCTGGAATTACTATCGCAACCGCACGGAATCGCACAACACCCTGCTGGTGGATGGGGAGAACCAGAATCCCAAGGCCGAAGCGGCCATCGTCGCCCACCGCTTCGAGCCGGGGTGGGCTTGGGTCGTGATGGATCTGAGCCAGGCCTACCCAGGCAAGCTCGCGCGGCAGCGGCGTGGCGTCGGGCTGCTGCATCGTCGGCACGTCGTGATCCAAGACGAGATTGCCGCGCAACAGCCGGTCGAGGCCCTCTGGGGAATGGTGACGGACGCGGAGGTGAAGCTGGAGGGTCGGGGAGCCGAGCTCCGCAAGCCCGGTTGGAGGCTGGCGGCGCGAATCCTGCGGCCCGAGCATGCGCGTTTCGACGTGGTTTCGACCACGCCTCCGCCGCCGCAGAACCCCAACCATGGGACGCGCAAACTGGTTGTGCGCCTGCCAGCGAAGGTCACGGATCTGCGGCTTGTCGTGGCGTTGACGCCGCATCGTGAGGGCGAGGAGGCGCGGCGTCTCGACTGGCGCGATCGCCCGCTCGATTCCTGGTGAGCGGCGGGCGCAGAGCGCGCGTCAGGGCGGTAGGTTAAGGATATGGGGCTGGCGTGGTGTCTGTGGCTGGCGGCGGCCGGATGGCAAGGGGGAGACCTGCACGCCGCCGTTCAGCGGGGAGATCGCGCGGCGGTGGAAGCATTGCTGGCGGCAGGCGCCGACGTGAACGCGCGCGACCGACTCGGGGGCACGCCTCTGCACGATGCGGCTTGGGCTGGGCACGCGGAAATCGCCGCGCTGTTGCTGGATCACGGAGCGGACGTCAACGCCCGGCACAGCGAGGGAGGTTCGACGCCGTTGCACTATGCTGTCATCACCCACCGCCGTCCTGTTGTCGAGCTGCTGCTCGAGCGCGGCGCCGACGTCCACGCTCGGCACCGCGGCGGCGCCACCGCCTTGCACTTGGCTGCGGCCCGCGGTTACAGCGACCTGGTCGAGCTGCTGCTCGACCGCGGAGCGAGCCTCTCGGCCGCAGACGAAGCGGGCGTTACGCCGCTGGAAGAAGCGGTCCTGAAGGGCCATGCGGAAGTGGTCCGTTACCTGGTGGCCCGGGGCGCCGACGTGCGCCGGCGCAGCG
>JANXAE010000125.1 GCA_025062235.1 Bryobacteraceae bacterium
TCATCGGCGAGGAGACCGACAACTATGCCCAGGGTTACTTCGTCTACGACTCGAAGAAGGCGGGCGCGGTAACGATCTCTCACCTGCGCTTCGGCCCCAACCCCATTCACTCGAGCTACCTCATCACCAAGGCGAACTTCGTAGCCTGCCATCAATTCTCCTTCCTCGAGCGCTTCGACATGCTGGAGGCGGCAACCCCCGGCGCCACCTTCTTGTTGAACAGCTACTACGGGCCGGAGGAGGTCTGGGACCACCTGCCGCGCACCGTCCAGCGCCACATCATCGAGAAGAAGCTGCGCTTCTACGTCATTGACGCTTACAAGGTGGCCGCCGAGACCGGCATGGGCAGCCGCATCAACACGATCATGCAAACCGCCTTCTTCGCCGTCAGCGGTATCCTGCCGCGGGAGGAGGCCATCGGCAAGATCAAGGACGCGATCGAGAAGACTTGGGGAAAGCGCGGCGAAGCGATCGTCAAAAAGAACTTCGCGGCCGTGGACGCGGCGCTGGCGCACTTGCACGAGGTCAAGGTCCCCGATCGCATCACCAGCACCTTCGATCTCCGGCGGCCGGTTCCCGCCGAGGCGCCCGAGTTCGTGCAGCGGACGCTCGCCCCGATCATCGCCGGCAAGGGCGATTCGCTGCCGGTGAGCGCATTCCCGCCCGACGGGACCTTCCCCACCGCCACCGCGCAGTGGGAGAAGCGCAACATCGCACTGGAAATCCCGGTTTGGGACGAGGAACTCTGCATCCAGTGTGGCAAGTGCGTGCTCGTGTGCCCGCACGCCACCATCCGCGCCAAGGTCTATGACGCGAAATGGCTGGAAGGCGCTCCGCCGACCTTCAAGCACGCTCCGGCGCGCTGGCGCGAGTTCAAGGACATGAAGTACACGCTCCAGGTCGCGCCGGAGGACTGCACGGGCTGCGCCCTTTGCGTCGAGGTCTGCCCGGTCAAGAGCAAGACCGAGGTCAAGCGCAAGGCGCTGAACATGGCGCCGCAGCCCCCGCTGCGCGAGCAAGAGCGCGTCAACTGGGAGTTCTTCCTGAGGATCCCGGACATGGACCGCCGGCTGCTCAATTTCGCGCAGGTCAAGGACAACCAGCTCCTGCGGCCGCTGTTCGAGTTCTCGGGCGCCTGCTCGGGCTGCGGCGAGACGCCCTACGTCAAGCTGCTGACGCAGTTGTTCGGCGACCGGCTGGTGATCGGCAACGCCACCGGTTGCTCCTCGATCTATGGCGGCAACCTGCCCACCACGCCCTACTGCGTGGACGAGAACGGACGGGGCCCCACCTGGAACAACTCGCTGTTCGAGGACACCGCGGAGTTCGCGCTCGGGCTGCGCCTGGCGATCAACCAGCAAACCCAGTACGCGCGGTGGCTGGTGCGCCAGCTCGCCCATGTCATCGGCGACGAGCTGGCCTCGGCGCTGCTCGGCGCCGACCAGACCACCGAGAAAGGCATCTACGAGCAGCGTGAGCGCGTGGCGCTGTTGCGGAAGAGGCTGGAAGGCGTGGAAACGCGGGAGGCCCGCGACCTCTATGCGGTGGCCGACGCTTTGGTGCGCAAGAGCGTCTGGGGCGTGGGCGGCGACGGCTGGGCTTACGACATCGGCTACGGCGGGCTGGATCACGTGCTGGCCTCGGGCGAGAACGTGAACCTGCTGGTCATGGATACCGAGGTCTACTCCAACACCGGCGGCCAGATGTCCAAGGCCACGCCGCTCGGAGCGGTGGCGAAGTTCGCCTTCGGCGGCAAGCCTCAGCCCAAGAAGGACCTGGCCCTGATGGCTATGACCTACGGCAACGTCTACGTGGCGCGCGTGGCCTTCGGTTACAACGACATGCAGACCGTGAAGGCCTTCCTGGAAGCGGAGGCCTACGACGGCCCCTCGATCATCATCGCCTACTGCCACTGCATCGCCCACGGCTACGACCTGATCCACGGCCTCGACCAGCAGAAGTTGGCCGTGCAGACCGGTTACTGGCCGCTGTTCCGCTACAATCCCGCCTTGCTCAAGGAGGGCAAGAACCCGCTCCAGCTCGATTCCAAGCCACCCACGGTTCCGCTCGAAAAATACATCTACAACGAGACCCGGTACTCGATGCTGAGGCACAGCAATCCGGAGGCGGCCAAGCGGCTGCTCGAGGCTGCCCAAGAAGCGGTCCTGCGGCGCTGGAAGCAGTACGAGCACATGGCCGCCATGCCGGTTGCGGTGCCCGAACTGGTCACTGCGGGGAATCCTGCCAGCAAGGACGGAGAGTGAGCCATGGATCTGTCCACCACCTACCTCGGACTGAATCTGAGAAACCCTGTCGTCGTCTCTTCGTGCCCGCTCGCCGAGGAGGTTGACAACATCCGCAAGATGGAGGATGCCGGAGCCGCGGCCGTCGTCCTGCACTCGCTCTTCGAGGAGCAACTCACCCTGGAAAGCCAGGAATTGGACCGGCACCTCAGTGAGACGACGGGCGTGTTCGCCGAGGCACACTCCTACTTCCCCGACATGACCTCCTACAATCTGGGTCCGGAGGGTTACCTCGAGCACATCCGTAAGGCCAAGGCGTCCGTCTCCATCCCCGTCATCGCCAGCCTCAACGCGGTCTCGAGCGGAGCCTGGATCCGCTTCGCCAAATCCATCGAGGAGGCGGGCGCCGACGCACTCGAGCTGAACATCTTCACGCTGCAAACGGATCCCGCCGTCACGGGCAGCCAGATCGAGGACGCCTACTGCGAGCTGGTCCGCGAGGTGGCCGCGACGGTGAAGATTCCAGTGGCCGTGAAGCTCACCCCGTACTTTACGGCGATGGCCAACATGGCGCGGCGGCTCGAGCAGGCCGGCGCGCGGGGCCTGGTGCTGTTCAACCGCCTCTACCAGCCGGACTTCGATCTCGAGGCGCTCGAAGTCAAGCACACGCTCGAGCTGAGCACACCCTATGAGTCCCTGCTCCGCTTGCACTGGGTGGCGATTCTCTACGGGCGCGTCAACGCGGATCTGGCTGTCACCGGAGGCTTCCACGGCGGCACGGACATCATCAAGGCGATGATGGCGGGGGCCAAGGTCGCCACCATTGCCTCCGCCGTGCTCAAGAACGGCATCCCGTACATCGGCAAGATCCTCTCGGAAATGCAGGCGTGGATGCAAGAGCACGAGTACGAGTCCGTCCGCCAGATGCAGGGCTCCATGAGCCAGCGCTCCGTCGCCAACCCGAACGCCTTCCTGCGCTCCAACTACATGAAGGTCCTGAGCTCGTACAGCTTGCGCGCCTGAGCCGCCGAGCAGGCTCTGCCCAGCTTGTCGGATTCGGGCCCGGCGACCGCACCAGGCGTGCGCCGGGCCCTCGTCTTTTCGGTTCTTTTCTGTTAAGGAAGGGGTATCATGCCACGAGCACTCGTGTGCGTCCTCTTGCTGGCCGGCGCGGCCTGTGCCGCGCCGGAGCCCGTCAAGATCGCCTGTCCTGACGGGCGGATCGCGCTGAGCATCCAGGCGCCGGATTCCGGCCCCAACACGGGCTGGCTCACGTATGGAATCTTCGTCCGCGGCAAACCGCTCGTTGCTCCCTCGCGGCTCGGACTCAAACTCGAAGGGCGCGCCGCGTTGGGCGAGAAGCTCACCAGCTTGGAGGCAGTGACGGCTTCGGGCACGGACTCCTACCGACTGTTTCACGGCAAGGCGAGTCGCGTGCAGCATCCTTGGCGCGCCGCCACGGTGCGGACAGAATCCCCCGGGGGCCCCTCGAGCTCGAAGTCCGGGTTTACGACGACGGCGCCGCCTTCCGCTACCGCCTGCCCGCGACTCTGGGCAGCTTCGCGGTGGAACGCGAGCTGACGCCATTTCAAGCCGCCCGCGAGGGTGTCACGTACGCACTCATTCTGGCGGGCTTTCGCAGCAACTACGAGGACAACTACGTCGCCCTGCCGCTCACAGCCATCAAGCCAGAGTCTTTGGTGGCTCTTCCGTTCACTTTCGAAGTCCCCGGTGCGGCCTGGGTCTCGATCACCGAAGCCCATTTGGAGAGCTGGGCTGGGATGTATCTGACGAGGCCACGAGGGCGCATCCTCGAGGCACGTCTGGCGCCCCGCCTGGACCGTCCGGAGGTGGCCGTAATCGGTCAGGCGCCTGCCAGCTCTCCCTGGCGCGTCATCCTGATCGCCGAGGAGCCCGCCCGGCTCATCGAATCGAACCTGGTCACCAGCCTGAGCCCGGAATGCCGCCTCTCCGAAACGGGCTGGATCAGGCCCGGAAAGACCTCGTGGTCGTGGTGGTCGGGCAACTTCGCCCGCGACGTGCCCTTCCAGCCGGGTATGAACACCGAAACATTGAAGCACTATATTGATTTTGCGGCCGAGGCGGGGCTGGAGTACTGCCTGATTGACGCCGGCTGGTCGGCCGGACCGGTCGGTCAGGGGGGTGGCGGGCGCGACATCACGCGTTGGAACGAACGGGTCAACATCCCTGAGCTCCTCGAGTACGCCCGCGCGCGCAACGTCGGCCTGTGGTTGTGGGCCCACTGGGCGGCGGTGGAAGAGCAGATGGACGTCGCCTTCCCGCTCTACGAGAAGTGGGGCGTCGTGGGCATCAAGGTGGACTTCATGGACCGCGACGACCAGCAGATGGTGGATTTCTACCACCGCGTGGCGCGCAAGGCTGCCCAGCACCGGCTCATGGTCAACTTCCACGGCGCTTTCAAACCCTGTGGCATGATGCGCTACTACCCCAACGTGCTCACGCACGAAGGCGTGTTGGGCCTCGAGTACCTGAAGTGGTCCTACCGGGCCATCGCCGATCACAACGTCACGGTGGCTTTCACCCGCCTGCTCGCCGGGCCGCTAGACTACACGCCGGGCGGTTTCGAAAACGTAACCCCGGCGGCATTCATCCCGCGCAACGTCAACCCGCTGGTGCCCACCACGCGAGCGCACCAGATGGCGCTCTACGTGATCTTCGAGAGCGGTCTCCAGATGCTGGCCGACTACCCGGGCGCCTATCGCGGGACGAAAGAGCTCGAGTTCCTCAAGCAGGTTCCCGCAGCCTGGGACGAGACGCGGGGACTGGGCGGCCGGCCCGGATCCTGGGTTTCGGTGGCGCGTCGCAAGGGCGAGGTCTGGTACCTCGGCACCATCACGGGCGCGGAGGCGCGCGAAGTGGAGCTCCCGCTGGGGCGGGTGTTGCCGCCGGGACGGCGTTACGCGGCCGAAATCTGGGCCGACGCTCCCGATGCGGCCGTGAATCCGAAGCACACGGTGCGCACGACGCAGACCGTGACAGCGGCCACGCGCCTGCGTGCAAGGCTGGCGCCCGCCGGCGGTCACGTCGTCGTGCTGCGGCCGCGCGCGTGAAACCCGGCTCAGTGGAAATCGTGGGACTCCACGCGCGCGGCCGGCGCCGCCAAGGGCTCCAGGCGCACCGCCTTCACCGACAGGACGCCATCCACGTTCTGTAGCACTCCCTCCACCAGCAGGAAGGGCGCTTCGACGAGCACGAGGCGGTAGCGTTCGAAGGTCTCTGGCTGGATGACGACGTTGGCGATGCCGGTTTCGTCCTCGAGGCTCAGGAAGACGAAACCCTTGGCGGTTCCCGGCCGCTGGCGCACGATCACCGCGCCGGCGACCCGCACTGCGCGCCCGTGCGGCAGCCGCTTGAGCTCGGCGGCGCGTCGCACCCCGAGCGCGCGCAGCGCCTTGCGGCAGTACGTCATCGGGTGCGGCCCGATCGTCAGGCCGGTGGTTTCGAAGTCGGCCAGCAAGCGCTCTTCCGGCGTCATCCGGGGCAAGGGGGAGGTTTTCTCCCCCTCCGGCAGCGGCTCGAGCAAAGGGCCGGCGGGGCGGGCGGCGCGGCTGGCCTCCCAGAGCGCGTGGCGGCGGTGTTCCGCATCCAGCGAATTCAGGGCCCCGGCCTCGGCCAGCCTTTCCAACTCGTCCCGGTGCAACTCGGGAACGCGGCGCACGAGATCTTCGATCGAGGTGAAAGGCGCGCGCTCCCGCTCGCGCACGATGGCCCGGCCGGCGACCTCGCGCAGGCCTTTCAGGTACGACAGACCGAGCCGCAACACCTTCCCGCCGTTTTCATCTTCGAGCGTGCATGGCCAGTCCGAGCGGGTGACGTCTATGGGTCGCACTTTCAGCCCGTGCCGCTGCGCGTCCTTGACGATGGTGGCGGGCGAGTAGAAGCCCATAGGCTGGTTGTTGAGCAGGGCGGCGGTGAAGGCCGCCAGGTAGTGGCACTTCAGATAGGCGCTGGCGTAGGCGATCAGGGCAAAGCTGGCGGCGTGGGATTCGGGAAAGCCGTACAGGGCGAACGAGGTGATGGCTTCGACGATGCGATCCTGCGTCGGACCCGTGATGCCGTTGCGGTTCATGCCCTCGCGCAGGCGAACCTCGATTTGCTTCATGCGCGCCTCCGAGCGCTTGTGCGTGAAGGCGCGCCGCAGTTCCTCGGCCTCGCCGCCCGAAAAACCGGCCGCAATCATGGCGATGCGCAGCAGTTGCTCCTGGAAGAGTGGCACGCCGAGCGTGCGGCGCAGCACGGGCTCGAGCGAAGGATGCAGGCAGTCGGGCGGCTCGCGTCCCTGCCGGCGGCGCAGGTAAGGGTGCACCATCTTGCCCACGATGGGACCGGGACGCACGATGCCCACCTGCACCACCAGATCGTAAAAGCGCGCAGGGCGCATGCGCGGCAGGATGGCTTGCTGCGCGCGGCTTTCCACCTGGAACATGCCGATGGTGTCGGCGCGCTGGAGCGCTTCCCACACCGCAGGATCGTCCGGCGGCAAGTGCGCCAGGTCCACCTCCTCGCCGTAATGCTCGCGGATCAGCCGGATCGAATCCTCGAGCACCGCCATCATGCCCAGGCCGAGCAGGTCCACCTTGATGATGCCCATGTCCGCGCAATCGTCCTTGTCCCACTGCACGACGACACGGCCGGGCATCGCAGCCGGCTCGAGCGGCACGATCGCATCCAGTTGCCCCTGGCAGATGACCATGCCGCCCGAGTGCTGCCCCAAGTGACGCGGCAGATCCTGTATGGCCAGATACAGCTCGAGGAACTTGCGGATCTCGGGGTGCGCCGGGTCCAGGCCGGCGTCGCGGAACTGGCGCTCGGCCGTTTCCTTGGGATCCTTGAATTCCCAGGGCCGCGCCCGCGAGGCCAGCCGCGCGGTGACCTCGGGCTCGAAGCCGAGGACCTTGCCGACCTCGCGCGCGGCCAGACGGTCCCGGTAGGTGATGACGTTGGCGGTCATGGCCGCTCCGCGGGGACCGTAACGTTGGTAGACGTACTGGATGACGCGCTCGCGCTGCTCGCCGCTGGGCAGGTCGAGGTCAATGTCCGGCCACTCGCCCCGCTCCTCGGAAAGGAAACGCTCGAACAGCAGCTCCATGCCCACCGGATCCACCGCCGTGATGCCCAGCGCGTAGCAGACGGCGCTGTTGGCCGCCGAGCCGCGCCCCTGCACGAGGATGCCCTGCTCCCGGCAGAAGCGCACCAGGTCCCAGACGATCAGGAAGTAGCCCTCCAGGCCCAGCTTCTCGATGACCGCCAGCTCGTGCTCGATCTGGCGACGGGCACGCTCGTGATACGGCCGGTAGCGCTGCCGCGCGCCTTCGTCCACGAGCCTGCGCAGCAACGAGGCCTGGGTTTCGCCGGCCGGGGTCGGGTAGCGGGGGAACTCGTAGCCCAAGTCCTGCATGGTGAACTCCAGACGAGCCGAAAGCTCGCAGGTCGCCGCCAGCGCCTCGGGCCGATCGGCGAACAGGCGCGCCATCTGGCGCGGCGAGCGCAGGCAGCGCTCGGCGTTCGGCTCGAGCAGGCGGCCGGCCGCTTCGAGCGTGCGCTTGTGGCGGATGGCGGTCAGCACGTCGAGAATCTCGCGCTCCTGGGGCCGCGCGTAGCTGGCGCCTGCCGTGGCGAGGACCGGCAGGCGGAGCGAACGGGCGATCTCGAGCGCCGCCTGATTGCGGGCCTCCTCCTCGCGGCGGAAGTGGCGCTGGAGCTCGACGTAAACGTTTTCTTTGCCGAATGTTTCGACCAGGCGCTCCGCCACGCGCCGTCCCTCTTCGAGGCCGCCCCGCCCGAGGGCGCGCGCCAGCGGCCCCTTTTCGTCTCCCGTCAGGCAGACGAGGCCGGCGGCGAACTCGGCCAGCTCCTCGGGCGTGGCTGCGCCCTCGCCCTTGCGGGCCCGGAGCTTCATGCGCGTGATCAGCCGGCAGAGGTTGCGATAGCCGGTGCGGGTGGCGGCCAGCAGCGGGTAGCGGGCACCATCCGTGCAGGTGATTTCGGCCCCGATGTGCGCGCGCAGGCCGGCGCGGCGGGCGGCCATGTGGAAGCGCGGTGCGCCGTAGAGCCCGTCGCGGTCGAGTAGGGCAATGGCGGGCAGCTCGAGCTCGGCGGCCCGCTCGACGAGGGTTTCGGGCAGGGAGGCGCCTTCGAGGAAGCTGAAGGCCGAGCGGGCATGGAGTTCGGCGTAGAGCATGGAGAACTGCTCGGGAGCAGCGCACGGGCTAGGGTGTTTCGCCTTTTGTTCTCCCAAGGCTATTATGTTCGGTCAAATGTGCCCATTGTCAAGCAGGGGATCTAGAAAAGAGCAAACACATAGATCAATTGAAACAATAGTAACTAGTGATTGAATAATTCTACTGTTCTCGATACACTAG
>JANXAE010000126.1 GCA_025062235.1 Bryobacteraceae bacterium
CCACGACGGCGAACATCCCCGTTCCGCCTGAGGTTGTCGCGCGATACGAGGCGGTCATCGGCCTCGAAGTGCACGTGCAACTGGCCACGCGCACCAAGATCTTCTGCGCCTGCCCGACCAGCTTCGGCGCGCCCCCCAACACCAACGTCTGCCCGGTGTGCCTGGGGCTGCCTGGGGCGCTGCCCGTGCTGAACCGGGCGGCAGTGGAAATGGCGGTGAAGGCCGCCCTGGCGCTGAACTGCACGATCCGGCAGCCCTACTCGCAATTCGCGCGGAAGAACTATTTCTATCCCGATCTGCCCAAGGGTTACCAGATCAGCCAGTACGACAAACCTCTGGCCGAGAACGGCTGGCTGGAGATCTTCGTGGACGGGCGCCGCAAGCGCATCGGCGTCACGCGCGTGCACCTCGAGGACGATGCGGGCAAGAGCCTGCACGAGGGCTTCGACGATTCGGACCGCTACACCTACGTGGACCTGAACCGCTGCGGCACGCCGCTGATCGAGATCGTTTCCGAACCGGATCTGCGCAGTCCCGAGGAGGCCTACGCCTACCTGAACGAACTCAAGCTGCTCATGCAGTACGTGGAAGTCTCCAGCTGCGACATGGAGAAGGGGCACCTCCGTTGCGACGCCAATGTTTCGGTGCGGCCGCGGGGCGCCGAGCGCTTCGGCACCAAGACGGAAGTCAAGAACCTCAACTCGTTCCGCTTCCTCCGGCAGGCGCTCGAGTACGAGATCGCGCGACAGGTGGCGATCCTGGAGGCGGGCGGCGCGATCGTGCAGGAGACGCGCCTGTACAATCCCGACACGGGCGAGACCGTTGGGATGCGCACCAAGGAGCACGCGCACGATTACCGGTACTTCCCCGAGCCGGACCTGCTGCCGCTGCGGATCAGCCAGGCGTGGCTCGAGCGCATCCGGGCTTCCATGCCCGAGTTGCCCGCACAGAAGCGCGCGCGCTTCGTCGAGCAGTACGGCCTGCGCGAATACGACGCGCAGGTCCTCACGCTGAGCCGCGCGCTGAGCGATTACTTCGAGCGCGCTGCGGCCGCCTCGCGCGATCCCCGCGCCGTGGCCAACTGGGTCATGGGCGACCTGCTCGGCGCATTGAAGGCGGAGGGCAAGGAGATCGGCGAGTCACCCGTCCAACCCGAACAACTGGCCGAGCTGGTGGATCTGATTGCGACCGGCGAGATCACCGGCAAACTTGCGAAGGAAATCTTTTCCAAGATGTTCGCCACCGGGGACTCCGCGCGCGCCATTATCGAGCGCGAGGGACTGCGGCAGATCAGCGACGCGGAAACTTTGGCGCGCATCGTTGACGAAATCCTGGCGGCCAACCCGAAGCAGGTCGAGCTCTACAAGGGCGGCAAGAGCGGCGTGCTCGGCTTCTTTGTCGGCCAAGTGATGAAAGCCACGCGCGGCCAGGCGAACCCGCAACTGGTCAACCAACTGCTCAAGGAGAAGCTCGGCTGAGCCTTCGCCCTTTGTGATAATCCGGGAACGGGGGCCGCTCGTGCCGCGGCGGCGGGTTCTTCTCGAGCATCTCGAGGAGCACCTCGACGGCTTTCTCCAGTTGCGGATCGCGGCCCTGGCGTGCGGCCTTGGGATCCATTTCTACTTCGATGTCGGGCGGGATGCCCACGTTCTCGGCCACCCATTCGCGTTTGTCGGGATCCCAGAAGCCCACCGCGGGTGGTGAGACGACGCCGCCGTCCAGCAGCGTCGGCCAGCCGCTCAGGCCGCCGACCAGCCCTCCCCAAGTGCGTTTGCCGATGAGCGGCCCGAGACCCGCTTTGCGGAAATACCACGGCATAGTGTCGCCGCCCGAACCGGCGTATTCATTGATGAGCATGACCTTGGGGCCGAAGATGCCCGCCAGCGGGCCGGTGATGTCCTCGCCATCGCGCATCGTGCGGTAATGCAAGAGGGTGCGGCGCAGGTAGTCGAGGATGTAATCGGGCTGCGCGCCGCCGGCGTTGAAGCGCTCGTCAATCACCGCCCCCTGCTTGCCCACCTGCGCGAAGAAGTAGCGGTTGAAGCTGACGTAGCCGCCGAGCGCCGTGTCAGGCAGGTAGACGTAAGCCAGCCGCCCGCCGCTCATCTGGTCCACTTTCCGCCGATTGGCTTCGATCCAGGCCAGATTGCGCAGGCGCATTTCGCTCTCGACGGGCACCACCGTGACCTCGCGCGAGCCGGCGCCCGTGGGGTCCGGACCGACACGCAGGCGGACCTGCTTGCCGGCGGTGCCTTCGAAGAAGCTGTACACGTTGTCGGTCGCCCGCAGTTCCCGGCCGTTGACTGCGAGCAGGTACTCGCCCGCGCGCACGTTCACGCCGGGGCCGGTCAGCGGCGCGCGCAGGTCGGGATTCCAACTCTCGCCCGTATAGACTCGCGCGAAGCGATAGCGGCCGTTCTCGATCTTGTAGTCCGCACCGAGCAATCCCACGGGAACGCGGCGCACTTCGGGTTCTCCGCCGCCGCTGACGTTCAGATGGCTGGCGGAAAATTCGCTCATCATCTCGGCGAACAGGTAGTTCAAGTCCGAACGGCTTCCCACCGCTTCGAGGAACGGCTCGTAGCGCTGGATCATGGCCGGCAGATCCAGCCCGTGCAGGTTCGGGTCGTAGAAGAAATCCCGCTGGATGCGCCAGGCTTCGCGATACATTTGCCGCCATTCCGCGCGGGGTTCGACGCGTACTTCGAGAGCCTCCAACCGCAGCGCCCCTTCGCCCGGCTTGACCGCTCCGGTGGCGGTGGCAATCACCCACCGCTCACCCTGCCGGTACAGCATCTTCTCGCCGTTGGCCGAAAGGTCGAAGTCGGAGAGGTTGTCCAGCAATCTCTCGGTCTTGCGAGTCCTGAGGTCAAAGCGATAGAGCGTGCGACCGGGCGTTTCATCCCCTCCGGCACGGAAAGGCGTCTCCAGCAGGAACAGCACCCCGGTCCGGCCGGCGTGAAGCCCGGTGTAGTTGCGTGCCGGGATGGGCAGCGCCAGGATCCGCTGCTCGATTTCTTCCTCGTCAATCTGCACTTCAGGGGGTTGCTTCTCGAGCGTTTTCTCCTTCTCGGCCGGCTTGGGCGGTTCGGGCCCCTTTTCCTCGTCGCTTTCGGGGGCCAGTGGCGAGGGCTGATCGCGTCGCAGCACCAGCACGTAGACGCTGCTCGACATCGGCCGGAAATAACTGGACATGTCGCGCCAGCCGAGGTTCAGGCCGGTGTCGGTGCTGGCCAGAAAGTACAAATGCTTGCCGTCCCGGTCAAAGACAGGCAACGTGGCGTCGCTCATGCCGTCGGTGATTTGGATGCGCCGGCCGTCCGCAATCCGGTATACGAAGACGGCACGTAGGTGGTTCCTGAGTTGCAACGTGTAGGCCAGCCAACGACTGTCCGGGGACCAGGCGAGGTGCCGGACCCGTCGGGGCCCGTCGTAGCGGTCACGGTCCACGCGCACCGGCTTGCCGGTGTCGAGGTCGAGATACCAGACGTTCAGGCGCTTGTCCGTGTAGGCGATCTTCTTGCTGTCCGGCGACCAGACAGGCGAGTAATAGAAGGACGGCGAATCGCTCAAACGGTATCGTTTGGCCTCGCCGGAACCGCCCGCCTCGCGTACGTGCAGCTCGTACTCGCCGGAGGCATCCGAGAACCAGGCGATCCAGCGGCCGTCTGGCGACCAGGCGGGGTCGCGATCGGCTGCGCCCGGAGACTCGGTGAGGTTACGGGGATCGCCTTTCTCGGCCGGCACGGTGAAGATCTCGCCGCGGGCTTCGAAGACGGCGCGCGCGCCGGTGGGCGAGATCCTCCCGCTGCGGATCTGGCGCGCCACGCGTTCCCAACGCGGGCGCACCTCGGGCAGGTCGCCGTTCACCGTGATGCGCACGCGCTGGAGCTTTTCGCTCTTGAGATCGAACAGGTAGATCGTGCCGAATTGCTCGAGCACGATGGCATCCGGGCCGGCGGAGGCGTGCTTGAAATCGAAGCCGTCGTTGGCCAGCGCGCGCGTGACCTTGCGCGAGCGCAGGTCGTAAGAGAACAACGTGACCGGGCCGTTCCGATCCGAGAGGAAGTAAACGCGCTCGCCGATCCACATGGGGCAGAAGTCGTTGGAGTTCTCGCGCGGGACGCGGTCGAGGATCTCCGAGTCGGCCAGGCGCGCGATCCAGATCGGTGTGGTGCGACCACCGCGATAGCGTTTCCAGGTGGTGAAGGCCCTCGCCAGCGGCACGTAGGCGATGCGGCTGCCATCCGGCGAGAAAGAGCCCTCCTCGGCCATCACCAGCGGCACCTCGTCCGGAAAGGCGCCCTCCAGCGGCACCGTGAACAGCCGACGGAAACGGGAGTAGCTGTGGCGGGGCGAGCGGAACAGCACGGACTTGCCATCGGGCTTCCAGCCCACCACTTCGTCGGCGCCCGGATGCCAGGTGAGCCGCCGCGGCACGCCGCCGGTGGCCGGCACGACGTACACGTCCACGTTGCCGTCGTACTCGCCCGTGAAGGCGACCAAGCGACCGTCGGGCGAAAAGTGCGGGTTCGACTCGCGGCCGCGGCCTACCGTGAGACGGCGTGCTTCGCCACCCTGCCGCTCGACGATCCACAGATCGCCCGCGTAATGGAAAACGATGTGCGTGCGGCTCACCGCCGGTTCCCGAAAAAGCGTCGGCGGATCCGCGGCGAAACACACGGAACACACAGCGCTGACACCGATCAATGCAAGCTTGAACCACATGATGAGCTCACCTTATCCGGCTTCGGAATCGGCCCGGTACGGACGCGGCCGCTCAGAGCTGGGTCGCTTCACGGATCCTGGTTCCCTCGAGCAAATAGTCCACGAAGCGGCGGCCGTGTTCGAGGGCCTGTTCGTAGACCGCCTTTCGCTCCTGGCGCGTGAGTCTGTAACCGACCCGGTACAGGCGCTCCAGCCCCTGACCCACCGTGTAGGTGCCGGCGTAGGCGATGGCGGCCTTGGGCACGAGGCCGCCGCCGAAAGGAATTTTCCCGGCCAACTCCCGCGCCAGCGCACGCCAACCGAAGGCGCCGGCCACGATCGAGGCGATCTCCATGCGCTGCTCGCGGTAGCCCACGGTGCGGTCGCTGGCGGCCGCCAGCAGGAACGCCATGCGCACCTGATTCATGGTGATGAAGGCGGTGTCGGAGGCGAACTCCCCGACAGCCCATGGCAACTGCACCAGCGAAGGAACGATGTCGGGCACCGCCGTCAAGAGCGCGAAAGCCGCATTCTCGCGCGAGATGGTGCGGATGATCCGTTGTGCGACGGGCTTGCGGAAGGGATGAAAGTGCCGGGCAAGCGCCAGGCCCAAATCCTCGCGCGCCGTGAGGATCTCCTCCACCGTGCGCTCGGGCGTCTGGCGATAGAAGACGAAGCCGGCGGCGGGGCAGGGAAGGCCTTCCTCGTAGATTTCCAGGTCGAAACGCGTGGGCGCCCCCGGCTCACCCATGCGGTGCAGCACGCGCATCAGCTCCCAGCGGCGCTGGCGAGAGATGGTGGGGGGCGCCAGGAAGTCCTCCATCGCCGTGAGGCTTTCGGCTGAGATGGCGGCCAGCCCCACGCTCAGAGGGCGTTCGGCGGCGGCCCGGACCTGTTGCGGATTCAGATGCCGGATGGCGGCGCGGATCTGACGCGCCAGATGCTGCGCTCGCACTGCTGCCTCCCGCCGCGCGGGAGCGGGCGCCTCAGCAGTCCGGCGCCTGTGCTCCTCGCGCGCGAAACACGATCTGGATGTCCTTTCGCCATTCTACTCCCAGCCCGATCCGCTCGACTTCGATCTCGGGCCGGAAGTAGCGCAGAATGGTTTCCGTGGTGGGGTGGAATTCGAGCGCGGGGGCGACCAGCAGCAGCCGAGGCGCCTGCCGGCGCAACTCGATGCGTGGAAAATAGCCGTTGGCCTCGAACTCGCCGCGCTCCAGATGCCAGCGGACTCGGAGCCAGTAATCGAGGGCTTGCAGGGGCAGATGAATGTCTGCGCTCGCTTTCAGCTCGAGCACGGCCAGCCTTCCCCTGCGGTCCACCGCGAGAAGGTCCACCACGTCCCGCTCGCATCCGGCCATCGCCGGCACCTGGCTGTAGATCGGTTCGGGCAGCAGGGTCGGATCAATCCGGGAGATGGCTGCGCGCACCTGCGATTCCAGCCAGCGCTCCGGCTGAAGACGATAGAACGGGTGACGAGGGTCGCCGGTTTGCGGATCGCGCACCCTGGAGAGCTCGATCGCCATCCGGGCCACTTGCTGCGTGCTCTCCGGGGCCGCATGCTTCTTGCGCCCGATGCCGGCACGCAGCCCGCCCTCTTCGACGCGTGCGAACTCGAGCCCTCGCGCCCGCAGGCTGAGAACGTCACTGGAGAGCGACACCGTCTCAATGCCGGGGATTCCGCGAAGGCCTGCGAGCCACGCCGCGCTGGGATCCTGGCCCCATGACGAGGTGCCGGGCGGCGGCCCTAGCGCAGTGTCCAGGTTGCCGTAGTCGGCCGGGTCCACCGGTTCTTCGCCTCCTTCCTCGGTGTAGACGAACACCTGATAGCTGGCCATGTGCGGGTCCAGCCACGCCAACCTCAGGCACGTGGCGTGCTCCCTGCCGTCGGGTAGGAACAGGACGAGGCCCTCGATTTCGCGCGATCGTTCGCGACGGCGCAGATAGTCGAGCCAGACCAGGCCGAAGCTCAACGCGCCTGCCGCCGCTGTCTCGGGCGCCATGAGCGCAGCCCAGGCTCGCGAGCCACGCTGCAAGAGGGCGCGCGGGAATACGGGCGAAAGGCTGTGCTCGAGGTCCGGCTCGGCGCTCAGCTCTGGTACTTCCCATCGGGGCCACTGCCGCGCTAGGGCCATGCGCAGGCGCTCGCGCAACACGAGGCGGCCGGCATGGCGTTCCACAGGCGTGCGGGCCGCGCTGGCCAGATCCACCAGCACGAGGCGCCCCGTGCGCCGTGCGAAACGTTCTACCTCGATTTCCAGCCGCCCAGGTCGCTGCACCGCGATGCGCACAACCCGGCGAGTCGTTGTCCGGGCGTCGTCCCAAGCCTGCAGGATTAACCGGCCGGCGTGGCGTTCCAGCAGGTAGTTCTCCGGCGTTAGCTCCAGCAGCTCTTCGCCCGGTTCCCAGAGCGCCGGGCGACGGCTCCTTTGCAGGAAACGCCGGATCAGCGTTTCCGTGTCCGGGGTGCCCGTTGGCTCCGTAGGCATGGCATCCAGAGCTCGAGCCGCGCGTTGCGAATTGCGCGTATTAAACTAGTTGCCTCAGCCGGCCGGATTGCAGCGCGAAAATCCAAGTAGCCACCCGGCAGCGGGAGGGGCGTGGTGTGGGAGAGCATCGGGCAGCGAGCAGCCGAGATCCGCGCACGCATCGAGGCCGCGGCGCGACGGGCCGGGCGCGAACCGCAGCAGGTCACCCTGATCGCGGTCACAAAGGTCCTCCCGGCCGAAGCCATTCGTGCGGCCTACGACGCAGGCCTGCGGCACTTCGGCGAGAACTATGTACAGGAGTTCGAACGCAAGCTGCCGGCGGTCGCCGACCTTCCCGGGGCATGTTTCCACTTGATCGGACATCTGCAATCGAACAAGGCCCGGCGCGCAGTGCAGGCCTTCGACGTCATCCAGACCGTGGATTCCGGGCGACTGGCCCGCCGGCTGGATGAAGCTGCCGCCGTCTTCAAACCGGGCCTGCGCCTGCCCGTGATGATCGAAGTGAAGCTCTCGCCCGAGGAAACCAAGAGCGGCGTTCCGGCCGCGGAGCTGGGCGCGCTGGTGGAGGCGGTACGGGCGTGCCCGCACCTGGAGTTGCGTGGCCTGATGACGATGCCCCCGTTCTCGGAAGATCCCGAGGATTCGCGGCCCTATTTCCGCAAGCTGCGCGAGCTGGCCGAGGCCTTTGGCTTGCCCGAGCTATCCATGGGCATGTCGCAGGACTTCGAAGTCGCGATCGAGGAGGGCGCGACGCACGTGCGCATCGGCACGGCGCTCTTCGGACCGCGAGAGGCGGCGTGAAGATCGGTTTTTTCGCGCCCATGCCGCCGGCGCCGACCGGCGTGGCCCACTACGGGGAACGCCTTCTCGGCGAGTTGCGCCGGTTTGCCGAGGTCGAGTTGAACGCCCGCCGCGCCGACGTTTTCCTCTACCACCTGGGCAACAACCAGCTCCACCGCGAAATTTACCGGCGAGCGCTGGAATGCCCCGGCGTGGTCGTGCTGCACGATGCCGTCCTGCACCACTTCTTCCTCGGCGCGTCGGAGCGGGCAGACTACATCGAGGAGTTCGTTTACAACTACGGCGAATGGTCGCGCGGGCTTGCGGAGTCGTTCTGGGCGGGCAGGTCGCGCTCGGCTGCGGATCCGCGGTATTTCCGCTTCCCCATGCTTCGCCGCATCGCCGAGGTCTCCCGCGCCGTCGTAGTTCACAACCCCGCCGCCGCGCGCATGGTGCGCGAGCACGCGCCCCAGGCCCGGGTCGTCGAGATCCCCTGTCCCGTCTGGCTTCCCCGGCCCTCGCCCGAATACGAGCGCATCCGCTGGCGCAAGCGCATGGGCG
>JANXAE010000127.1 GCA_025062235.1 Bryobacteraceae bacterium
ACGCCCGAGGGGGTCGTCGGCAAGCCCACCCTCGGTGATGCGCGCAAGGCCAAGCGACCCGTCGCTGCCATCCTCCGCTACCTCACGCTGCTCATCGAGGAGTGGCTCGAAGCCTTCCCGCCCGGCAAGGTCCCCGCGACCAGCGACGTCAGCCTGCGCGATCCGGCCGAGCTCGAACCCTACCTCCGCGAACCCATGAGCCCCGGCTGGAAGTCGGTCTACGGCTTGCCGCCGATCCTCGACCTCTGAAAGGGGCAGGGAAACCGCACGGCGATGTTGCCCCTGGCGCTGACTGCCACGCCCGTCGAGGTCCGCTCCGTTCCCGTCTTACTGCGGGGCGACCTCGCGGGCGCCTTCCGCCTTGCCGCCGAATCCGGCTGCCGCGGCGTCGAAATCCACCTGCGTGACGCCGCCGACGTCCCAGCGCAGGCCATCCGCCGCCTCATCTCCGAGTTCCGGCTCGCCGTACCCACCCTCGGCACCGGGATGGCCGCTACGCTCGACAGGTTGACGCTGGCCGATCCCGACCCCGCGGTCCGCGCCGCCACGCTCGAGCGCTTGCGCGGTCACCTGCGCCTGGCCGCCGAGATCCGATCCGCTATCACCATCGGAAGCGTCAGCGGTCGGCTGGGCCCGGACGAGTCGGCGCGGCCCGAGCGCCGCGCCCGCGCCTTGGAAGCTCTCGCGCAACTGTGCCGCGAAGCCGAACGCCTCGGCGTCACCGTGCTGCTCGAGCCGCTCAACCGCTACGAGTGCGACTACCTGAACACCCTCGCCGACGCCCTCGCCGTGGTCGCCGAAATCCAGTCCCCCAACTTGCTCCTGCTTGCCGACACCTTCCACATGAACATCGAGGAGACCGACATGACGGCCGCCCTCGTCGCGGCCATGCCGCGCCTCGGCCATGTGCATCTGGCCGACTCCAACCGCCAGGCCCCCGGGCGCGGCCATCTCGACTTCGCCCCCCTGCTCGACGAGCTCGTCCGTTCCGGCTACCGGGGTTTCCTCTCCTTCGAGGTCTTCCCCGTTCCCGATCCGGTCACCGCCTTGCGCCAGGGCGCGCAGACCGTAGCTGCTCTTGCATCCGGCGCCAGAGTGCAGCAGAAAGGAGATTGAAGCCATGCCTCAGCAGAAACTGCGATTCGCCGTTCTCGGTGCAGGCCGCATCGGCAGGATCCACGCCGCCAACCTCGCAACCCGCATCCCGCGCGCCGAGGTCGTCGCGCTGGCCGACGTCGCCACCGATGCCCTCGCCGACCTCGCTGCCCGCCTGGGAATCGCCCGGACCTTCACAGACTACCGCCGGGCCCTCGAGTTGGCCGATGTGGACGCCGTCGCGGTCTGCACCCCCACCGACACCCACTACCCGATCCTGCTCGACGCGGCCAGCGCCGGCAAGCACATCTTCTGTGAAAAGCCCGTGGATCTGGAGATCGGGCGCATCCGCCACGTCAACCGCCACGTCGCCGAGTGCGGCGTCCAACTGATGGTCGCCTTCAACCGCCGCTTCGATCCCAACTTCGCCAAGGTCCACGAGCTGGTGCGGGCCGGCCGGGTCGGCGTGCCCCATCTCATCCGCATCACCAGTCGCGATCCCGCGCCGCCGCCGGAAAGCTACATCCGCGGCTCCGGCGGCATCTTCCTCGACATGACCATTCACGACTTCGACATGGCCCGCTTCCTGGCCGGCAGCGACGTCGTGGAAGTTTTCGCGCGCGCCGCCGTGCTCGTGGATCCCATGTTCGAACGCGCCGGCGACTGGGACACGGCCATCACCTTGCTCAGCTTCGCCAGCGGCGCCCTCGGCGCCATTGACAACTCGCGCAAGGCCGTCTACGGCTACGACCAGCGCGTCGAAGTCTTCGGCAGCCAAGGCATGGTCGCCGTCTCCAACAACACCCCGGACACCCACGTCCTCTACGACTCGACCGGCGCGCACGCCTCGCTGCCGCTGCACTTCTTCATGGAGCGCTACACCGAGTCCTACCTGCGCGAGATGCAGGCCTTCGTGGAGGCCGTGCTCGACGGCAAACCCGTGCCGGTCACCGGCGAGGACGGGCTCCAAGCTGTGCGCATCGCTCTGGCCGCCGCCCGCTCCGCGCGCGAGCGCCGGCCCGTCCCGCTCGACGAGATCCCGGCCTGAACGCTCCCGCTTGCGAGCCTGCCATGACCCGCGTCCTCCGCCTGTTCGCACCCGGCGCGCCGAGGCCCAGACTGGCGGATCCGGCCGAAATCGACCGCCTCTACCGGCGCGCGCGTCTCTCCGTGCTGCTTTCCATCACGCTCGGCTACGGCCTCGGCTATACCTGCCGCCTGGGCCTTTCCGTGGTGAAAAAGCCGCTCATTGACGGCGGCATCTTCACCGCCGAACAGCTCGGCATCATCGGCTCGGCCATCTTCTACGGCTACGCCTTCGGCAAGTGCATCAACGGCTTCCTGGCCGATCACGCCAACATCCGCGTCTTCTGGCCTACCGGCCTGCTGCTTTCCGCGCTGCTGAATCTCGCCATGGGATGGTCCACGGTCCTGTGGATCTCCGTCCTGTTGTGGGCGCTCAACGGTTGGTTCCAGGGCTTCGGCGCGCCCTCCGGCGTGGTCTCCATGACCCAGTGGTTCAGTCATAGCGAGCGCGGCCGCATCTACGGCATCTGGAGCACGGCCCACTCCATCGGCGAAGGCCTCACTTTCGTGGGACTGGCCGCCCTCGTCACCTGGTTCGGCTGGCGCGGCGGCTTCATCGGCCCCGGGTTGCTCTGCATCGCCGTCTCTCTCACCCTCTACGCCACCATGCGCGACCGCCCGGAAACCCTCGGCCTGCCGCCCGTCAACGAGTGGAAACGAGAAAGCGGCGTCGTCACGGAAGCCGCGCGCGCCCGCTCGACCCTCCAGGTCCAGCTCTCCATCCTCAAGCTCCCAGCCGTATGGGTGCTGGGGCTGGCCTGCGCCACCATGACCATGACTCGCTACGGCGTCAACAGTTGGGGCATGCTCTTCTTCCAGGAGACCAAGGGCTACTCGGACCTCGAGGCTGGCGCGCTGCTGGCGCTCAACCCGCTGGCCGGCATCGTCGGTTGCGTCGCCTACGGCTTCGTCTCCGACAAGCTCTTCCATGCGCGCAGGCCCCCGGTGAACCTCATCTGCGGCCTGCTCGAGATCGGCTCCCTCATCGTCATCTTCACCGCCCACCACCCGCTGGTGCTCACCGCCGCCTTCGTCGTCTATGGCCTCTCGATCAACGGCCTGATCACCTCCCTCGGCGGCCTCTTCGCCGTGGATATCGTCCCCAAGCGCGCCGCGGGCGCCGTCATGGGCGTCCTCGGCATCTTCGGCTACCTGGGCGCGGCCTTGCAAGAGCGCATCAGCGGCTACCTCATCCAGCGCGGGACGTACTTCGTGGACGGAGTCCGCCACTACGACTTCACTTACCCGGTTCTTTTCTGGATCGGCGCTTCCGTAGTCTCGCTCGTCCTGGCTACCTCGCTCTGGCGCGCGCGTCCTGCGGACTGATACCTCGACTTACAGGCAGAGTCCATGACTTACGACATCGTTCTTGTCGGAAATTACACCAAAGATACTATCGTTTCCCCGGCCGGCGCCCGTCAGGTGGACGGCGGAGGCTTCAACTACGGCGCGCACGTCGCCGCCATGATGGGCCTGCGCGCCGCCGCCGTCACCCGCCTGGCGCCCGAAGACCGCCGCGTCGTCGAGCGCCTGGAGGCCCTCGGCATCACCGTCTTCCCTGCTTGGACGCCCAGCTCTACCCGCCTCGAGCTGCGCTACCCCGGCTCCAATCCCGACGAACGCATCATCACCGTCTCCTCCTCTGCCGGGCCGATCACCCTCGATCAGGTCCGGCCGCTCGCCGGGCGCGCCTGGCTGCTCAACGGTTCCTTCCGCGGCGAGATCCCGCTCGAGCTCGTCCGGGAGCTGCGCGGGAAGGCGGAATGGCTCGCCGCCGACGTCCAAGGCTTCCTGCGCGAGAACGGTCCCGATGGCGTGTTGCGCGCGACGCCGTGGTCCGAGCGCGACGCCGTGCTGGGCTCGCTCGACGTGCTCAAGGCCGACGCCGTGGAGGCCGCCGCTCTCGCCGGCGAGGAGGATCCTGCCGCGGCTGCCCGCCGCATCGCGGCATGGGGCCCACGCGCGATCGTCGTTACGCATCGCGACGGCGTCCTCGTGCTCTGCGGCGGGACGCTTCACGCCGCCCCTTTCCGCCACCGCGAGCTCCGCGGCCGCTCCGGGCGCGGCGATACTTGCGTCGCCGCCTACCTCTGCCGCCGTCTCGAGGGTGCCTCCCCGTGGCAAGCCACGCTGTGGGCGGCCGCCGTCACCAGCCTCAAACTCGAGGCCGAAGGCCCGCTGCGCGCTTCGCGTGCCGAAATCGAGCGCTTCCTGCGCGAGCACTACGAGGTCTGATGGGTCTGCGTTGCGCCCGTGATCTCCGCGCTGTCGGGCCGAGGCCCCGGGCTGCGATGGCTGCCCGGCCCGCGGCAGGCCCGCACTCCGCGCGGCTCGTGCAACGCACCTGCGGCCCCCGACGATCCGGTCCGCCCTGCGGGGAAGCTCGCCGTCCGCCCACACACCCTACGAAAACGAAAGCAGTGGACACTCGACTGCCCCATCCCGCCGCCGGGTTTCCCTCCCAGGGACCGCCACCGAAGCCGCCCGTTGGCCTTCGAGCTCACCGTATGCGTGCGCCTTCGCGCCGTCGGTGCGTCGAACGGCATCAAATGCAGCGTCGGCGCCACTCCTCCAGGCGCCGCGTCAAGTTCTCGCGCACGGTCACGAACTCCGGATTCGCGTACTGGTTGACCCTCTCCCGCGGGTCCTCCTTGAGGTCGTAAAGCTCCCCGGGGCCTTCGCCGCCGTCGCGCAGTACGAGCTTGTAGCGCCAGTCCCGCGCCATCTCGGTGTTCCGATAATGCCCGAACACGAGGTTGCGCCAGGGCTCCTTGAGCTCGCGCAGGCGTCCGGAAGCCAGCGGCCAGTAACTTCGCCCGCAAAGATTGCGGTCCGCCGGCGGCTCGACGCCCGTCACCTCGCAGATCGTGGGAAAGAAATCGTAGAAACTGACCAGCTCCGGTCGCGCCGCCATGGGCGGAACCCGGCCCGGCCAGTTCCAGATCATGGGCACGGCCATCACTTCCTCGTACATGTTGATGGGATCCGAGGCCAGTCCCTTGCTCCACAAGCCGTGACGGCCCAGCAGAAAGCCGTTGTCGGCAGTGAAGATCACCAACGTGTGGTCCCGCAATCCCTTGCGATCCAGAGCGGCCAACAGCGGCGGGATCTGATCGTCCAGGGCTGTTACCGCAGCCGCGCAGCGCCGGATGTTGCCGACGATGTCCTCGAGGTACTCTTTCTCGCGTAGCGCGTTGGGCGCGGCCGGCTCCCATCCGATCGTCTCGAAACGCACGTCACGATACATCTCGTAATACTTCTCCGGGTGCCCCTCGTACGGCGTGTGCGGATTCAAATGGGCAACCACGAGGAAGAACGGCTCGCCCGGCTTGCGCTGCTCGATGTATTCGACCGCCTTGGCGGTGAGCAACTCCGCGAGGTAACCCTTTTCCTGCACCCTTTGCCCGTTCAGGCTCATGACCGGGTCCCGGTACTGCCGCGTTCCCGGGGTCAGCGTGTATGTGAAGCTGAAACCATGGCCCGGCTTGTCGTCGTTGCCCATGTGCCACTTGCCCAAATACGCGCACTGATAACCGCGCGCGGCGAGCAGGTCCGAAAGCATGATCTCGCGTGCGAACGAGGCGGGCGGCTCTTTCTGGCCTTGCGGCGGGTTCTCGATCGGCTTGTCCGTCAGAAAACAGTGAATGCCGTGTTGCCGCGGCACCCGCCCGGTGAACAGGGTCGCGCGGCTCGGCGAACAGATCGGCGTCACCACGAAGTGGTTCGTGAAGCGCGTCCCCGCCCGCGCCAGCAGGTCAATGTTGGGCGTGCGGATCTCCTTGTTCCCGTAACAGCCGAGCATCCAGGCGCCCAGATCATCCGCTAGGATCAGCACGATGTTCGGTGGGACCGCCGGTCCGCGGCGACGCTGCGCGAGCGCCGCCGTCCCGCTTCCCATCATGAAGCTTCGCCTGGTGAGCGCCATGGCCAGTCTCCGAAGCAATTGAATGTAGCACGGTCACCGCGCTGCTCTTCTGTCCGCCGCCGCGCAGCCGCAGTTGCGCAGTGGGGAACCGCCGGGACTGCCTCCTTTCTCGGCGCCTCCACAAAGCCCGCACCCGCTCGCCCCTCCCGGGCCGCCCAGAACGCCTCCCGCCCAGACGCGCCCCCGCTTCGCTCCGTCCCGCGGTTGCTACGCTGGATCACGAGGTGCCAGATGTCGCCTGGGATCTTGCTGGCCTGCGCGCTCCTGGCTTCGTACCTGCTCGCCGCCGAAAAGGCTGCCTACGACAGTCTCGGCCGCCTCATCGCCCTTCTTGCTGAAGGTCCTGAGGTGCCCGTGAGCTCCGGTCTGGTGGCCGTCCTGCCGGTCACCGGCAAACGGATCCCGGTGCAAACGCGCTCGCCGCACCGACCGCTGCGTCGCGAGCGCGACAAGCTGCTCTGGACCGGTTCCTTCCAGTTGCCCGACGAAGGCGAAGGCACGTTCCGCGTCGAATCCGCCGAGCACCCGGACGGCCTCACCTACACCGTCTCGATTACCGCCTCCACCCCCCTCCAGGTGGACAGCCTGGAATTCGTCCTCGACCTGCCCCGGCCACTGCTGATGGGCGGAACGCTGCTCGTCCCGGACCAGCGCGAAATTCTGCTCCCCGCGGTCAAGCCTCCCGATCCCGTCTTCTTCCGCGCTGAAACAGCCGCCCTCCGCCTCGCCAGCCCCGACCAATCCCACCTTCTCGATTTCCGCTTCGATAACCCACGCAGCGTCTCCCTGCTGGATCGCTGGGATCCCCAGGGCCGCTCCTACCAGCTCCGCATCGTCCTCGCCCGAGGGCCGCTGGATGCCGGAGCGGCCGTTTCGCTACCTGTCGGCATCCGCCTGGTACAGAAACTTCGGCCCCCTCCGCCGGCGCGACTCGCCCTCCGCACGGCCGCAACTCGCCCCTTCCTCGGCTTCGGCGGCAATTACTGCTGGAACAACCGGTCCCCGGTCGCAGCCTACACCCTGGAAAACCTGCGCGTCGCCTGGGCCAGGGTCGAAATGAAACTCGTCGCCTGGGACCGCGAGCGCGACAACCCAGGACCTGCTCTCCGCGCGGATTTCGAAACCATGCGGAAATTCCAGGTGCGACGCATCCCCTATGTCATCTCCATCTGGTGGCTGCCCGAGCGCTTCTATACCGATCCTCACGAGAGACCTCGCATGGCGCACTTCCGCCGTGTGGACCCCGAAAAGTGGGACGAACTCGCCGATCTCATCGGCAGTTACCTGCTCTACGCGAGAAATCACTACGGCGTCGAGCCCGACTTGTTCTCCTTCAACGAAGCCAACATCGGCGTCTACGTGGGCTTTACCGCCGAGGAACACGCCCGGCTCATCAAGCGCCTGGGCGCCCATTTCCAAAAGCTCGGTCTCAAGACCAAAATGCTGCTGGGCGACGCCACCGGCCCGCGCGACACCCACAACTACGTCTTGACCGCTGCGGCGGACCCGCATGCCATGCCTTTCGTCGGCGCAGTGGCCTTCCACTCTTGGGGCGGCGCAACTGCTGCGCAATACCGCGCCTGGGGCGAGGTCGCCGAGTGGCTGGGCCTGCCCCTGCTCGTCACCGAGCTCGGCGTGGACGCGCAGGCCTACCATACCCGCGCCTGGGAAAGCTATCACTACGGCTTGCGCGAGGCTCGGATGATCCAGGAGATCCTCTCTCACGCCCGCCCACAGGTCCTGCTGTACTGGCAGTTCACCGACGACTACAGCCTCGTCCGCACGCGAGAGGACGGCGCCATTGAACCCACTGCTCGCTTCTGGCTTATCAAACACTACACCGACCTGACGCCCTCGCCCGGCGAGCTGCTCGAAGTCTCTTCCGATCAGCCGGACGTGCTCGGCACGGCGGTGCGTTCGCAGTCCCGCTATGCCATCCACCTGCTGAATCTCGGCGCAGCGCGCACGGTCGAGATCGAGGGACTGCCGGAAGCCTCCTGGAGCGGCGTCCTCACCACCGAGTCCTCGCACTACCGCCAGCACCCGCTGGGACGCTCCGCAGCAGGCAAGCTCAGCGTGCATTTGCCCGCGCGCAGCTTGTACACGCTCGCTGCGCAAGACGCCCTTCCCCGACCCGAGGCGCCATAGCGGCCACCGCCCGGCTCGGCTCTACCGCACTGTCCCGGCGGCCCACCGCAAGCCCTGCTTGCCTGCCGCTTCGCGGAGGCGGCGAATGCTGTACATTAGGACAATGCGTCGTCTTCCGTTCCTTTCCGTTTTTGCCGTCGCGGGCGCGCTGGCCCAACCCGTCAGCATCCAGTTCAAGTCCGTAGATCGTGCCATCCTCAGAGAACGCCTGAATCGCGTGAGCACCGA
>JANXAE010000128.1 GCA_025062235.1 Bryobacteraceae bacterium
CTCGGCCAGTTCCGCGGATCGCGCCTCGAGCTCGGCGCGGGCGGCGGCCAGCTCCGCAGTGAGCTGCTCTTCCAGCCGCTGTGCCCAGGCGGCGCGTTCGGCGAGCTCGCGCTCCAGCTCGGCGACCTTGGCCTCGTAGCCGGCGGCCACCCGACGGGCGGACTCCTGCTGCTCGGCCAGCTCGCGCTGGAGCTCCAGGATGCGCTCTCGCGCGGCTGAGAGCTGCTCGTCGAGGGAGCGCGCCCAGAGGTTGCTGCGCTCGAGCTCGAGGGCCTGCGAACGAAACATTTCTAGCAAATTCTGTTTTTCCTGCGCAAACTCCGCCAGCCAGGCGTCCTTCTGCGCGAGCTCGCGCTCCAGCGCGGCGATGTGCCGCTCGCGTTCGCGCAGGAGATTCCCCGTCCGCGGCGCCCACAGCAGGCCGGGCGGGCGGGGGCGTCCGGCCAGAGCGCAGGCGGCCAGCAGGAAGTGAGCCTCGGCGGGATCCGGCGGATCGCGCTCGACGGCTCCCTCCACGTTCGAATCCGGCTCGATCGGCAGAATCGCCAGGGCTGCGGTGTGATTCTCTGCGTACAGCGACACGGCGGGGAAGAAGCGTCCGAGCTCCTCGCGAAGCTCGCGCCAGTCGAACTCGCGATGGTGGTAGGGATTCGGTCCCGAGTCGCCCCGGGCTTCACCGTAGTAGAGCCGGTTCGGCGTCGAGATCAGGCACAAGCCCTCGGGCGCGAGGACGCGCCGCAACTCGGCCAGCATGGCCTCCCAGCGGGGCAGGTGTTCGATGACCTCGAAGCAGACCACCAGATCGAAGCTGCCCTCGCGGAAGGGCAAGTCCGTGACGGAGGCTCGCAGGAACGCGAGATTTTCCCGGCGGTAGTGCGAACGTGCGAATTCGATGGCCTCGGGTGCGACGTCCACGCCGCTGACCCAGCGGGCCCGTTCGGCCAGCATGGCCGCGCCGTAGCCGGCGCCGCACCCGGCATCCAGCACGCGCTGTCCGGCCGACAGGCGTGCGGCGAACAGGTACCGGGCCACGTGCTCGTTCCACAGGTCCGGCTCGATCCGCCCGGGAATGGCGCGTTCACCCGTGAACTCAGCCAATGCGGGACTCCGCCTGGGAAGCCGTCCGAAGCCGCGCGTTCACCTCCACGCGGCAGGGCAGGTGGATGTATCCGTAGATCTGGCCCTCGCCGTGGCCCATCTGTAAGGCGATGGCGTTGTCAATCCAGTCGCACATGCGATAGTGCAGCAGCGTGCCGTCGGCGATGGCGGGCGAGAAGGAGAACGAGGCTGGGTAGAGTTCGGGCAGCTCGAGGTGGAAGTCCACGGTGTAGATGTCGCCCGGCATCATGGGAGGGAGCTCGACGCCCTCCCGCGCGGTGTTGGTGCCGGAAAAATCCATGCCCAGATGGTTGCGCAGCATGAAGCCCACGATGGGCATGGCGATTTCTTCACGGGCCCGGACGCTGATGCGCACGACGATGTGGGAATTCGGTTCGAGCAGTTGCAGAGGCCGGCCGTACTCGTCGAGCACGGCGATGCCCAGAACTTCGGCGCGCCCGTCGCCGTAGCGGTGGTCAATGTTGGGTATGCGATCCACGATCTCGGGGGCGAGGATGCGTCCGGCGGCGGGATCGCGCGCCGGTCGCTTCTTCAATTGCAGGTAAGCAGAGTCCTTCTCCACCATCGCCGCGAGGTACTTGGCGACGACGGCGTCGGCCGGACCCAGCTCGCGGATGCGCCCGCCATCCAGCCACAGGGCGCGGTCGCCGATGGCTTTGACGTCCCCCATCGAGTGCGAGACGAACAGAATGGTGATGCCGCGCGAGCGCAGCTCGTGCACCTTGCGCATGCAGCGCTGGCGGAAGTAGATGTCGCCCACCGCCAGGGCTTCGTCCACCAGCAGGATTTCCGGATCCACATGGATGGCGACGGCAAAAGCCAGCCGCACGATCATGCCGCTCGAGTAGGTCTTGACCGGCTGGTGGATGAATTCGCCGATTTCGGCGAACTCCTCGATCTCGCGGTACTTCTGCTCGATCTGCCGGGTGGTAAAGCCCAGGATGGCGCCGTTCAGAAAGACGTTGTCACGGCCCGTAAACTCCGGGTTGAAACCCGAGCCGAGCTCGAGCAGCGCGGAGACCCGCCCGTTGACTTTGATCTCGCCTTCGGTAGGGCGCAGGATGCCCGCCACCAGTTGCAGCAGCGTGCTCTTGCCGGAGCCGTTCTCGCCGATGATGCAGAAGGTTTCGCCGCGGCGGACCTCGAAATTCAAGTCGCGCAACGCCCAGAAATCGCGGTGAAAGCGCTTGCGGTTGAGCGTGAGCAGCTCTTTCAACCGGTCGAGCGGCGAGTTGTAAATGGGGTAGCTTTTCGAGACTCCACGAAACTCGATGGCGACCACGGTGCTGAGCCCGGGCGGAGACGCTGTGCGCTCTCTCTTACCAGAATCTAGCGGCGGGGAACACCAGTGTCAAACGCGGCTGTGCGAATAGACGGCGGCTGGCGCTCTTCGGGTCGCCGCCGGTTCCCGGGCGGGCCATCCCGACGGCGCTTCCGGCTCACGTTCCTGGGCGCGGTGCAATGTCCCGCGACGCGCTGAACCCACAGGTTCTCGCCGGCGTCTCAGGTCTCCGCTTGCCGCCCCGGAGGGCGCCAGCCGCCTCTTTGTGGACGTTCGATCGGATCCACCTCCTGTGGTTCCAAGGCGAATTCTCGCGCGGTTCTACCCTTGCGATCGCTCGCCCCGGATGTTCCAGCCTCCGCAGGCCGGAACGGAAGCCGTCGGCTTTCGCCTCCCGCTTCCATCCTTAAATATGGAACCGGCGAGCCGGGCTGTCAAGGCTGAACTTGCAGCACGGTGTCATTGCGCCCGCAGGATACGGCGTTCGTCTCAGCCGTACCCGGAGCGGTCGTTCGAACGGAGGGCCTCGCCCCATCCGGCGCGGCCCGGCTCGCACCTCGCCCACGGGGAATCGCCGGATTCGCGGGGCGGGGCTTTGCTCGCATGCGAATCCCCGGCGACTGCGATGGGCAAGCACTCCGCGTGGGGCGGTTGGGCGCTGGACGGCTCGATTCGCAACCCGGGGCGCGGCGGCTTTCTTTGAGCTCCATATGCAGGCTCCGTCGCAAAGCCGCACCATGGCGAGGAAGCGGGGGCAAGGATCCCGGCGCGTGCCGACTCCTCGCGGAGTGGCTCTCCAGCCCCCCGCGATGTCGCGCACCAGCAAACGGCGGGTGCCGTGAGAGCACTGGCGTCACTGAAGACAACGGACGCGCCGGCTACGGCGGGGCCGCCTGCAACAACTCGCTCACCGTGACGAGTGCGAACCCGCGCCGTTGCAAGGCGGGAACCAGCAGGCGCACGGCCTCGATGGTGTTGCTTGCGTCGGGCGTCGGGTCCAGCTCGCGTCCGTCGTGCAGACACAGGATGGCTCCGTTGCGGGCCGCGCGCAGCAGGCGAGCGACGACCCGTCCGGCAGGGAGGTGCCAGTCGCGCCCCGAGCAGGTCCACATTACGCCCGTCAGGCCCAAGCGCCGCTGCGCTTCGCGCAGGCCGAACCATCGGACGCCGTAAGGCGGGCGGAACCAGCGGGGCGGCGTGCCCGTGATGGCTGTGATCGCTCGCTGGGCCAGAGCCAGTTCCTCTGCGATGAAGCGGGCGCTGCGCAACCAGAGGCGGGCATGCGAGTAGGTGTGGTTGCCGATCTGATGGCCGGCGCGGGCGGCTGCGCGCACGATTCCCGGGTGGCGCTCGGCGTTGAGGCCGCACACGAAGAACGTCGCCTTCGCGCCGTGCTGCTCGAGGATTTCCAGGATCGCCGCCGTGGCCGGAGAGGGTCCGTCGTCGAAGGTCAGGGCGACGGCCCGGCGGTCGCGGGGCCCCCGATACACCGAGGGCGCCAGCAGGCTCGACGAGCGTCCGCGGACGGCATAAACCGTGGCCGCCACGGCGGAGGCGGCGATGGCTCCGAAGACGGTCCACATGAGGATCGCTGTCGCTTTTCAGGCCTGACCGGCCCATTTGAGGCTGTGGTCGGAACTGACGTAGAGCGTTTGGGCCGGCGAATCCAGGCGGAACCAAGTCCAGGGCCCCGGCCGCCAGGGGTAGCGTTCGATCACGCGTTCGTTCACCTTCACACCGAGCCCGGGCGCTCGGGGAACCAGCAGTTGGCCCGCAGATATTTCCAGCGGCTCGTCGAGGATCTCGTCGGCGAGCGGGAAAGGATACATTCCGGGCCGTCCGCCGTGCGAGTAGCACGGATACTCGAGCCATTCGACCACGCTTTCCGGCCAGCAGATCCCCAGGTGTGCGGCGGCGATGAGCTCGAGCGCGGTTCCCCAACTGTGGAAAGCAAACCGCAGCCCTTCCTTCTCGATCTCGGTCAGCAGCATCCGCCCGCTGGCGTAGCCGCCCTGGCAGCAGACGTCCATCTGCACGTAGTCCACGCAGCGACCGCGAATCAGCTCGAGGAAACTCTCGTCGCCGGGTTCGTGCTCGCCCGCAGCCAGCGGGACGTAACCCTTTTCTTTCAGGCGGCGGTACGCGGCGTGGTCTTCCGGCGGCCAAGGCTCCTCCAGCCACGCAATGCGATAGCCGGCCATCGCGCGAGCCAGCTCGACGACCGTCTCCCAACTGTAGCTGCGATCGCCCATTCGCCACCAGGCGTGCGCGTCCACCATGAGCTCGACCTGCGGCCCCACGGCTTCTCGCATCCTGCGAACGGCTTCCATATCGCCCTCGGGTCCGAGCGCGGGCCGCATCTTGTAGGCGCCGAATCCGAGCCGTGCGATCGCGGCGGCTTCGCGCGCGTAGCCCTCCGCCGATTGATACATGCCCGCGCTGCCGTAGAGCCGGATGCGGTCGCGGACGCGGCCGCCGATGAGCTCGGAAACCGGCGCGCCGCGAGCTTTGCCGAGCGCGTCGTAAAGGGCGATCTCGACGGCGCAGTAAGGCTTCAGAGCCTCCGGGTGCATGCGTGCGGGGCCTTCGAGGAACGACGCACGCAGCGCGTCGGGATCCTCCAGGATCTTACCTTCCAGGAACGGGGCGACCGCGGTCTCGATGGCGCGTTGGGCGGGCTCGCTGGCAGGGCCCGGGCCGTGGCCGATCACGCCCCTGTCGGTTTCCACGCGAATCAGCATCGCGTCGCGCTTGACGATGGTTCGCTCGCCTCCCCAGAAAGGCATGTGCAAGGGCTCCGGCAGGGGGCAACTCATCAAGAACGAGCGCACGCTCGAGATCCGCATGACAGAAACCAGCTTTCCGCGGCCTGCGGCGTCCTGTCAACTCAAAAAAACCGGGCGCCCGGGGGCGGCGCCCGGCTGAGGAGCGTCCGCGGGCCGTCCGGAGGAGGCGGCCTCACGGCTGTGGAGGAGACTCTTCAGCTCAGCAAGCCTCCGTGGCCCAGACAGGCGATCTCCCAACCCGAAACCCGATACCTGGCCAGCAACGGAGGCAGCAGCAAGTCTACCACATTGGGCTTGGCCGAGCGGTAGCAGCCCGGCGCGGAGACGATGGGGATCTCGTTCTTGTAGGCCAGCAACAGCAGGTTGCCCGGCTCGACCGGAGCGAGGAACTTCTCCAGGTGGCAGCCGATCTGCGTCATGGCACGGCCGATGGCATCGGCGGGACCGGCCGGCGCGGTGGTCGAGGCCACCAGAACCACCGACGGGCGGGCCCGCACCAGGTGCTGCATGGCCCTCACCAGTGCCGCATCCTCTTCCACCGCGCAGAGCGAGAACTGGGGCGCAAGCCCGAAGCGCTCCAGCTTCTGCTTGACGATGTTCTCGAACAATTGCCGCGCACGCTCGCCTTGCAGGGGGTCGCTGTACAGCAGCGCGACGGAGGGCTCGCGGATGGGGCGCGCCTGCAAGAGTGGGCCTCGCTCGCGCAAGATCGAGCGCACCGCTTCCAGCTCCTGCTCTGCCACGGCAAATGGCGCGCTCTTGACGGTCGCGATGCGCTGCCCGGCCCGGGCGAAACTGAAGTTGGCCACCGTGGCAATGACGATCGAAAAGGTGCAGTTGATCTGCCGCAGCAGGTCGTCATCGAGCAGAACGCAGCAGTCCTCCGTGGCCATGACGTTGGCTCGCCCGCCCGGCGCCAAACGGATTTCCACCGCGCCGCAGGCCATCTCCGAGGCCACAGCCAGCACCGCTTCGTCTTCTGCCACCTCGCCCTCTTCGAGCTCGGTAACCCAGATTTTTTCCAGCCCTTCGGTGGCCAGCAACTGGACGTCTTCTTCGCTAATCAGATGACCTTTCGCCAGCAGCTTCTTGCCGCCGGCGCGAAAAATGGTACAGCAGAGGATCCTGCCCGCTGCCTCCCGCACATCCACGGTTTGCGCTCGCATTGCCGACCTCGTGTCTGGACAAAGCGACCTGATCCATCAGACTGTAACAAATTAGACGCCGTAATACGCTGAATTTCTCTGGGCCGCGGCCTTTATTTTTTGCGGGGTTTTCTTCTGCCGCGTTTGCGGTGGTAGCGGCAATAAATGAAATTTTACAAAGCTGAGGACACCGCTGCCCGAGGCCCGCCGCCCGCCGGCAGCCTCAGCCGCTCAGGGATTTCAAAACAGGGATTTCGTCACAGCATTGGAATTTCGGGCAGCGTAGACAATCTTTCCATGCCTTGAGCGGAAGCTCGGAGCGCTCCACCTGGCGATAGCCCAGTTTGCGGAAGAAATCCGGGATGTATGTGAACGCGAAGACGGTTTGCAGGCCGAGGTCGCGCGCTTCCTGCTCCAGGGCAAGCACCAGCGCCCGGCCGAGGCCCCTGCCCTGCGCAGCGGGCTCGACCGCCAGGGAACGGATTTCGGCACTGGCCGGCGAATAAATGTGCAGGGCCGCGCAAGCGAGCACGCGGCCGTTCTCCCGCACCACGGTGAAATCGCGCAGATTCTCTGCCAGCTCGAGTTCGGTGCGGGGCAACATGATGCCCTGCGCTGCGTACCCGTTGATCAGGCGGAGCAGGTCGGGGATGTCTGCGCTGACCGCTTTTTCAAGCCTCAGCCGGCAGGCCTGCAACGGGGCGGCGACGGTTCGGGGGGAGGTCCTCAAGGCAGGTTCTCCTCGCGGATCAGGCGCGTCCCTGGCCCATCGCCGGCCAGCGCTCTTGCTATGACGCCCGGTTCGGCACCGGCTGCAATGACGATTCTGCGAACGCCGGCCTCGAGGGCGCCGATCGCGGCTTCCAGCTTGGCCTGCATGCCTCCGGTGGCGACTCCGTCCGCAATCAGCCGGCGCGCTTGCGAGGCGGTGAGCTGGGGCAGGATCCGACCGTCGGCGGCAAGGACGCCGCCGACGTCGGTGAGCAGGATCAACGAATCGGCCCGGAAGCCGGAGGCCAAGGCGGCGGCCATCTGGTCCGCGTTGACGTTGTAGATCCGTCCCTGCCGGTCGGCGCCCACGCAGGCGATGACGGGAAGGAAACCGTGCGCCACCAGCAAATCGAGCAGCTCGGTGTTGGCGTGCGCCGGGCGGCCGACGGCGCCCAGCTCTTCCCCCATGGCTCGGGCTTCGAGCAGGCAATCGTCCACGCCGCTCAGTCCCACGGCGCGCGCGCCAGCCGCCACCAACGTGGCCACCAGCTCGCGGTTGACGCTGCCGGCCACGACCTTGATCACAGCGTCGAGGACTTCAGGCGTGGTCACGCGCAGCCCTCCGACGAATCGGCTAGCAACGTTGCGCTCGGCCAGGAAGCGGCTCATCTGCTTTCCGCCGCCGTGCACCACGACCAGCTCGAGCCCCTCGCGCCGGGCTGCGGCCAGCTCGGCAGCCAGCCTTTCGCGCGAGGGTTGCGATTCCAGCAGGGATCCGCCCAGCTTGACCAAGACCTTCACAGCAGCGCCTCCGTCTCGGCGAAACCCAGCATCAGGTTCATGTTCTGCACGGCCTGCCCGGCGGCCCCTTTGACCAGATTGTCAATGGCCGCAATGATGACGCCGCGTCCGGTTCCGGCGTCAAAGACCACGCCCAGATCGCAGAAGTTCGTGTGTTGCACGGCGTGCAGGTCAGGCGTTTGTCCCGGCTCGTAGAGCCGGATGAAGGGCTCCTGTCCGTAGCGCTGCTCGTAGATGTTCAGCAGCATTTCCGGGCCGCTCACCTCCAGCCCGCGGAAGTAAATGGTCTCGAGGATGCCACGGCCCACGGGGAGGAGCTGCGCGGTGAAGCTCAGCTCGCCCTCCTCCAGTCCGCAGTTCAGCAGGATTTCGGGCACGTGGCGGTGCTCGAGAACGGCGTAGGCGCTGAGATTCTCGGTGACCTCGCAGAAGCTGGTGCGCAGGGTGGGCTTGCGCCCCGCCCCGCTCACGCCGGACTTGGCGTCGCAGACGATGCCGGCGTAGCGATCCACCACGCCGGCGTCCACGAGCGGCCGGATGGCGAGGCTGGCGGCTGTGGGATAGCAGCCGGGGTTCGCCACCAGGCGGGCATCGCGGATGTGGTCGCGGTAGAACTCGGGCAGG
>JANXAE010000129.1 GCA_025062235.1 Bryobacteraceae bacterium
CCCCCGGCAGGCCCACGATGAAATCTCCGTGGATTTTCAGGCCCAGTTTCTTGCAATCGCGCGTGAAGCGCAACGCCATATCCACCGTCGCGCCTTTCTTGATGTTCCTGAGGATCTGGGGATCGCCCGATTCGTAGCCGACGATGAGGAGCCGGCAACCGGCCTCCTTCATGGCCTTGAGAGTTTCGTAGTCCGTGGTGACGCGCGACGTGCAGGACCAGGTAATGCCCAGGGGCTTGAGTTTCCTGCAAACTTCCAGCGTGCGCGCTTTCTGGTAGTTGAAGGTGTCGTCGTCGAAGAAGATTTCCTTGAGGTCGGGGAACACCTCGAAGGCGTAGCGCGCCTCGTTGGCCACGTCCTCGGCGGAACGCAAGCGCCAACGGTGCCCGGAGTGGGTCTGGGGCCAGAGGCAGAACGTACACAGGGCGGGGCATCCGCGGGAGGTGTAGAAGGCCACGTAAGGCTTCAGCAGGAACGGAACGCTGTAGCGATGGATGTCGAGATCGCGCTGGTAGACCTTCGTCACCCAAGGCAACGCGTCGAGGTTTTCGATGGGGGGCGCCTCGGGGTTGTGGACGATTTGACCGTGGCGGCGGTAGCTGGCGCCCGGAATTTCCTCCAGCGGCTTGCCGCGCGCGTAGTCGGCCACCTGGTAATCGAATTCGCGGCGAATCACGAAATCAATGGCGCGCGAGGCCGTCAGCGCCATCTCCGGATCCACGGTAACCGGAGGACCTACGAAGGCGATCCTGACCTTCGGGTTGACGTCCTTCATCCGTTCCGCAATCGCCACGTCAACCCGGAAGCCCGGCGTGGAGGTGAACAGGACCACGAACTCGTAGTCCCTTGCCATCGCCACGACCTGTTCGGGCGAGAGCCCGTGCGGAGGTGCGTCCACTACTTTGCTGTCCTCGAGCATGCCCGCGGGGTAGCAGAGCCAGACCGGGTACCAGTAGGATTCGATCTCGCGCGTGGCGGGCCAGCGAGAACCCGCACCGCCGTCGAAGCGTTCGAAAGAGGGCGGATTCAGTAGCAGCGTCCTCACGGCAGGCTCCCGGCGCCGCGCCGGGGCTTATCCCCCCTTGTGGCCGCCCTGGTTCGGTTCCCCGGGACGGGTCCGATACCCTGCATTCCGCCTGGAAGCTCAGTGGTTCGAATACTCCGAGCCATTGGCTTCCGCAGGGCCCAACCAAGCGGAGAGTTCCAGCCGAGCCTGCTCGCCCGTGACCACGCGGTCGAACCAGATTGTCAGCCGCACCTTCCCCACCAGGCGAGTGCTGATGTCGCTCAGGACGCGACGCGGCAGCGCGACGTCATCGCGGATGAAATAGTCCCTGACGAAATAAACGTTCCTCAGGAAAACCGAAGGATTCTTGACCATTTCGCCCCATTCCCTCAGGGGCAGGAAGGTCTGCGAATCGATCCAAAGTTCTCCTTTGAACAGGCCAATCCGCTTGTGCTTGGGGGTTACCTGAAAGACATACGCTGTCCGGCCCGCGTAATCGGCTGTACCCTTGTAGCGGAACCTGTAATTGGCGGGAGTGATGGCGATATCCTCGCCGTGTTCGGCCTTCGCCTTCTGCTCGGCAGCCAGGTAGCGAGCGATGATGTCCTTCTTGACGCTCTCGTCTCCCTCGAAGCGCAGGATCCTGTAAGTGATCTGCCCGAGGCGGGTGATGAATCTCAAAGCCTGCAACCGGCCGCTCCGCCGCAGCCTAGGCACCTCGGCGTCAATCTCCACGTGCATGGCCAGGTCCGCCGCCCGGTTCTGCTGGGACTCGACGGCCGTGAGGTACCTGCCCAACAGATCGGGAGGAGGGGTGACGGGGCCGGGATCGGCCGGCAGCCGGGCTGGCGCGGCCGCCACTACGCAAAGCAAGACCCACCCGCGCATCTTCAATTTCACAGTCCTTAATAGCGGCCGCCCGCGCGCCAGAAGCCGCCCCTAAGGGGACCGCTTCCCTGCTCCCGACGGCTCCGATACTTTCGAAATGCGAGCCACCAGTGTGGCTCACCGACAAATGTACCATTTTGGAGATGCCCCCGCCAAGGTCTTCGTTACCGGCAGGTCCCCGCTTTCACCCCCATAACCGGAGCGACCCCGCCCCGAGCAGTATCATGAGCTCATGGAGATCGTCCCGGTTGGCGCCAAGCAATCGTGCGAGCAACTGGTCACCCCGGACCTGGCGATAGACTTCCTCGGGCCGGAGACCGCCCGCGTACTTTCCACACCGAGCCTCATCGGCCTCTTCGAGAGGACCTGCCGCAACCTGCTGCGCGAGTTCTTGCCCCAGGGGCTCGATAGTGTGGGCGTCTGGGTCGAGCTTCGGCACTTGGCACCCACCCCGGTCGGGATGCGCCTGACGCTGGATGTGGAGGTCATTTCGGTCGAGGGCAAGCGTGTGACCTTCAAGCTCAAGGCCACGGACGAATGGGAAGGCGTTGCCGAGGGCGCTCACCAGCGGCACGTGGTGGATGTTCAGCGCTTCGACCAGCGGGTGAGGCAAAAGGCGGCAGGGAGGCCGCCCGGTTGAAACCCGAGGCGCACCCGCCGAGTCTAAGCGCATGGAGAACGGGCGAGCCCGAGGCTGCCCTTCTCCCTTCCCCAGCGATCCCGGCCCCAATCATCCAGGGGCGGTTTATCATAACCGCAGAGCCGTAACGGAGGATGACCATGCGGAAACTTCTGGTTGCGGTGCTGCTTTTCACCGGCTTCCTTGCGCATGCCGATCTTGCCTCCTGCTGGATTCAGGACGCTGCTTCGTCGGGTTCGCTGATCTGGTTGCTCTGTCAGCAAGGCGCCTTGCTGGTCAGTGACGATGGCGGTGGCAAGTGGCGCCAAGTGAAGCTCCCCGCGGAGGGCAAGCTCCGGGCCATCGAACTGCTTTCGGGCGGCCGGGGCTTGGCCGTGGGCGACGGCGGGACCGTGCTGGCCAGCGAGGACGGAGGCCGGAGCTGGAATCGCGTGTCCGTCCCTGCCCGCGAGCACCTGAGCGCCATCCACTTCGTGGGCGAGCGCGGTTGGATTGCCGGCTGGGGCGGGACGATCCTGCACAGCTCCGATGGCGGCCGGAGCTGGGTGCGCCAGCTCACCCCGGTGCCCTACTCCCTGGAGGCCATTTACTTCGTGGACGAGCGCCACGGGTGGGCCGTGGGTTGGACGGGTGCCATCCTGCGCACCACCGACGGAGGGCAGACCTGGGAACCCGTCCGCAGCACGGCTGCCTCCTGGTCGCTGAGCGCGGTGTATTTCCGCGATGTCAACGAAGGTTGGGCCGCAGGCTTCGGCGGGCAGATCCTGCACACGACCGATGGCGGCCGCACCTGGGAGACGCAGCCCAGCCCGGTGCGCGACTGGCTGACTTCCATCCAGTTCGATCGCACGGGACGCGGCTGGATCACCACTTCGAACGGGTTCCTGGTCAGCGAAGATGGCGGGCGCACGTGGAAGCAAATACGACTTGAGCAGCCGGTCTTCCTGAGGCGGGTCATCGAAGCCGGCGGCTCGCTGTGGGCCATCGGTCCGTTCGGGGTGCTCAAGCAGGAGCCTGCCACGCTCGCCTGGCAGAGCGTCGAATTGCGCACGACCCCGGAGCCGGCGGCCGGCCAGGTGACCGCCACATCCTGAGCAGCGACGGCCGGCTGTCAGTCCGTGTTTAAAATAGATGGACGCGGCCCAGAAGCCGTTGAGACGCCCGCAGGAGGACCAGAATCCGCCGGGGCGTCGAGGGCCGCCAGCCGGCCAGGGAGGAGCCGTGGGAACGATCTACCGTCCGGCGCCTGCGCGGGGCGGAAACACTTCCGCTGCGGCAACCCGCACGACGGACCGTTACTTCGAGCTGAAGTCCGAGATCCACCGGAAGCTGCTGGGCGTGCTCAACTACGAGCGCCTGTCCTCCATTCCCAAGGACCGCGTGCGCGCCGAGATCGGCCGCGTGGTCGAGCGCCTGCTCGAAGAAGAGCGCGTGCCGATGACCACGGCCGAGCAGAACCGCATCGTCGAGGAGGTGCTCGACGAGGTCCTCGGCCTGGGGCCGCTCGAGCCCCTGCTCAAGGAGCCCTCGATCACCGACATTCTCGTCAACGGGTGCAACAAGGTCTACATCGAGCGCAACGGCAAGCTGCACCTCACGCAGGTCCGCTTCCGCGACAACGCGCACCTGCTGCACATCATCGAGAAGATCGTCTCGCAGGTGGGCCGGCGCATTGACGAAGCGCAACCCATCGTGGACGCGCGGCTGCCCGACGGCTCGCGCGTCAACGCGATCATCCCGCCTCTGGCCCTCGACGGCCCCGCGCTCAGCATCCGCCGCTTCGGTCGGCACGTCATCACCGCCGAGGAGATGATCGCCAACCAGACCCTGATGCCCGGCATGTTGCGCTTCCTGGCCGCCTGCGTCCAGGCCAAGGTGACCATCCTGATCTCGGGCGGCACCGGCTCCGGGAAGACCACCATGCTCAACGCGCTTTCGCGCTACATCCCGGAGGATGAGCGCATCATAACCATCGAAGAGATCGCGGAGTTGCAGCTCCAGCAGCGCCACGTGGTCAAGTTCGAGACGCGGCAGCCCGGCCTGAATCGCGAGGGGGGCATCAACCAACGCGAGCTGGTGCGCACGGCGCTGCGCATGCGGCCGGACCGCATCATCGTCGGCGAATGCCGAGGCCCGGAAGCCCTCGATATGTTGCAGGCGATGAGCACCGGCGTGGACGGCTCCATGAGCACCGTACACGCGAACTCGCCCCGCGATGCTTTCTCCCGCCTGGTGGCCATGGTTCTCATGGCGGATCTGGAGATGCCAAGCCGGGTCATCATCCAACAGCTGGCCAACGCCATCCGCATCGTGGTGCAACTTGCCCGCTTGCAGGACGGCACGCGCAAGGTCATGAGCATCGCCGAAGTGCTCGGCGTCCGCGACGAGCAGATCCAGCTTCAGGAGATCTTCCACTTCGAGCGCCTCGGCGTAACGGACTCCGGCAAGATCCAAGGCCGCTTCCGCGCCACGGGTGCGACGCCGCGCGTGCTGGAGCGGCTGAAGCTCAGCGGCATCGAGCTGCCTGCCTCGGTCTTCCATGAAGAGCTTCCGGTGAACCTGTGATGGCGGCCCGCTGCCCAGGACGGTGCAGAGCAGGGGATCCTCTCGCGCCGGCTGAATGGGTTTGTTAAGAACGTAAAGGACTTTTTGCACCGCGCGGCTCAGGCTTTACAAACCACTGAGCGCAGGCTGCGTCACACTAGTACCATGGAAGACGCCGCCGGCCAGAGCTGGCAAGCCCCGTGCGACGAGGAGCTGATGCTGTGGCTCGGCCGCGGCGACATGCAGGCGTTCGAGTGTCTGCTCCGTCGTCACCGCACGCAGGTGGTCCATTTCCTCTACCGCATGGTTCAGGACCGGGAAGCCGCCGAGGAGCTGGCCCAGGAGGTTTTCCTGCGCGTGTACCGCGCGCGATGCCGCTATCGCCCCACGGCGCGGTTCACAACTTGGCTTTACCGAATCGCAACCAATCTGGCCCTGAACTGGTTGCGGCATGAGCGGCGCTGCGGCAAGCCGTGCAGCCTCGAGGACCTGGGCCGGCCCGGCGAGATGCCCCGGTCCGCCGAACAGCCGAGCGTTGAGGAGGTTCTCTGGCGGCGAGCCCAAGCCGAGCGGGTCCGACGCGCGGTGGCGGCCCTGCCTTCGCGGCAGCGGGCTGTCGTGCTGTTGCACAAGTACCAAGGCATGGATTACGAGCAGATCGCAGCCACGCTCGGGTGCTCGGTGCAGGCAGTCAAATCCCTCACCTTCCGCGCCTACGCGAACCTGAGACGGGCACTGGCGCCGGTGGCTTCAGAGGGCCCCAGCGCCGTCCGGCCTCAGCCGCACCTTGCGTTCCTGCTTCAGGGCCAGGTTGGCTAGGTGGGGCCCGGCCACAGCGGCCGCCGCCATCTCCACCGTGCAGTTGGGCGGCCGGCGCGAGCGGATCGAATCCAGGAAGTTCTGCTGGTGTTCCAATCCCGTGCTGCGGTCCTCGATGCGACGGACCAGGGGCAACGGATCGGTGAGCTTCCAAGGCGCCGCTTGTAGGCCCGGGTCCCGATAAATGCGAGCGCCCGTCCGATCCAACACCAGCGTGGCCTCGTCGCCCTGGATCTGGATGGACCAGTCGTTCTCGTACGAGCTGGCGTAATTCAGAGTCCAGGTCGCCATGAAGTCCGGATATTCGAACGCCGCGCAGAAGACGTCCGGGACCTCGGCGCCAGCCATCCTGGCCAGATAGCCGTGGCAGACAGCGGCTCGCGGCGGCCCCGAGTTGGTCATCCACTGGATGACATCCATCAGGTGCGTGCCCTGGTCGGTCATGTTGCCGCCGGAGTAGTCCCAGAAGCCCCGCCACCAACGGAAGCGACGAGGCTCGAACGGCCGTCTGGGCGCGGGCCCCAGGAATCGCTCCCAGTCCAGTTTGCCCGGCAGGGGCGAGTTGTCGAGCGGCTTGGCGAAGTGCCAGTTCCAGAGCGCCTTGGCGAGGGAGACCTTGCCCAGGATGCCTCCGTCCACCAGTTTCTTGACCTCGATGCAGAATTCCATCGAGCGGCGCTGCATGCCGACCTGCACGATCTGTTTCGAGTGGCGGACCGCTTCCACCATGCGCGCACTCTCTTCGAGCGACATGGAAAGCGGCTTCTCCAGGTAGACATCCTTGCCTGCCTCGAGGGCAGCGAGCAGATTCGGGCAGTGATGATGGTCGGGCGTGGCGATGACCACGAAATCCACCCCGGGCTGCGCCAGCAGGTCGCGGTAATCCACGTAGGTCTTCACATCCGGCGGCGATTCGCTGCGCGCCAGCTCCAAATGCGGTTCGTAAGGATCGCAAAGCGCCACGCAGCGGGCGCCCAGCTTCTGAAAGGCGCGATTCAACCAGCGGCCGCGGTTGCCTGTGCCGATGACGCCGTAGGCGGGTCGCTCGTTGGCGCCCCAGACCCGGCGCGCCAGAAGCAGAGGGCCGGCGGTCATCCCCAGTAAGTCTCTTCGCTTCGGTTGCATCGGGCGCGTCTCCGCTGCTAGCTTACCGCAGTGCGTGACCGATCACCGGGAGCGTTGCGATGGAACTGACACGGCGGCTTTTCATCAGCATGCCCGTCGCGCTGGCCGCCGGCCAGGTCCCCGCACCGTGGTTCGATCGCCCTATGCGCTGGGCGCAGTTGACCCTGGCCGAGAACGACCCCGGCCGCTACGACCCGGCATTCTGGTACGACCCGGCATTCTGGTTGGATTACTTCCGGCGCGTGCACGCCGACGCCGTCTGCCTGAGCGCCGGGGCTGCGTGGCCTATTACCCGACCAGGATTCCCTATCACCACCGCAGCGCCTGGATGAAAGAGGGCGACGATCCTTCCGGCGAGCTTCTGGCCGGCTGTCGCAGGCTCGGAATGGTCGTGCTCGCGCGCGTGGACCCGCACTCCTGCCGGGAAGAGGCTTTCCGGGCACACCCGGAATGGGTGGCCGTAGATGCCGAGGGCAAGCCGCAACCGCACTGGGCCACGCCCGGCCGCTGGGTGACCTGCGGGTTGGGGCCTTACAACTTCCAGTTCATGACCGAGGTCATCCGCGAAATCATGAGCATGTACCGCGTGGACGGCATCTTTGCCAACCGCTGGGCAGGCTCGGGCATGTGCTACTGCGAGCACTGTCGGAAAAGTTTCCGGGATTTCTGCGGGCTGGAGCTGCCGCGCAGCGCCGATCCGAGGGACCCCTCGCGGCGGCATTCCGTGGTCTGGCGGCAGCAGCGACTGTTCGAGCTATGGCGGCTGTGGGACGGCGAGATCCGCCGCATCCATCCGAACGCCTGCCTGATACCGAACACGGGCGGGGGCGCGTTGAGCGAGCTGGACATGAACACCGCCGGCGAGCTGGCTCCAACGCTGATGGCCGACCGCCAGGCGCGCCGCGGTCTGATGCCGCCGTGGGCCAACGGCAAGTACGCCAAGGAACACCGGGCCGCCCTCGGCCAGAAACCCGTTGTCGGCATCTTCAGCGTCGGACTGGAGGAACCGTACCGATGGAAAGACTCCGTGCAGAGCGAGGCCGAGATCCGTATGTGGGTCGCGGACGGCATCGCACATGGGGCACGCGGCCCTGGTTCACCAAGTTCCGCGGGGTCATCCACGATCCGCGGTGGCTGGAAGTGGTCGAGCGCATCTACGACTGGCACTGGCGCTCGGAACGCTACCTGCGCAACGAGGAGTCGCTGGCGCGAGTCGCTCTGGTCTACTCCCAGCAGACGGCGGCCTTCTACGGCGGCCCGCGCGCGCAGGAGAAGGTCGAGCAGCACATCCTCGGCGCTTACCACGCGCTGGTGGAGGCGCGAATTCCCTTCGACATGGTCCATGACCGGCTGCTCGATCCCGAGCGCCTCGCGCGCTACCGTGTCCTGATCCTGCCGAACGTCGCTGCCCTCTCCGTCGTGCAGTGCC
>JANXAE010000012.1 GCA_025062235.1 Bryobacteraceae bacterium
TGGCCATGATCATCATGGCCAAGAATCCGGCGGCGCATGGCCTCGAGGGCATCCCCGTGGATCCGCCGATCGAGTACGACACGATCGAGATGACGGCGCCGACCAGCCTGGCGCTGCTGGCGGATCTGATCGCGCGGCCTCTGGCCGAGTTGCGCGAGTTGAATCCAGCCCTGCTCAAGGATCTCGCCCCGGAAGGTTACTCGTTGCGAGTGCCCAAGGGAACGGCTCCGCAGTTGGCCGCGCTGCTCGAAGGCATCCCGTCGGAGCGGCGCCAGGGCGTCCGCGCGCACCGGGTTGTCGAGGGCGAGACGCTGGCCTCGATCGCCCGGCGGTATCGCGTGGCCGAGAGATCGCTGGCCGCCGTCAATGGCGACCTCGTGGATGGCCTCGAACCCGGCGACATCGTGCTGGTCCCGGCGGGAACCGGCCTCTCGCCTGGCAAGGCCACGGTGAAGTCTCCAGGTCCGGCGCGCAGAGCCGGCGCCGAGCGCGCAACAGCGCAGAAGAGGGGCGCCGCACGCACCGTGACGGCGCGAAACCAGAGCCATTCGCTGCGCCGTCCCGCCGCGCATCCCTGATCGAGCCGCGCCTTCCCAGCTCGCACCGCGACCGTCCCCGCCTCGTTTCGCTCTTGCTTTCCGCGAAAAAAGCGCTATTCTATGTGATGACCGAGCACACAGGAGGCTCTGGAAATGTTTGATCCCTTCCGGCTCGCACTGGGGGATGACGAGCGGGACGACCTCGATTACGAGGACGAGAGCATCGAATTCGATACCGATCTCGAAGAATGGGGTCCCGACGAGGACGAAGAGGAGGAGTTCGAGGAGGAGGAAGAGTTCGAGCCAGAATTCAGGACATTCGAGGAGGAGAAAACCGTGCCTGAACCCGAAGCGCCCGAGAGCATCACGCCTGCCGAGACTCCGTCGGAACCTGTCGCAGCCGAGGAATCCGCGGCTGCCCCGGCGGCACCCAAGAAACCCGCGGTGAAGGCTACGCCCAAGAAAGCGGCCAGAAAGCCGGCCAAGAAGGCCGCCAAGAAGGTGCCGGCCAAGAAAGCAACCAAGAAGGCCGCCAAGAAGGTTACGAAGAAGGCCGCCAAGAAGACGCCGGCGAAGAAAACGGCGAAGAAGTCGCGCCGGTGAGCGCCCGCTGTACCGCGCGGCGCTGCGCAGGTCTCAGTCGCGGAGCAAGGCCCGGCAGCGCTGGAACAACTCGAGCAGGGCGTCGGCGTACTCCTCGGCAGAGCGCGGGGGTTTGCCCGTGTAACCGGCGGCGGGCGCAGCCTTGCCATAGCCGGTGGTGACGGCGATGAACTTCATCAGCTCCAGGGCGATCTCGTCCTTGGAGCGCACGGGAAACACAGCGGCTGTCGTTTCCTGGCTCATCCGTGAACATCTCCTTTCCTTGGCGGCGCGACCGTGGGGCACGCCGCTCGGCCCTGCGTGGGATCCCTCTGGCAGGACCGACCTTTCGGCTGACGTGAGCAATAGCTTACCGCATTGGCCATGCCGCTCGAGGCTCGCCGCCTGATCCGCAAGATGCGCGGCGGAGCGCAGTCGCACCTGATCGAAGCCGAGGACGGTCATTTCTACGTCGTCAAGTTCAGCAACAATCCCCAGCACCGCCGCATCCTCGTCAACGAAATGGTGGCGGGCGTGCTGATGGAATATCTGGGCTTCTCGATCCCAGCGATGCGGATCATCTCGATTTCCCGCGAGTTCCTCGAGCGGCATCCCGAAGTGACGATCCAGTTGGGCAGCTACCGCATCCAGCCCGCGCCAGGGTGGCATTGGGGATCTCGCTATCCCGGGCATCCAGACACGGTGACGGTATACGACTTGCTCCCGGACGCGCTCCTGCGCCGTGTAAGCAATCTGCGGGAATTCGCCGGGGTGCTGGCGTTCGACAAGTGGATGGGCAACGCCAACGGACGCCAGGCCGTCTTTTTCCGCCGGAGGGAAAGCGCGGACGCAGGGCCGTTCTTCGCGCTCATGATTGACCAGGGATTCGTGCTGAACGGGCCGCACTGGGACTTTCCCGACGCGCCACTGCACGGACTCTATCACCGCCCCGCCGTTTACGAGAACGTGACCGGCTGGGAAAGCTTCCAGCCCTGGCTGGATCGCATCATCCACTGCCCGGAAGAGGTTCTGGACCGCGCGTACAAACAGGTGCCGCTGGAGTGGATCCGGGGCGAGCAGGAGTTGCTCGAGGCGGTGCTCGAGAAACTGCTGGCGCGCAGGCGCAGGGTGCCCGACCTCATCAGCGAATGCCGCCGGGCCAGGCCGCAATGGTTCCCGAACTGGCGCACCCCGCCCGGTTAAAATATGGGGGTCCATGCACCGCTACGTCCTCCACAACGACGAGATCCGGGAGGCTAGCGCGAAGATCCTTGCGCCCGGACAGGTCGGCCTGCTGGCGGGTTGGGGCGTCTTCAGCACCCTCCGGGTGCACCGTGGCGTGCTGTTCGCCTACGAACGGCACTTTGCACGAATGCAACGGGACGCGGCCGCCCTGCGGGTTCCCTTCCCGCAGGACCCCGATTACCTCCGCACCCGCCTGCACCGGCTCGTGGAAGCCAACGCTGCCCTGGAAGCCACGCTGCGCGTCGCCGTGGTGCGCAACGGCGGCGGCGTCTGGCAGGGACCGGTGGACCGTCCGTTCGACCTCATCGGCCTCACCGCCGACCTGACCGACTGGGGCGACAGCGTCCGGCTCACCGTACAGCCGCAGGCGCGCCATGCCGCCTGCCCGCTCGCCGGCGTGAAAATGCTTTCCTGGGCGCTCAATCTCGCCTGGCTCGAGCAGGCGCAGGAGCGCGGCTACGACGAGGTGATCCTGCTCAACGAGCGCGACGAAGTCAGCGAGTGCACCTCGGCCAATGTCTTCGCCGTCGTAGGCGATCGCGTGCAAACGCCGCCGCTGAGCTCCGGTTGCCTGCCTGGCGTCACCCGCGCCCTCCTGCTCGAGGAAATCCGCGTTCCGGGCGTCACGGTGGAAGAGAAGACGCTGCGGCTGGAGGACCTCCTGAAGGCCGACGAGGTGTTCATCACCTCAAGCACGCGCGACCTCCTGCCCGTGCGCGAGATCGAGGGAGTGAACTTGCGGCGGGAGAGCTCCTGCCGCCTGGCTCTGGCCGAAGCCTTCCGGCGCTACCTCGAAGAATACACGGCGGCGCAGCTTGCCTCGCGGTGAGAGCTCCCCGCCCGGAGCGCGGCGGGAATACACTGCGAACATGAGCAGCCGGCAAGTGCACGGCGCGCGCCGGAATCTTTCCCGGCGGGAACTGATGCTTGGGCTGTGCTGCGACGTGGCGCGGAGGCTCCCGGGCGGGGTCCTGCGCATGGCGACCTTTCGCTGCGATGTCACGCCAGCCCCGGGAGAGCCGCTGATCTGGGTTACGCCGCTCAGGAGCGTCCTCGATCCGCTCTGGGCGAAAGGCCTCCTCCTCGAGGACGGTCGCCGGCGCTTCGTGCTCTGCGCGATGGACTGGTGCGCGCTGGGTGGGGCGGCCTATCGCGCCTTAAAGGAGGCGCTGGCCACGGGCGCAGGCACGCTGCCGGACCGAGTCCTCCTGCACACGGTGCACCAGCACGCGGCGCCCTACGTGGAGGGCGACGCCTGCCGGCTCCTGCGTGAACTGCCCGATCCCCCCTTGATGTTCAGTGAGTCCGGACTCCGGGAGGTGGGTCGCAGGTTGAGCGAAGCCGTGCGCCAAGCGGCACGCCAGCTGCAACCAGTGGAGGAGGTGGGCACCGCCGAGGTGCGCGTGGAAAGGGTGGCTTCTTCGCGCCGCATCCGGGATCAGGGCAAACTCGTCGTCCGTTACAGCACAGGGGCCAAGGATCCCTACCAGGCGGCTCTGCCGGAGGGACGCATTGACCCGTGGTTGCGGACCCTCAGCCTGGCGTCCCGCGGTCGCCCGCTGGCCCGCTTGCACTTCTATGCCACGCATCCGCAGACCTTCTGCTGTGACGGGAGAGCCTCGGCGGACTTCGTGGGCGAGGCGCGCGAGCGCGTGGAGGGTGAGGAGGGGATTTTCCAGATTTACTTCACCGGCTGTGCCGGGGACGTGACCGTCGGAAAGTACAATGACGGCTCGGAGCCTGCGCGAAAGGGACTGGCCGATCGCTTGGCGGCAGCCATGCGAGCGGCGGCGGCGGCCACGCACTGGCAGCCGCTCGGGGTGCTGCACTGGCGAACGCTGCCAGTGCGACTGCCCGCCCGCCGGCCGGAAAAGCCGATAGATCCCGGGGCGAGCGGCGAGGCGCGCTATCGCATGGCTTGCGCGCAAGCCTACGCGCGGCGACGGGAGCCGCTATACGTCACCGCTGTCGGGCTAGGACCGGCGCATATCCTTCACCTGCCTGGCGAACCGCTGCTCGAATTCCAGGAGCATGCCGCGCGACTCGCCAAAGGACGCCTGGTCGCGGTCGCCGGGTACGGGGACATCGCGCCCGGCTACATCTGCCCCGACCGAGTCATGCTGGAGGGTGGCTACGAGCCAAGCGCTTCCCACGTTGCGCCCGGCGCCGAGGCGATTCTCAAGCGCGCTATCCGACGCGCGCTCGCCGTATGAAGACGCTGCTAAGCCGTGGCGGCGGTGCGCTAAACTCGTTGCTGACGCCAATCATGCGATGGCTTGCCCTGTTGCTGGCTTTCGGGCTCGCACCGGCCGCCGATTACGACCTGCTCATCCGCAACGCGCGCGTGGTGGACGGCACGGGCAACCCGTGGTTTCGCGCCGATGTCGCCGTGCGCGACGGCCGCGTCGCGGCCGTGGGACGCCTCGATCGGGCCACCGCTCTGCGGGTCGTGGAGGCCGCAGGCCGCGTTCTCGCCCCGGGATTCATTGATATCCACACCCACATCGAAGGCGGCATCGAGAAGGTGCCCGGGGCCGACAACTACGTCATGGACGGGGTGACCACGGTGGTGACGGGCAATTGCGGGGGCTCCTGGCAGGACCTCGCAGACGCCTTCGCGCGCCTGATCAAGAACGGCATCGGCGTCAACGTCGCCTCCTTCATCGGCCACAACACGGTGAGGCGCCAGGTGATGGGCGCGTCGAACCGCGCGGCGACGCCGGAGGAGCTGGCCCGGATGCAGGAGCTGGTCGAGAAGGGCATGCGCGACGGCGCACTGGGATTCTCGACGGGGCTGATCTACATCCCCGGAGTCTACGCGCCGGAAGACGAGATCCTCGCCCTGGCGCGCGTGGCGGCGCGCTACGGTGGCATATACGCCAGCCACATTCGCGACGAAGGAGCCCGCGCCGCCGAAGCCATCGAGGAAGCCGTGCGCGTGGGCCGGGAGGCGGGCCTGCCCGTCCAGATCGCACATTTCAAGATTGACAACCGTCGCCTCTGGGGCGCCAGCACACGGACTTTGGCCCTGATCGAGCAGGCCCGCCGCCAAGGCGTGGACGTCACCGTGGACCAGTACCCCTACGACCGCTCGAGCACCGGCATCACGATCCTGCTGCCGGAGTGGGCGCTGGCCGACGGCGAGGACAGGATCAAGCAACGGCTGGCCGATCCCGCCACGCGAAAACGCATCGCACGCGAGATGGAGCGGAGGCTGAAGAGCCTCGGGCACAAGAACTACTCCTACGCCATGGTGGCCTCCTGTGAACACGACCGTTCGCTCGAGGGCAGGACCATCACCGAGATTGCCCGCAACCGCCCGGGACGCGGCCTTCGTCGGGAGATCGAAACGATCCTCGAGATCGTGGAGAGGGGAGGCGCACAGATGGTCTACCATTCGATGAGCGAGGAGGACGTGGTTCGCATCCTGCGCCATCCTTTCACCGCGGTGGCCTCCGACGGCGGCGTGCGCGAGTTCGGCGTCGGCGTCCCGCACCCCCGTTCCTACGGCACGCGGGCGCGCGTGCTGGCCGAGTACGTGCGAAGACGCGGCCTGCTCAGCCTCGAGGAGGCGGTGCGAAAAATGACCTCCTTGCCCGCGCGCTGCGTCCGCCTGAGGGATCGCGGCCTGGTGCGGGAGGGCTTCGCCGCCGATCTGGTGCTGTTCGACCCTGATCGCGTGCAGGACAAGGCGACGTTCCGGCAGCCGCATCAGTATTCGGAGGGCTTCGATCTGGTGCTGGTCAACGGGCAGGCCGTGGTCGAAAACGGCAAGCTCACGGGGGCGCGGCCCGGCCGAATCCTGCGTCGCCAATGATCCGGCTGGAAGGGGTCTCGAAGAGCTACGGTCCCAAGGTTCTCTTCGAAGGCGTGGACTGGCTGGTGACGCCGCAGGACCGCATCGGCCTGGTGGGTCCGAACGGCTCGGGGAAGACCACGCTGCTGAAGATCCTGGCCGGCTTGGAGTCGCCCGACCAGGGCACGGTCGTTGCGGCCAAGGGCGTGAGCCGGGGCTACCTTCCCCAGGAAGGTCTCGCACTGGCCGGGCGGACGGTGTTCGAGGAATGCCTCGGCGTCTTCGACGATCTGCGCCAGATGGGCCGGGAGCTGGAAAGCCTCAGCCGGCTCATGGCCGAGCTCGATCCGGCCGGCGATGCCTACCGGGAGGCAGCCGAGCGTTTCGCGCGCCTCGATGCCGAGTTCCGCCAGCGCGACGGCTACGCAATCGAGGCCCGCGTCGGCGCGGTGCTGGCGGGCCTTGGCTTCGCCAAGCGGGACTGGGTGCGCCGTACGGAGGAATTCTCCGGCGGCTGGCAGGCCCGCATCGCCCTGGCCAAGCTGCTGCTGGCTCGTCCCAACCTGTTGCTGCTCGACGAGCCCACCAACCATCTGGACCTGGAGGCCCGGAACTGGTTGGAGGATTATCTGGCCTCGTATCCGCACGCCTTTGTGCTGGTCTCGCACGACCGCTACTTTCTCGACGTCACCGTGAACCGCATCGTAGAGATCTGGAACCGGCGCCTGCACTTCTACCCCGGCAATTATTCGCGCTACCTCGAAGCGCGGCGCCAGCGCATCGAACAGTTGGAGGCGGCCGCGCGCCAGCAGCAGGAGCGCATCCGGCAACTGGAGACCTTCATCAACCGCTTCCGCTACACGGCCTCCCGAGCGCGCCAGGTCCAGAGCCGCATCAAAGAGCTCGAGAAACTCCAGCGCATCGAAGTGCCGCCGGAGGAGCCGCAGATCCGCCTGCGCTTCCCCCAGCCCAGGCCGAGCGGGCGCCTGGTGGCCGAGGCGCGCGATCTCGGAAAGAAGTACGGTGACCAAGTCGTCTTTCGCGGCGTCCACTTCACGATCGAGCGCGGCGACCGCGTCGCTCTGGTGGGACCCAACGGCGCGGGCAAGTCCACGCTCATTCGCATGCTGGCCGGGCTGGAGCCGCCGAGCGAGGGCGAACTCCGCCTCGGTCACAACGTCGAGCCTGACTACTTCGCGCAGGACCAGTACAAAGAGCTGGATCCCGAGGCCCGATTGCTCGACGATCTCAGCGCGCTGGCGCCCCGCGCCACTCAGACCGAGCTGCGCACCTTGCTGGGTTGCTTCCTGTTTTCCGAGGACGATGTCTTCAAGCCGATCGGCGTGCTTTCGGGCGGCGAGAGGAACCGCTACGCCCTGGCGCGGCTGCTGGTGCGTCCCAGCAATTTCCTGCTGCTCGATGAGCCGACCAATCACCTGGATCTGCGCGCCAAGGACGTACTGCTCGATGCGCTCCGGCAGTACCAAGGCACGCTGGTCTTCGTCTCGCATGACCGCTATTTCATTGACCGGCTGGCGACACGCGTCTTCGAGGTAGGCGGCGGGCGCCTGGAAACCTACCCCGGCAACTACGAGGCGTACCTTTGGCGCAAGCAGCAGGCCGCGCAGGCCGGCGCGGAGAAAGGCCCCGGTTCCCGCAAGGAGGCCGCCGCCCCCGCGCAGACCGCGCCGGAGGAACCGGCCGCCCCGCGTCCCCGGCGCATCAACCCCTTACGCCTGCGGCAGATGCGGGAGCGCTTCGAGGAACTCGAGGAAGAGATCGCGCGGTTGGAGGCCGAAATCGCGGAGACCGAACGCGCGCTGGCGGTTTACGTGAGCGCCGAACAGATGCGTGAGCTCAACGAGCGATGGAAGGCCCAGAAGTCGCGCCTCGAGGCAGCGCTGGCCGAGTGGGAACAACTGGGGCAGGCGGTTGAGCAGGCGGAAGCGGCGGATGTATATTAGGCAAAGAAAAGGCGAAGCATGGGCGAGGACATCCAGGACCTGCTCGCCGTCCTGAAGCGCAAGATCGAGCGCATCAACCGCAAGTACGCTGCGGATGCGTCCCCGACCCGCCGCAGCGAGCCGGAACGCTGCGCGCCCTCCTGCATCGAGCGCTGGTTGCCGGGCCAGCTCATTGAGACACCCCGGGGCCGGCACTTCGAGACCGAGCGCCTCTGGGAACGCCACCGCCGCCACGGCTGCATCGAGATCGAGGCCCTGGCTGCGCTGCCAGCCGACCTGCTCGACCGGCTCTCGGAAGGCGAGATTCCCTGCTGCCCGCCGGAACGCTGGGCCTTTCTGGATACCGAGACCACAGGTCTGGCCGGGGGCACCGGCACCTACGCCTTCCTGGTGGGCGTGGGGCGCGTGACGCCGGAGGGCTTCCGCATCCGCCAGTTCTTCATGCGCGACCACCGCGAGGAGCCCAGCCTGCTGTGGGCGCTCGAGGCGCACCTGCGTCAGTTCGACGTGCTGGTGACCTACAACGGGAAGGTCTACGATCAGCCCTTGCTGGAAACCCGCTACAGGCTGGCGCGGGCCCCTTCCCCCTTCGAACGGATTCGCCACCTCGATCTGCTCTACGGCGCGCGGCGCCTGTGGAAGCTCCGGCTGGAGAGCTGCCGCTTGGTGGATCTGGAGGCGCAGATCCTGGGCTTCGAACGCGAGGGGGACATCCCGGGCGAGATGATCCCTTGCCTGTACTTCGAATACCTGCGCACGCGCGAGGCTCTCCGCATCGTGCCCGTGTTCCGCCACAACGCGCTCGACATACTGACGCTGGCCTGCCTGACCGGGATCGTTCCTTTCGCTTACCGCTCGCCCGAACAGGTGGCGTTCGCGCACGGTTCGGATTATCTCGGCCTGGCCCGCTGGCTGCTCAAGGCCGGCGAGACGGATCGCGCGCTCGCCTTGTTGCGGCGCGCCGTCGAGCAGGGCCTGCCCGACGACCTGCTGTTCCGCTCCCTCTGGGAGATGGCCTGCCTGGAGAAACGGCGCGGCAACGCTGCGGGAGCGGTCGCCCTGTTCCAGGAGCTGGCCGGCTGCCGCAACCGCTATCGGGCGGCTGCGCTGACCGAACTGGCCAAGCACTGCGAGCACGCCGAACGCGATTACGCGCGCGCTCTCGACTACACGGGGCAGGCCCTCGCAATCGAGCCCACACCGGAACTGGAACGCCGCCGCGAGCGCCTGAAACGCAAGTTGGCCGCAGCCGCCGCCGCGCCGCGACTGCTGTGAGCGCGACGCGCGTTCCGGGCGGCGTACACCGGGGGTTATAATTTCAGGTTGCATCAGCGGCCAGGGCAGCGGGGACCTGGCCCGCTTCGAGCAGCATGCAGAACCGCACGGTTTCGATTCTGCTGGCGTGGTTGCGCGACCTGGCGGTCTCCATCGTAATCGCGGCCATCTTCATTCTTTTCGTCTACCAGCCGGTGAAGGTCGAGGGCACCAGCATGATGCCGGTACTCGCGGATCAGGAACGGATTTTCGTGAACAAGTTCATTTACCGGCTTGGCCTGAGCCCCATTCAACGCGGCGATCTGGTGGTGTTTCGCTTCCCGGCCGACCCGAACAAGTCCTACATCAAGCGGGTCATCGGTCTGCCCGGAGAGGTGGTCTCGATCGAACGCGGCGTGGTGCTGATCAACGGCAAGCCGCTCGAGGAAGAATACGTCCCGCGACAGTACCGCGACGCGCGCGATATGCCCCCCGTCCGCGTGGAGGCCGACGCCTATTTCGTGCTGGGGGATCACCGCAATTCGTCGAACGATAGCCGTAGCTGGGGCCTGGTGCCGCGGCGGAATATCTACGGCAAGGCGGTCTTCGTTTACTGGCCACTCGAGCGGCTGGGGCCGCTGCGCTGAGGCCCGCACCGCTTGCGGTATAAGGTAGGCCGATGCGCGAACTCTCCCCTCTGACCATCGAGCGTCTCCGCCGCTTCGACACTCCCACGATCGCCAACGCGATCGAGCTGTTCGACCTCAGGCCGCGGCACACTGGGTACATGGACGCGCGCATCCGCGCGCTGTTCCCCGAGCTGCCGCCGGTGGTGGGCTGCGCCTCCACTGCGCGCCTGCATTGCGCTTTTCCCAGGCGGGAAAGCGGCGCCTATCGCGGCCTGGAAGAGCAGATCCGGCGCTTCGAGGAACTGCCGGGCCCGGCTGTCGTGGTCTTGCAGGATCTCGACGATCCACCCGTGGCGGCAACGTTCGGCGAAGTCATGTGCACCAGCTACCAGGCCTTCGGAGCCGTGGGCATCATCACCAGCGGCGCGGCGCGGGACATCGAGCAAGTTCGCCGCCTGCGGTTCCCCGCCTTTGCCAGCGGCGTCATCTGCGCTCACGGCTACGCCCACTTCGTCTCCATACACGAACCCGTACGGGTGGGAGGCCTGATCGTCCACCCGGGCGACTGGCTGCATGCCGACGGCAACGGCGCCATCAACATTCCGGCGGAAATCGCCGACGAGCTCGTGGACGTGGCCGCCGAGTACGCGGCCGCCGAGGCCGTGGTGCTGGAGTACCTCCGGCAGGGCAAACCGGATCCGGCCGGCTACTGCGAGGCGCGTCGCGAGATGCTGCGCCGGATCGAGGAACTGGGCCGGCGGGTGCGCAGGCCGCCCGCCGCGCCGGTGGGATAATGAGTCGGGAGGTGCGTTGATGGCGGTCGCCACCGAAATGAGCCTGGAGCAGGAACTGAACCCCTGGATCGCAGCCGAGGCCCGCTTCGACGAAGCGGCCGGGCGCCTCGGCCTCGACAACGGCCTGGCGAAAGTGCTCCGGACGCCTTCGAAGGAAATCACCGTTTACATCCCGGTCCAACTCGACGACGGGCGGCTGGAAGTCTTCACCGGCTATCGCGTCCAGCACTCGATCGCCCGAGGGCCGGCCAAAGGCGGAATCCGATACGCGCCGGACGTGACGCTGGACGAAATCCGCGCCCTGGCCGCCTGGATGACCTGGAAGTGCGCCGTGGTCAACATCCCCTTCGGAGGCGCCAAAGGCGGCGTGGTCTGCGATCCGGCGGTACTTTCCGAGGCTGAACTGGAGCGCATCACGCGACGCTACACGGCGGAGCTGCTGCCCTTCCTCGGCCCCGAAATCGACGTGCCGGCCCCGGACATGAACACCAACGAGCAGGTCATGGCCTGGATCATGGACACCTACTCGATGCATGTGCGCCAGACCACCACGGCCGTGGTAACGGGCAAGCCCCTCGATCTCGGCGGTTCACGCGGCCGTCTGGAGGCTACCGGGCGCGGATGCATGATCGTCTGCAACGAGGCGCTCAAGCGTTTCGGCATGGAACCTTCCTCGGCCCGCGTCGTCATCCAGGGTTTCGGCAACGTCGGGGGCATGGCCGCAAAGCTGATGAGCCAGGCCGGCTACAAGATCATCGCCGTCATCGAGATTGACGGCGCTGTCTACAACGAAAAGGGCCTGGACGTCCCCGCCCTGCTCAGGCACCGCAAGCAGACCGGCTCCATCCTCGACTTCCCGGGGGGCGAGGCCATTGATCGCGATGAGGCCATGTACCTGGAGTGCGAGGTCTTGCTGCCCGCCGCCAAGGAAAACGTCATCACTTCGCAAAACGCCGGGCGCATTCGCGCCAGGATCATCTGCGAGGGGGCAAACGGACCCACCACGCCGGTGGCCGACCGCATCCTCGCCGACAAGGGAGTCTTCATCATCCCGGACATTCTGGCCAACGCCGGCGGAGTCACCGTCTCCTATTTCGAATGGGTGCAGGACCGGCAGGGTTATTTCTGGAACGAGGACCTCATCAACACCCGGCTGGAAGAGATCATGGTGAACAGCTTCCGCGACGTGACCACTTACGCGGCCAGGCACGACGTGAACAATCGCATCGCCGCATACATGCTGGCGCTGGACCGCGTGGCCTTCGCCATCAAGCTGCGCGGTATTTACGCCTGAGGACCGGGCCGGGAGCGCCACCAGAGCACGGCACTGTGCGATGAGCAGCGAAGGCGCCACGCCGCTGATGCGGCAGTATCATGCCATCAAACGGCAGGTCCCCGGCGCCCTGCTGATGTTCCGCCTGGGCGATTTCTACGAGCTCTTCTACGAAGACGCCGTGACCGCCGCGCGCGAACTCGGCATCACGCTGACCTCGCGCAACAAGGAAAGCGGTCAGCCCATTCCCATGTGCGGCGTGCCGTATCACGCCGCCGAAAGCTACATCGCCCGCCTGGTTGCACGCGGCTACCGCGTGGCGCTCTGCGACCAGATGGAGGACCCCCGCAAGGCGCGCAAGCTCGTCCGCCGCGAGATCACCCGCATCGTGACGCCCGGCACCGCGACCGAGACGGAGCTGCTGCGCAGCCGCGAGAACCACTATCTGGCGGCGGTGCTGCGCGAGCGGGACCGCGCTGGGCTGGCCTGGGTGGACGTTTCGACCGGTGAGTTCCGCGCCAGCGAAACTCCGGCGGAGGAGCTCAAGGAGGCGCTCGAAACGCTCTCGCCCCGCGAGATCCTGCTGCCTGCCGGCGCGGGCGGGCCGCCCGGGGAGACCTCGACCTCGGCCGCACGGACAGAGCGCGAACCTTGGACGTTCGATCCCGAGCACGGCGAGCGCCTTCTGTGTGAGCAGTTCGGCCTGCTGAACCTGGACGGGCTGGGCCTGCGCGGCCGGAGGGTGGCGGTCGGCGCCGCGGGCGCCATCCTCGAGTACCTGCGGGAGACCCAGCGCGCAGCGCTCGAGCACCTGGAAGCTCCGCGCTACTTCGATCGCGAGACCGCCATGCGGCTGGACGCGGTCACGGTCCGCAACCTCGAGATCCTGGAACCGCTCTTTCCGCCCGAGATGGGCGGCCTCGAGGATGCCAGCTTGCTGGGAGTGATCGACGCGACGCGGACGGGCATGGGAGGGCGCCTGCTCCGCTCGCGGCTGCTGCGGCCCTCGCTCGATCTGGCTGAGATCGAGGCCCGTCTGGACGCGGTCGAGGAACTGGTTTCCGAAACGGTGCGCCGCGGCGAGCTTCGCAAGGAGCTGGAGGCGATGGCGGACCTCGAGCGACTGCTCGCGCGCCTGACGCTCGGAACGGCCGGCCCGCGCGAGATGCTGGCTCTGGGACGCTCCCTGGAGCGGATTCCACGGCTCAAGGAACTCCTCGGCGAGCCGCGCTGCGCCAGATTGCGGGAGCTGGGAGAGCGCATGGACGAGCTGGCCGACTTGCGCGACCGCATCCTCGCCGCCATTCATCCCGACCCACCGGCTACGCTCGCCGACGGGGGCGCCATCCGCGATGGCTACCATCCCGAGCTCGACGCGCTGCGGGACGTCAGCCGCAACAGCCGCCGCTACTTGGCCCAGATCGAGCAGCGCGAGCGCACGCGCACGGGCATCGCCTCGCTCAAGGTCCGCTTCAACAACGTCTTCGGTTACTACCTCGAGGTCTCCAAGGCCAACCTCCACCTGGTTCCCCCGGATTACGAGCGCAAGCAGACGCTGGTGGGCGCCGAACGCTTCACCACGCCGGAGCTGAAAGAACTCGAGGCGAAGATTCTCGCGGCTGAGGAGAAGATCCTGGAGCTCGAGAAGGAGATCTTCGGCGAGCTGCGATCGTTCGCTGCCTCCCGGGCGGCGCGCATCCGTGCGACGGCAGCGGCGATCGCCGAGCTGGACGTGACGGCGGCGCTCGCCGAAGTCGCCCACCTCTATGGCTACCGCCGCCCGCGCTTTTCCGGTTCCGGCCGCATGCTGATCCGGGACGGCCGGCACCCGGTGATCGAGATGCTGTGCCGCCGCGAGGGTACGCGCTACATCCCGAACGACGTTTACCTGGACCCGCAAGGCGACTTCATCGCCGTCATCACCGGGCCCAACATGGGCGGCAAGTCCACCTACTTGCGCCAGGTGGCCCTGATCGCCATCCTGGCGCAGATGGGTTCCTTCGTGCCCGCGGCCGAGGCCGAGCTGCCCCTGGTGGATCGGGTCTTCACGCGCATAGGCGCCTCGGACAACTTGGCGCGCGGGCGGTCCACCTTCATGGTGGAGATGACCGAAACCGCGGAAATCCTGAACCTGGCAACCCCGCGGAGTCTCATTCTCCTCGACGAAGTCGGTCGCGGAACGGCGACCTTCGACGGGCTGGCTCTGGCCTGGGCGGTGGTCGAGTACATCCACGATCGCATCCGCGCCAAGACCCTTTTCGCCACGCATTACCATGAGCTGACCGAACTGGCCGATCAGTTGCCGGGCGTGCGGAACCTTCGCGTCTCGGTCAAGGAATCGGGCGATCAGATCGTATTCCTGCGCAAGGTCGAACCGGGCGCGGCCGATCGCAGCTACGGCATCGAGGTCGCCCGGCTGGCGGGGCTGCCGCGCGAAGTGATCGAGCGGGCCCGTCAGGTACTGGCCCTGCATGAGCGCAGCGAGCACTCGGTCACCGAGGTGCTTTCCCCCCGCCCCGAGCCAGCTTCCAGCCCCGTGCAGATCCGGCTGTTCGAGCCCGTCAGCCACCAGATCGCCGAGCGCATCCGGCGACTGAATCTCGACGAGTTGCGACCGATCGAGGCCTTGCGGCTGCTGGCCGAGTTGCAGGAGGAGCTGAAACGCGAGCTATGAGCTCGCAGTGCCCTTGCGGAGCTTCCCCATGCGCGTGGCCGGATTGATGAGCGGGACCTCGCTCGACGGCATTGACGTGGCCATCGTCGAGATCACCGGACGCGGCTGGTCGAAGCGCGTTCGCACGCTGGCCTTCCGCACGGTGCCCTATCCGGAGAGAGTCCGGCAGGCCATCCTGAGCGTCTCCAACGCGCCGGCGCACACGGGCAAGATCTCGCGGCTCAACTTCCTGCTCGGCGAGCTCTACGCGGAGGCGCTGATCGGCACGGCGCGGCGGGCGCGCATCCGGCTGGACTCCATCGAACTGATCGGCTCGCACGGCCAGACCATCTTCCATGAAGGGGCGCCCGTCTCCTTCCTGGGCCGCAAGATCGCTAGCACGCTCCAGATCGGGGAGGCCGCTGTGCTGGCCGAGCGCACGGGGATTCCCGTGGTCGCCGATTTCCGTCCGCGCGACATCGCAGCCGGCGGGCGCGGGGCGCCCCTAGTGCCTTACGTGGACTACCTGTTGTTCCGCCACCCCCGACGCGGGCGCGTGCTGCTGAACATCGGCGGCATCGCCAACATCACCGCCATCCCTCCCGGCGCGCGGCCGGACCAGGTGGTGGCGTTCGATACCGGGCCAGGCAACATGGTGGTGGACGCGCTCGCGCGCCACTACACGAAGGGCCGGTGGAAGTTCGATCGCGATGGACGGCTGGCCACGCGCGGGCGAGTGAACCGCGACCTGCTCGACCGGCTCCTGCGCCACCCCTACTTCCGCCAGAGGCCGCCCAAGAGTGCAGGTCGCGAGCAGTACGGCCGGGAGTTCGTGGAGGAGCTCCTGGCCACCGGGCTGCCTGTGCTGGATCTCATCGCCACGGCCACCGCGTTCACCGCTGCCGCGGTGGCCCTCGGGATCGAACGCTTCGTGCGGCCGCGCATGCCCGTGGATGAACTGATCGTCTCGGGCGGGGGCGTGCACAATCCCCGCATCATGGCGCAGCTGGCGGCTTTCCTGCCAGGCGTGAGGGTGGCCTCCTCGGCCGACTACGGCATCCACCCCGACGCCAAGGAGGCCATTGCCTTCGCCGTGCTGGCTGGCGAAACTTGGGGGCGCCGGCCGGCCAATCTTCCCTCCGCTACCGGCGCGCGGCGCCCCGTGGTGCTGGGCAAGATCACCTGGTGAGCCGTGCGCGCCGGATGCGGCCGTTCGCGTCGCCCTCTCACCACTTCAGCATCAGCACCAGCTTGATGTTCCGCGGCAGATTGCGCTGCGTCGGATCGAGCTGCCCGAAGGCAGGGCTGGTGACGTCCACCGATGCGATCGTGGTGAACCAAGGGTGGTTGAAGGCGTTGATCATCTCGAAGCGGAATTCCAGATCCATCCGTTCCCGCAGCCGGAACAGCTTTGTCAGGGAGGCGTCCCAGTTCTGGTAGCCGGGCACGCGCACGTCGCCGAACAGCGTGGGGAAGTCCCGCAGCGTGTACGGCTCCTGGGGCGCGACGCGCCGACCGGTGACGGGGTCGTCCCACAGCGAAGTGTTGAACCAGCGACCGTGGGTCGGGTTTTTCAGCCTGGCGCTGCCCGGCCGCACCTGCTTGGCGTTGGGGTAGCTGATGACCCAGCCGCTCTGGTAGGTGATGTCCCAGTTCAAACGCCACCCGCCCAGCAGGTGGTCGAGCGCGCGCGGCCAATGGGCGCCGAAGCGCCGGTTCCGGCCGAAGGGCAACTCGTAGATGCCGACGATGGAGAACTTCTGTGGGATGTCCACGGTACCCGCCGAGCGCTTCTCCAAGCGAGTCTGCTCGGGCCGGGCCAGCACGAAATCCTGTGCATTGAGCAGCGAGACCTGCTCGAGGTTCTTCATGATGCCGTAGCTGGCCAGGAAGCTCAACCCGTGCGAGAGGCGCTTGGTGACCTTGGACTGGAAGCCGTGATAGCGCATCTTGCCGATCGGTACGTTGCTCAGGCTCACGCTCGAGTACTGTGGAAAGGCCACCATCAGGTTCTGGCGCGGAATGGTGGCCGCGTTGAGCGTCGGGTTGGCGGGGATCAGGCCGGCCATCGGGTTGGGCACCCGCTCGGTATAGTACGCGGTATCAATGGCTCCGTCCGGCCTGCGGCGACCCAGCTCGGAAGCCGGGATGTAGTTGAGGCTCACACCCACCGGCAGTTTGCGCTGGGCATTGCCCACGTAACCTACCTCGACCAGCACGTTGCCCGGCAGCTCGTGCTGGATGTCGAACGAGTACTGGTGCGAGTAGGGCAAGGGTCGGTCAAAGTACTGCCCCGGGACGCTCTCGCCGAGGAAGCTGGCCGCGCCCTGGCTGGAACCGATCGGATCGAGCAAGCGCCCGCCGGGCAGGTTGGCGAAAGCGTTGGTCAGCGTGACGGCGGGTGTCAAGCCGCCATCGGTGCTGACCACCGCCACGGTCTGGCGGCTGAAGCCCTGGGTGGAGCCGTTCTCGTTCTGGCCCAGATAGTACAAGCCATAGCCTCCGCGCAGCACCCAGCGGTCGCCGAGGCGGAAAGCCACGCCCAGCCGCGGCTGGAAATTGTTGCGATCGGGATCGAAGACGTGTCGCGGCTGACCGGCCACGGCCGCAAAGAGCACGGCGCCCTTCAGCGACAAGCCTTGCACCCTGTCGGCGATGGGACTGGGCGCGTTCCAGTCGAAGCCGCGCACCATGCGGTCGAAGCGTTCGTAATTGGGTGTCTCGTAGTCCCAGCGCAATCCCAGGTTGAGCGTGAGCCGGGGAGTCAACTTCCAGTCGTCGTTGAAGAAGACGGCATAGTATCGGTGCAGGAAGGTCGGGTCAATGTTGCGGTCCACCCAAGCGCTGGTCGGGTAACCGAGCAGGAAGGTGGCGATCTCGTTGCCCGAGACCGCGTCCGCCCTGAGCGCGTTGGCCTGCGTCCAGTTCCGACCGAAGCTGTACCGCCCGCTGGCCATGCCGGGGTTGGCGACGTTGTCCTTGTACTGCCGGGCCTCGAAGCCGAACTTCATGTAGTGCCGGGAGACCACCCAGCCGGCGTTGGGTTGCACGCTGTAGGTATCGTTGGTGGAAGTGTTCAGCAGGCGGTCGGCACCCGCGGCCTGGTAGGCGCCCAGATCGAAGCGCGGGAATTGCAGGCGCGTGAACTGGGCCACGAGGTTCGGGTCGAAGCCGAGCCGTCGCGGGTCAAAGCCGGCCCCGAAAGTGTTGCCGGTGGTCTCCTCCCAGCGATTCAGGCCCGCGCGCAGGTTGAAGGTCATGCGTGGGCTCAAGGTCGAGGTCCAGTCAAAGACCCAGCTACGGCCGTTCCGCATCAGCGGCGCGTTGCCCGTGGGCTCGGCAGGGTTGGGCGTGGGCCAGATCAGAGCGCGGTATTCGGCGAACGGGTTCTGTCCGTAGCGGAAATAGAACGTGTTTTGCGAGTTCAGCACGAAGTCCAACCGGCCGGTCCACTGGTCGAATCCGCAGTTCCAGCGCGAGCGGTAAATGTAATTGTTGATCCGGGCGGGGCCCTCGCCCTCGCGGTTCGGCGGCGGGTAGTACTTGAAGACTTCGAGTGCAATGGGGCTGATGCGCGCGGCCGGCAGCCGGTTGCCCGGGAAAGGCTGTCGCAGGCCATCCCGCGCCGTGGTCAGCGGATCGTAGATGAGCACCGGCTGGCCCTGAGCGTTGTAGAGGTTCGAAAAATCTCCCGTCCGCCACTCCATCAGCGGGAAGGTGCGCGTGCCGGGATCGCCGGTTCGCTGTCGCATGCCCTCGTAGTTGAGCATCCAGAACAACCGGTTGCGCCCGTCATAGATTTTGGGCACGTAGATCGGGCCCGCCAGTTGGAAGCCGAACTGATTGATGTGGAAAGGCGCGCGCGGTTGACCCGCCCGGTTCAACTCGCTGGTGTTGGCGTTCAGCTTGTCGTTCTGGAAGTGCTCGAACAGAACGCCGTGGAACTCGTTGGTCCCGGACTTGGTGACGATGCTCACGATGCCGCCGCCGGTGCGGCCGTATTGGGCGTCGTAGGTGTTGGTCAGGACGCGGAACTCCTGCACCGATTCCATCGTCGGCACGTGGATCACCGTGCGGTCCGCGCGCACGTTGCTGATGCCATCCAGCAGAATCTCGTTTTCGCGGTTCTTGCCCCCGTTGATGGACATGCCGGTAGTGCCGCCGATATCGAAGGAACGCAGGTAGCGCCAGTCGCCCGCTTTGATTACCCCGGCCGCGGCCCAGGCGATCTGGAACGGGTTGCGCCCCTGAGTCGGCACCATGCTGATCAATTCGTTCGCGATGACTTGCGAGCGCGTGGCGCTCTCGGTTTGCAACAACGAGACCGACTCCCGCACCGTCACGCTCTCGGTGAGCTGCCCGATCTCCAGGGTCACGTCCAGCCGCAACTTGTCTTGCGCTTGAAGAACGATGTTCTCCCGCACGAACCGCTTGAAGCCCGGCTGCTCGACGGCCAGACGGTAGGTTCCGGGGATCAGGAACGGCGTTACGTAGTTGCCGCTCTCGTTGCTGGTCACGGTAAAGGAGACATTCTGGGCAACGTTGGTAACAATGACGGTCGCGCCGGCCACCGGCGCACCGCTCGGATCCGTGATCAGGCCTGTGATCGTGGCCCTGACCTCTTGGCCCCGGGCGGCGCCCGCCGCCAGACACGCCAGCCATATCGAGTACAGCAGCTTGGACCCTCGCATGAGCCCCCCTTGCATACAAGCGTGTCCCGCCTCGATTGTACGAATCCTCGCCTCCGCTGTCAATGCCCGTGGGACCAGTCGCAAAGGGCCGGCGAAGGGTCTGCGTCGGCTCTCGCCCGGCGCGCGAGCGCCCAGTGCAGCAGACCGCACGAGGACGTGTGTCGGCCTCCGGACGGCACGGAGTCCGATCGCGCCATGCGCCGCATCGAGCGGCACCTTAGCCGGAATCCAGCCTGCGTCGCGATACGAAATCGGGAGCGCTCGCGTAGCTATCGGCTTCTTGGTGCGCTTTGCACGGTGAGGAATCCTTGGAACTCAGCTGGTCGGAACGCACTCGAAGCCGAGGTGCGGTGCACCAACGCCCTCGCTGCGTCGAGACCGGGCCCCGAGAAGGCAAATTCCGTCGCACTGGAGCGGGAGACGGGATTCGAACCCGCGACGTCCAGCTTGGGAAGCTGGCATTCTACCACTGAATTACTCCCGCCCGGCGGGCTCAGTGGTTTCCAGCGAGCATTGTAGCAAAACTCCGTTCGGCTGGGAAGGCCCGCCCGCCGGCCGCTCGATTTGGCCCCGTACGTTCCAGAAGGACCATTGGCGGAAAGGCCCTCCAATCCGGGCAAGGCGCGCGGCGGGCGACCCGGGCCCTACAACACGGCGGCCACGAGCACCTGAGAACCTGGGATGGCGAGCGCCCCGCGCAGGCCGCCCAGCGCCGCCACGGCCGAATCATTTGTAGAAGGCTTGGCTCGTGCGCGTCGCGAAAATCTCACCCGGCCTCCGGAGGCGGCCGGTCTCGACTTCGTAGACGTAGGCCGTGATCCGGACATCTTTCGGAATCAGGGGGTGGTTCCGCAGCAGCTCGACCTGCTCGAGCGCCGCTCGGTCAATGTCGGTCTGCATCTTCCACCAGCGATGAATCGCTTCGCGCGGCAGTCGGAATTCCGGCAGGGCCGGATCGAGCGGGACCGCCGTGAGGTCAAGTCCGAACTTTTCCTCCAGCCTCCGGGTCACCTGCTCTCCCGTGGCCCCCAGCATGCCGCACTCGGTGTGGGTCAGAACAATGATCTCTTTGGTCCCGAACAAGCCCACGGTCAGGGCGGCGCTGCGAATCACGTCGTCAGTCACCAAGCCCCCTGCGTTTCGGAAGATGTGGGCATCACCTGGGGCGAGCCCCAGCACCTGCTCGACGGGGAGCCTCTCGTCCATGCAAGCAAGCACGAACAGGCTCTTGTTGTTCGGGATGCCCTTGTGACGACGGAAGACCCAGTTCTCCCACTCGTCGAGCTGGCGATTGATGATGTCCGCTTGAAATTGCATTCGAACCTCCCTGTTGACATTCCCGATATAGATTACCATGAATCGCGCTTCCAAGCGATACCGACGCAACTCCCAGTATCTCCTCGAGGTACCGCAGCAAACGCGAGCCCCGCGAACCTTCGTGGCGCTGCCGAGCGCCGGCGCCCGCTCAAAATCCCAAGGAAGCCCTCGCCGTGACCGAAACGCGGCGAGCGGAGGCCCAGGGCACGAAGGCGCGGCCAATGAGCAACTTCCTGCGCTCGGTACGGCCGATGGCACCATCCAAGGCACTTTCTTGAGCTCACTTCCAGGAAAAATTCCCCGCCTGTTCGGGGCGTGCCGAGTCTCAAGTTCCATCCGCAGCCGCCGATATTGGGGCCGATGCTGACTTCGACGAACCCTGCACCACGAGGCGCCGCGTCATGAGGCTCCTGTGGCTGGTTTCGGAGGAAGCTCACGGCGTTTTGGCTACGGGCTGCTCCCCTGTGGAGCTTGCCGGCTGGTCCGTGGAAGTGGTCCACAGTGCATGGGCGGCCCTGGATTCGCTGGCGCATTCCGCCTACGAAGCGGTTCTGGCTGATTTTCCCCTTCCCGAATGGACAGCCGAGGAGTGGCTCGAAGAGGCCTTGCGCGTGCAACCTCTGATGCCGGTGCTCATCCGCGAGGCTGAGCCGCGTTTCGAGCGCGCGGTGCGCCTGACCAGGCTGGGCGCTTTCCATTACCTAGGCGATCCCATGGACGCAGAACAATTCGCCGCCCTCCTCGAGCAAGCGGTCCGGTGGCGGCGCCAGTGTGAGCGAGCACGCTCGGGCGGCGATCCTGCCGCGGAACCGTGGCGGAGGCTGCTGATCGGCGAGAGCCGCGCCATTCGGCAGATCGTCGAAACGATCCGTCTGGTGGCGCGCCGTCGTTGCACGGTGCTCATAACGGGAGACACCGGAACGGGCAAGGAGGTTGTGGCGCGCGCCATTCACATGGCCAGCGGCCGCGGACACCTGCCCATGGTGGCGGTCAACTGTAGCGCGATCCCGGAGACGCTGCTGGAAGCCGAGCTGTTCGGTCACGTCAAAGGCGCCTTCACGGGTGCGATCCACCACCGCATGGGCCGTTTCGAGCAGGCCCACCGCAGCACGCTTTTCCTCGACGAAATCGGCGACATGCCGCTCGACCTGCAAGCCAAGCTGCTGCGGGTGTTGCAGGAGCGCGAGCTGCAACGGCTCGGAAGCTCGGAGGTCGTCTCGCTGGACGTGCGCGTGCTGGCAGCTTCGAACGCGGATCTGGAGGAACGCATCCGTCAGGGCCGGTTCCGCGAGGACCTGTACTACCGGCTGAACGTCGTGCCCATTCACTTGCCGCCGCTGGCCGAGCGTGCCGGCGACATTCCTTTGCTCGTCGCCCACTTCCTCGAGAAGGTCTGCTCGCGGGAAGGGATCCCGCCCAAGCGCATCTCGGCCGAGGCCATCGAACGGCTGGCCAGCTACAGTTGGCCCGGCAACGTGCGTCAACTGGAAAACGCGGTCGAAATGGCCGTGATCCTCAGCGGCGAGCGCGAACTGCTGGTGCCCTCGGACTTTCCCCTGCCCTCTCCGGCGCAGTGGAAGGCGCTGAACGCCAACAGCCTGCCCTCCATCCGGCTGCCGGACGAAGGCATGGACTTCGAGCGCACGATCGCGCGCATCGAGCGCAGCCTGCTCGAACAGGCATTGCGCCGCTCGAACGGCAACAAGAAGCAGGCGGCCGAGCTGCTCCGGCTGAAACGCACGACGTTTTCGGCCAAGCTGAAGAGCCTTCAGTGCGCGGTCAACTGGTAGCCGGCGGCAGTCGGCAGAGTGGCGGCGGTCAGCGCCGCGACAGGGAACCTTCGGCTTCCGGCCCCCTCCGCTAGACCGGGGCTGCCTCTCGAAGGCACTGCCTCCGCGCTTGCAACGGCCGGCGCCCGCGCTTCGCTCGCGTAAACTAAAAAAAGGAGCGAGCTTTGCACGCGGGGGCGCCATCCGATCCGCACGCAGGCAGAACACTTCAGTGGTCGCTGGTGCTGACCATCGCTTTCGTGATCGCCGAGCTGGCGGCGGGAATCCAGGCAAACAGCCTCGCCCTGCTCTCGGATGCGGCCCATAACTTCACCGACGCGCTCGCCTTGCTGCTAGCCTGGTTCGGCTACCGCGTCGGGCAGCGCCCCGCCGACGACGTGAAGACTTACGGCTACCACCGTGCGGGAGTGCTGGCCGCCTTCGTGAACGCGCTGGCCCTGCTGGGTCTGGCCGCCTATATCTTCTACGCGAGCTACCGTCGCTGGCTCCAGCCTCGCCCCGTGCACGAAACCACGATGCTGATCGTGGCGGCCCTCGGCCTGGTGGTCAACCTTGCCATCATGCACGGCTTGGAGCCCTGGCGTCGCCGGGACCTGAACATCCGCAGCGCATGGGCGCACATGCTGGGCGACGCACTGGGATCGCTGGGCATCGTGGCCGGCGCACTGCTCATGCGCTGGACGGGATGGCTCCGCGTGGACCCTCTGCTCTCGGCTCTGATCGGGCTGCTCATCGTCTGGACGGCATGGGACATCGTGCGCGAATCGCTCAACATTCTGCTCGAGGGGCTGCCCCGCGGTATGGAGCTCGACAGCGTGGTTCGCGCCATGCGCGAGATCCCCGGCGTGCTCGACGTGCACGACATCCACATCTGGAGTCTGGGCTCGACGACGCACGCCCTGAGCTGCCATGTCGTCATCGAGGACGTTCCTCCCTCGGAAAGCGAGGGCCTGCTGCGGAGACTGAACCAGATGCTGGCCGAGCGCTTCCTCATCTGTCACACCACGATCCAGTTCGAGCACGCGGCCTGCGAGGGCTGCACGATGCCGAACCATCGGTCCCGCAGCCTCGCCGCAGAGAGCCCGCAGCCGCACGGCAAAGCGCGGCATCCAGCAGCCGGGGCGCGCAGGCAGCCGCTCTGATCCTGGAAGCGCCAGATGCCCCAGCGCGCGGTGCGCGGCCGCGCAGCGAGCTGGCCCGTCCCCGGCTCAGGCCTGCGGCCTCATCATCGCACCTGCTCCGGGTTCATCGGACAAGACGATCTTCTTCGGGGAGGCGCAACCGCCCGCCGATGTTACAGTAAGAACCATGGGAAGCGGGTTCGCCTTTCCGATCCTCAGGCAGGAGCCGGAAACGACGCCGCGCATCCGCTCGCTGTTGATCAAGCCCGTCTCGGCGGTGTGCAACCTGGACTGCGCTTACTGCTTCTATCTGGACCGCGAGGCCGATCCCTACAAGGATCTTCCCGCGCGCGCGATGACGCTGGAGATCCTCGAGCGGCTGGTGGACAGTTATCTGTTCTATTCCTACCCGACCGGGGTCTTCGCCTTCCAGGGAGGCGAGCCGATGCTGGCGGGTCTGCATTTCTACCGGCGGCTGGTGGAATACCAGAAGCAGTACGGCCGCGACGGCCAGAGCGTCTCGAACGCGCTCCAGACCAACGCGATTCTGATGGACGCGGACTGGTGCTGGCTGCTGCGAGAGTACAACTGGCTGGTGGGCGTCTCGATAGACGGCCCCGAACCGATGCACGACCGCTACCGGCGCAACCGTGGCGGGCAGGGCACCTGGCGGCGCGTGATGCGCGGCATCGAGACGCTGAAGGAGCACAAGGTGGAGTTCAACGTGCTCTGCGTACTGAGCCAGGCCAACGTCGAGCATCCCCGCGAGGTCTACCGCTTTTTCCGCTCGATCGGAGTGGACAACATCCAATACATTCCCCTGGCCGAGTTCGACGGACAGGGCAACCCTCTTCCTTTCACGATCACGCCCGGACAGTACGGCCGCTTCATGCTGGAAACCTTCGAGCTGTGGTGGCCCGAACGGCGCCGCGTGCGCATACGCCTGTTCGACAACATCGCCGAAGCACTGGCTGGCCAGAAGCCGGGCAACTGCACCATGCACGAGACCTGCGACAGCTATGTCGTGGTGGAGTACAACGGCGACGTCTACCCGTGCGATTTCTTTGTCGAACGCGCATGGAGGTTGGGCAACATCATGGAGGACACCTGGCCGGAGATCGCGCGGCGCCGCCTACGGCTCGAGTTCGCCTCGAAGAAAGCGCTGCCGCGCCCGGAATGCCGCGCGTGCGAGTTCGAGGCCATCTGCCACGGGGGCTGTCCCAAACTGCGGCACGGTCCGCACCGACGCTTCGAGGATCTCGATTACTTCTGCGAAGCCTACAAGATGATCTACGCCCGCGTCCTCGAGCCCTTGCGCAAGGAAGTGGCGCGTCTGTGCGGGCCGCAGGCCCAGCGCGAGCTGCACCCGCCGAGCCCTTACTGAGGCAGGCCCAACCGGGGCCCAGGAGCAGCGGGAGCGGGCGCAGGCGCCCGGGCGGCCGGAAAGGCGGTAATACGGCGTTGCCGACCTAGCGTGTCCGCGGACGCGCGCCGCCGGGAGCGGGCCCCCGCGGGGCACGAGCGCGGTGCATTGGCGGCGGGAGCGCCCGCAGCGGACAGGCCGGCGCCCTAGCGCGCCTGGCGAAGCGGACGCGCTCGCGGGCCCGCAGCGAGGTCACTTCCGCTCCTCCGAGCTCTCTTGCTGGGCACCGCCTGGGGAAGCCTTCTCGATTCGCACACGCGCGATGCGGCGGCGGTCCATTTCCAGGATGGTGTAGCGGCGCCCCTCGTAGGCAACGCTCTCGCCGCCTCGGGGGATGTAGCCGAGCTGGTGCAGTAGGAAACCGGCCAGCGTCTCGAAGCCGGCGTTCGCCGGCAACTCGATGCCGTACTGCGTAGCCAGATCGCGAATGCTTACGTTGCCCTCGAGCTCGAGAACCGGGGCTTCCAGCGCGGGCGGCGGCTGCCGGACGTCGTGCTCGTCCTCGATCTCGCCGAAGACCTCCTCGAGTACATCCTCGAAGGTCGCCAGGCCGACGATGGTTCCGAACTCGTCCACCACCAGGGCCATGTGCCGGCGCGCGGCGCGGAACTCCTCGATCATCTGGCTGAGAGGCTTGCTCTCGGGCACCACCAGGGGCCGGCGCACCAGGGGCCGCAACGAGAAGGGGCCGCCGGCGAGGCGCTGGCGCGCCAGCGCCGCCATCAGATCCTTGTAGTGCAGGATGCCGATGATCTGCTCGGGCTCCCGGTCGTAGACCGGGAAGCGGGAGAACGGGTGGCGCAGCGCCGTGCGTAGCACCTGCTCGAGCGTGGCGTCGGCGGGCAGCGCAACCATGTCGCGCCTGGGCACCATGATCTCGCGCACCGCCACCCGGTCCAGCTCGAGCAGGCGCAACACGGCCTGTTCCTCGATGCGCGAGATGCGCCCGGCTTCGCGGACCGAACTGGTGATCATCTTGAGTTCCTCGACCGAGTGGACGCTGCTTTGGCCACGGAGCCCGAGCAGGCGGGACAACAGCGCAGCGGAACGTTCCAGCGCACTGACGAAGGGTTGCATCAGACGCGCGAACACCAGCAAGGGCGGCGCAATGAGCACGGCGAAGCGGTCCGAGTTCTGGATGGCCAGATTCTTGGGCACCACCTCTCCGGCGACCACCATGGCGAAGGTCAGGATCAGGAACGCGCACACGAAGGACGCGCCGTGCAGCAGCCAGGCCACGGGCCCGCGCTCAGCGCCGGGGGCCAGGGCCAGCAGCAGGCGGTAGACCGTATCCTCGCCTACCCAACCGGCGGCCAGGCCGGCCAGCGTGACGCCCACCTGAACCGTCGAGAGCAGGCGCGCCGGATTGGCCAGCAGTCCCAGGGCCGCTTGCGCGCCCAACTGCCCCCGCTCGGCCATTTCCCGCAGCTTCGATTGCCGCACGGCAATCAGTGCCGCCTCGGCGGAGGCGAAAAAGGCGTTCATGGCTACGATGCATGCCAGCAACAGCAGCCGGTATCCCAGCAAAGGGTCGTTCATGACAGGCTCCTGCCGCGCCCACCAGGCCGGCGGTGAGGGCTCCAGTACAATCTTGAGGTGCTGCTCAAGAAGATCCTCCGCTATTTCAACATAGCGGCTGCTGTAGCGACCGCCCTCCTCGTCGCCTTGGTCTACTGGCATGCATGGCGGCCGCTGCCCCGAACCACCGGCCAGATCGAGGCGCCCGTCAGCGCCCCGGCCACGATCGCACGCGACGAGCTCGGCGTCCCTCACATCACGGCGGCCAGCATCGAGGACGCCCTGTTCCTGCAGGGCTACGTCACCGCGCAGGACAGGCTCTGGCAGATGGACGTTCTGCGGCGGCTGGCGGGCGGCACGCTGGCCGAGATCTTCGGCCCGGCTGCGCTAGAAGCCGATCTGTCCGCCCGACGGCTGCGCCTGCACAAGATCGCACGGCAGCAACATGCGGATCTGCCCGAGGGCGATCGCAGGGTGCTGGACGCCTACGTCCGCGGAGTGAACTACTATATGAGCACGCACGCTGCACGGCTGCCCGTGGAGTTTCGCCTGTTGCGTTACGAGCCCCGCCCGTGGTCGGGCGCCGATTCCCTGTTGATCGGGCTTCACATGTTCCGCGCTCTGACCAGCACCTGGGAAATCGAGCGGCAGAAGCTCCGGTTGCGCCAGGCCGGTGATCCTGCGAAGGTGGACCGTCTTTTTCCGCTGCGCGCCGGCTGGGAGCCGGCGCCGGGCTCGAACGCTTGGGCCCTCTCGGGACGCTGGACGGCGAGCGGCAAGCCGCTGCTGGCCGGCGATCCGCATCTGGAGTATACCCTGCCGGCGATCTGGCATCCCGTGCACCTGCGCGCACCCGGCCTCGACGTGATCGGCGCCGCGCTGGTGGGCGTCCCGTGCGTCATCATCGGGCATAACCGCGACATCGCCTGGAGCATGACGAACCTCCAGTTCGACGTGCAGGATCTGTACGAGGTGAGGCTCGATGCGAGCACGGGCCTTTACTGGTACGACGGTCGCTGGGAGCAGGCGCGGCTGGAGACCGAGACGATCCCCGTGCGCGGGGCCGCGCCCGTCGAATTGAAGCTCTGGGTCACGCGCCACGGGCCGGTCGTCGCCCGAGAGAAGGACCGCTCCTGGGCATTGCGTTGGACCGCTCAGGACACCGCGACCTTCGCTTTCCCCTTCCTCGACCTGAACCGCGCCGGGAACTGGCAGCAGTTCCGCGCCGCCCTGGCGCGCTTCCCGGGACCCGCGCAAAACTTCGTCTACGCCGATCGCCAAGGCCACATCGGCTACCAGGCCGCCGGGCGCTTGCCCATCCGCAGAGCACATGGCGGCGACCTGCCCGCCGATGGCAGTTCGCCCGAACAGGAGTGGGCCGGCTACATCCCTTTCGAAGCGCTGCCCTCGGCCTTCGACCCTCCCTCCGGCATGATCGTCTCTGCCAACCAGAACCCTTTCCCGGAGAACTTTCCTTATCCGGTGAGCGGCAGCTTCGCGCCGCCGTATCGCGCCGCCCAGATCCGCTCCTTGCTGGGCGCACGAAGCGGCTGGCGCGCCGAAGAGATGCTCTCCGTGCAGACGGACGTCTACTCGGCCTTCCACCACCTGCTGGCGCGCGCAACCGTCGCCGCATGCGAGCGCGCCGGACCACGCGATCCCGCGCTCGCGCCGGCCATCGAGCTTCTGGCGCGCTGGAACGGACAGATGGAGAAGGACTCGGCGGCGGCTTTCCTCGCCGTGCTGCTCGAAAGCCACTTCCGCAAGGCGGTCGTCGAACGGGCTTCGCCGGGCAACAGCCTCGTCTATCGTTTCGAAATCGCGCCCGCGGTGCTCGAACAGCTGCTCAGGGAGCGCCCGCGCGAATGGTTCGCGGATTTCGACGCCGTTTTGGTCACCGCCCTGACCGGGGCGCTCGAGGAAGGCCGGCGCATGCAGGGCAGCGATCCGCGACGCTGGCGTTGGGGCCAGGCAAATCGCCTGCTCGTCTCGCATCCCGTCCTCGGGCGTTTGCCGCTGATCGGCAAGTATTTCCGCATCGGCCCCGTACCCATGAGCGGCGCCGCGACGACGGTGAAGCAGACCACCACGCGGATCGGGCCGTCGCTGCGCATCGTGGTGGATTTCGCCGATCTCGACCGGAGCCTGTTCGTGCTGCCCGCAGGCGTCTCTGGCCATCCGCTTTCCCGGCGTTTCAAGGACCAGTGGGAGAGCTACTACCAAGGGCGGGCGTACCCGCTCGGCTTCGGCCGATTCCAGGCTCGGGAGGTGCTTCGTGTCAGGCCCCGCGCCCGCCACTGAGGGTCGGCCCTTGCCCGAAGGGCGGCGGCTGGCCGAGCCGGGGCCGAGACAGCAGGCAGCTGGAAGGCCGGTGCGCGAGCGGCGGTGGCGCGGGCGCAGGGGACTCGGTGCGGGCCGAGTGCGTTCAGCCCGTGCGCGGCTGGCGCGGGCCGCCCGGGGGGCGGCGGATGCTGTCGAGGAGGGCCTGGGCGTACAGATCGAGGGCGCGGAGCTTCACGCCCCAACGCGCTAGCCTGGCCAGCAACTGGCGCCCGGTCTCGTCGGCGGCAGTCAGACGGCCGAGCACGACGTGCACCTTGCGCCCCGCGGCCATGGCTTCGCGGCAGCGCTGCTCGAGCAGGCGCGCACAGTCGGCCACGAGCCCGCCATTGATGTGGATCGTGGTGCTCTGGCGCCGCTCGGATTCATCCAGGCGGAACACGACGGGAACGCTCCATCCCGGGCAGGAGCAAATTCATGGCCGCTCGAGCCAGGTCGCTGGATGCGGGTTGCGGCAGTCTGCGGGCGGGTGCGGGTGACGACTTCGGCAATTGCCGACGGCAATTGCCGAACTGCGCTATCCTGGATTCCGATGGGGTCCCCCCGCCCTAGCGAACGCGCCGTCCTCCAACAGCAACTGGCGCGCGAACGCGACCGCCTCCAGGTCCTGTTCGAAATCACCAACACCCTGGTCTCGAAGCTCTCTTGGGACGAGCTGCTGCCCGCCATCTCGCGCGTGCTCTCGCGCGTGCTGCCGCACGAAGGCGCCGCCATAACCGTTCTCGACCGGACCACGGGGACGTTGCGGCTCTATGCTGTCCACGCGGCCGACAACGTCCTGCTCGATCTGGACCCCGAGCCCGAGCCCAGACCCCTCGAGGAATTGCCCTCGGGAAAGGCGCTCGCCAGCGGCCGGCCGTGGCTGACCCGCGCAGAGGGCTTCGGCGTGTATCCGGAAGACATTCGCCGCCAGCTCGTGCAGCGGGGCGTCAAGGTCATCTGTTCGATCCCGCTGGCCACCGCCAGCGGCGCGATCGGCACGCTCGAGCTGGCCCGCATCAGTCGCGGGGATTTCACCCCGGATGAGCTTGAATTCGCGCTCCAGGCAGCCCGCCCCCTCGCCATCGCGCTGGAGAATTCACTGGCTTTCCGCGAATTGGCCGAGCTCAAGGAGAAGCTGGCGCTCGAGAAGCTGTATCTGGAGGACGAGCTCCGCTTCGATCACAACCTGGGCAACATGGTCGGCCAGAGTCTGGCCTTCCAGTCCTTGCTCGAGCGCATCCGCATCGTCGCACCCACGGACGCCACGGTGCTGATCGAGGGCGAGACCGGCACCGGCAAGGAGCTGGTTGCCCGAGCCATCCATGAGGCCAGCAAGCGCAGCGGACGCAGTTTCGTCAAGGTCAACTGCGCGGCGATCCCCGCGACGCTGCTCGAGAGCGAGCTCTTCGGCCACGAGAAAGGCGCCTTCACGGGCGCGCTCGCGCAGAAAATCGGGCGGTTCGAGGTGGCCGACGGCGGCACGTTGTTCCTCGACGAAGTGGGCGAGATCCCCCTCGATTTGCAGCCCAAACTGCTGCGGGCCATCCAGGAACAGGAGTTCGAGCGGCTGGGCAGCAATCGCACGATCCGCGTCAACGTGCGTCTCATCGCGGCCACCAACCGCAACCTCAAGGCGATGATGGAGGAAGGCAAGTTCCGCAGCGATCTCTTCTACCGGCTCAACGTCTTCCCCATACAGGTGCCGCCGCTGCGCGAGCGCAAGGAGGACATTCCCCTGCTGGTCAGCTACTTCGTGCAGAAATACGCGCAGCGCATGGGACGGAAGATCGATTCGATTCCTTCGTCGGCCATGCAAGCGCTCGTGCGTTACCACTGGCCGGGCAACATCCGCGAGCTGCAAAACGTGATCGAGCGTTCGGTGATCCTCAGCACAGGGCGCGTGCTCCAGCTTGCCATGCCCGAAGCCGGGCTGCCCGCGCGCGGCAGCGTCCTGACCGGCGGGGACAGCGAACGGGAACGCATTCTGCGCGCCCTGCGGCAGACCGGCGGCGTGGTGGGCGGCCCTCGCGGGGCCGCGGCCCTTCTCGGCATGAAACGCACGACGCTGCAATCGCGCATGAAGAAGCTGGGAATCCGGCGGGAGTATCGGTAGAAGCCCACAGGTTTGGAAGGTTGATTGCACGACGCCAGGAGTGAGTCCGGTGAAACCTCGCGGAGCTGGAATGCCTGACGCAACTTGCCTCGAACATCCCGGGCGGCGAGCGGCGAGCCTTGTCGCCTGCTTGATCGCTTTGCTGGGCGCTTCGCCCGCCGCGCAGGCGGAAAGGATCAAGCTCACGCTCTCGCAAGCCGTCGAGATGGCGCGCAAGAACAACCTGCAGGCGCGGCTGGCCGCGGAGCACCGCGAGGAAGCCGACGCCATGAAGGACTTCGCCCGCTCGGCCCTGCTGCCCAACCTCCATGGCTCGAGCTACCAGATGGACCTCACGGTGAACCTCGCGGCCATGGGCTTTTCGCCCAAGAACCTGCCCGGAATCCCCATCCCGCTGTTCGTCGGGCCGTTCAATCGCTTCGATGCCCGCGTACAGCTCGTGCAGAGCATCTTCAGCTTCACCTCGCTGAAGCGGTTCCAGGCCGGTCGTCACGGTGCGGCGGCGGCGGCGCATGCCGAGCGCCAAGCGCTCCAGCTCGTCACCGCCGCGACCGCGCTCGCCTACCTGGGCGTGCTCGAAGCCGAGCAGAACGTCGCCGCGGCCGAAGCGGACGTACAACTGGCGGTGCGACTTCTGGAGCTGGCGCGCAGCCGGCGCGAAGCGGGGGTTGCCACCGGGGTGGATGTGGCCCGCGCCGAAACCAGGCTTGCGGGCCAGCGGGTTCGGCTGGCGCAGGCGCGGGCGCAACTCGACACTGCGCGACTGAACTTGCTGCGGACCATCGGGGCGGACCTTTCCAGCGAGCTCGAGCTTTCCGACCGGCTGACGTTCACGCCCGAAGCTTTGCCCGATGTCTCCAAGGCCATCGCACAGGCATTGGCGAACCGCGCCGACCTGAAAGCCGCCCGCGAGCAGCTCCGCGCTGCCGAGGCCGAGTACGGCGCGGCCCTGGGCGGCTGGATGCCTTCCCTGAGCTTTTTCGGCGACTACGGCTCGAGCGGTTTGCGCCCGAACGAACTGAACCTGCCCACCCGCAGCGTAGGCATCCGCATTGACGTACCCATTTTCAACGGCGGTCGTACCCGGGCGGAAACGCAACTGGCGGCCGCCCGGAGGCGTCAGGCCCAGGCCCGATACGAAGATCTTCGCGCCGCCATCGAGAAGGAGGTGCGCGAGGCGCTCGATCACCTGGCGGTGCGCACCGAGCAGGTGCGAGCGGCGGAGAGCGCCTTTCGGCTGGCCGAGCGCGAGCTGGAGCTGGCGCAGGACCGCTTCCGCAACGGCTTGGCCGACAACGTCGAGGTCGTGCAGGCCCAGACCGCCTTGGAGAATGCCCGCAAGGATTGGATCGCTAGCCTGGCGCTTTACAACATGGCTCGCCTGAATCTGGCGGTCGCGACCGGACACGCCGAAGATTTCAAGTTCTGAAGAAGGGAGCGAGGAGAACCCATGCCGGAAAATCCCCTGCCGGCGCAGCAGATCGCCCGGATGGAAGATCACCCCGACGAAAGAGCCCCCCGCCGTGCGGCCGCGAGCCGGCGCCGCATGTTGTTCATCGTGGCCCTGCTCGCCGGTGCAGCGCTGGCCGTCTGGTACTACTGGCAGCGGCGTGCCTACGAAACCACGGACAACGCCTTCATCGAGGGGGCCATCATCCAGATCAGCCCGCGCGTCTTCGGTCAGGTCCTGCGCGTGCACGTCGAAGACAATCAGCATGTGAACCGCGGCGACCTGCTGGTAGAGCTCGACCCGGCCGATTACGAGGCGCGCCTGACCGAGGCCCGCGCGCGCTTGCAGGACATCCTGGCGCGCGCCGAAGGCGCACGCGCCGGCCTGTCGGCCACGACGACGACGACGAGCGCGGCTCTGGTGCAGGCGCGGGCCGGCCTCGAAGCCGCTCGCGCCCAGGTCGAGATGCTGCGGGCGCGGCTGGACGAGGCCGAAGCCGCCGTGCGAGCCGCGGAGGCCAACCTGGCGCAGGCGCGGGCGCGGCGCGCCGCTGCCGAGGCCGAAGCCAAGCGAGCGGCGGCGGATTTCGAGCGCTATCGCGCCCTGTTCGCCAAGGATGAAATCTCCCGCCAGATGCTGGACCGCGCCGAGACCGAGGCCCGCGCCGCGGCAGCCAATCTCGATGCAGCCACGCAACTGGTGGCCGCCGCCGAGGCCGACCTCGCGCGCGCCAAGGCCTTGCAAGGGTCCACGCAGGCCGCGCTGCGGCAGGCCGAGACTGCGGTGCAGCAGGCCGAGGGCAAGGTGCGAGAAGCCCAGGCCGGCCAGGACCAGGTCCGCGCACGTCAGAGCGAGGTCCAGGCCTTGACCGCCAGCATCGAGCTTCAGCGCGCGCTGGTGCGCCAGGCCGAGCTGAACCTTTCCTACACCCAGATCCGCGCCCCCGAGGCCGGCTACATCACCAAGAAATCCGTCGAGCCCGGCAACATCGTGCAACCCGGGCAGGCGCTGATGGCGCTGGTTTGCGACCGCCTATGGGTGGTGGCGAATTTCAAGGAGACGCAGCTCAGGCGCATGCGGCCTGGCCAGCCGGCGGAGATCAGGATTGATGCGTACCCGCAGCTCAGACTGCGCGGCCGCGTGGACAGCATCCAGAGCGGCTCGGGCGCCCGCTTCAGCCTGCTGCCCCCGGAGAATGCGACGGGCAACTACGTCAAGGTCGTGCAGCGCGTGCCGGTGAAGATCGTATTCACCGATCCGCTGCCGAGTCAGTACAAGCTCGGCCCCGGCATGTCGGTGGTGCCCAGGGTGAGAGTCCGATGAGCGCGACCTCACATCCTGACGGGGCCGCCGCCGGGTGGCGCCCGCGGCACAATCCCTGGCTCATCGCAGCCGCGATCGTCCTGCCCACTTTCATGGAGGTGCTCGATACGACGATCGTGACGGTCGCGCTGCCTCACATCGCAGGCAGCATGGCAGCCACCAGCTCCGAGGCCACCTGGACGCTGACCAGCTATCTGGTGGCCAACGGCGTGGTGGTGCCGATCAGCGCGTGGCTGGCGTTGCGCTTCGGCCGCAAGCGGCTGCTGATGTTCTGTACCGCCCTGTTCGTCGCCAGCTCGATGGTCTGCGGCCTGGCGACCAATCTCGGCATCCTCGTGGTGGCCCGCATCTTCCAGGGCATCGGCGGCGGCGCCATGGTCCCTCTGGCGCAGGCAGTACTGCTCGAAAGCTTTCCGCCCGAAAAGCGCGGCCTCTCGATGGCCGTATTCGGCCTGGTGGTGGTGCTGGCCCCCGTGATCGGCCCCATCTTCGGCGGCTGGTTGACCGACAACTACTCCTGGCGATGGGCCTTTTACATCAATCTTCCCACCGGGTTGCTGGCTCTCTATCTGATGAGCCGCTACCTCGAAGATCCTCCCTGGATCCGCCAGGGCGAGGCCGGACCGCTCGACAGGCTCGGGCTGGCCTTGCTGATCGTCTGGATCGGCGCCTTGCAAATCATGCTCGACAAGGGGCAGGACGAGGACTGGTTCGCCAGCCGGTTCATCACCACGCTGGCCGTGATCACAGTGGCCGGTCTGCTCGCCTTCCTCTTGCGGGAGCTGCGCACAGCCAACCCAGTGGTGGACCTGAGAGTCTTTGCGGACCGCAACTTCGCCGTTTCCACCTGGACGATCTTCGTGATCAGCGGCGGAATGTACGCCGCCATGACCCTGCTCCCGCAGTTCCTCCAGACGCTGCTGGCCTACAACGCCGAGCACAGCGGCTGGGCCGTGGCGCCCCGCGGCCTAGGGGCGTTCTTCGGCTTGCCGATCGCCGGCTGGCTGCTTGCCAGGGTGGACGGGCGGAAGCTGATCGTATTCGGCATCTGCACGTTCGCTCTCGCCACCTACTGGCTCGGCAACCTCACGCTGGAGACCAGCATCGCCAGCCTGGCGGCGACCAACCTGGTCCACGGCTTCGCCACGGGATTCATTTTCGTGCCCCTGGCTGCCCTCGCCGTGGCGCGCCTGCGCAACGAGCAGATGGGCAACGCGACTTCGCTGTTCAACCTCATGCGCAACGTCGGCGGCAGCATCGGAATTTCGGCGTGGACGGCATACCTGGTGCGCAGCGCGCAGCGCAATCAGGCGATGCTGGTCGGTCACCTGACACCGTACGATCCCGATTATCAGCGCTATGTCGCCGCGTTGCAGGCGGGTCTGGGGCGGTTGGTGGGCGCGCCGCAGGCGTGGCGCACCGCGCAGGGCGCGCTCTACGCGATCCTGTTGCAGCAGTCCACGCTGCTGGCCTTCGTGCAGACGCACCGCTGGGTGGCCGTGATGATCCTGGCCTGCCTGCCGGCGCCGTTCCTGATGCGTCGGGCGCTGGCGCGAAAAGCCACAGCCCTGCACTGAGCGCGTCAGTCCAGCGGCCTGATGCGGCCGTTCCGTTCCAGCACGTACTCGCGGCCGCGCCAAGTGATGGCATTGCCGCAGAATCCCGCCACCCAGAACGCGAAACTCAGCATCTCCTCCACCGGAAGAAGCCACCAGCTGCGACGGAAAAGCGGGTCGGCGAGCACCAGGCGGGCCACGCTCCAGGCGGCCACGGCGCGGGCGGCCACCGTCACCGCGGCCCAGGGCCACGCCCAAGGCGCCGCCAGCAGACTGAGCACAACGAGGGGGAGCGGGTAAGTGAAAACCTGCCCGACATACCCCAATGGTCGCGAGCGGCGCGTGGAGCGCATCCACCGCAACCGATGACGGAAGTTTTCCTTCCACTGGTGGCTGCCGATGTGATGCTCGACCAGGTTGCGCGAGAGGATGACACGCCAGCCGGCCTCGGCCACCTTCCGCCCCATCACGAAGTCCTCCGCCAGATAGTCCGCAAGGACCTCGACGCCGCCGATCGCCTCCAAGGCCTGTCTGCGCGCCACGATCGTGGGACCCACGGCGAAGCGGACGCCCTCGACCAGGCGGGCCGCCAGCAGGCCCGCGAGAAAGTCCGTGTTCATCCCCAAGGCTTCCAGTCGCGACCAGAAACTGGGACCCGGCACGGCCCGATACGGACAGGTGCTCAGCCCGAGGCGGGAATCGGCGAACTCCCCCGCGACGCGGCCGAGAAAATCCGGCGCCACGCGGGTGTCGCTGTCGGCCATGACCAGAAGATCGTGCCGCGCCACGGCCAGCATCCGGGCCAGACTGTACACCTTCGCGTTCGGGCAGGACGGCTCGCCTGTGACGATCAGGCGGGAAGGCACGCCAGGGAACTCCCGCGCCACCTGCTCAAAGACGGCGCGCGCGGGATCATCCGCGCTGCGTACTGCGGCCAGGATCTCGAACTCCGGATACTTCTGCCGGAAATAACTACGGAGGTTCTCGTCCAATCCGCGATCGGCGCCGGCCAGGGGTCGCAGTACGCTGATCGGCACGTGCGGTCCGCCGGAGGGACGCGGCTGGCGAAGATAGCTGCGCACGGCTGCCAGCACGAGCAGGCAGTATCCCAAGGCCCCAGCCGTCAACGCCAGAGCCGCCGCGGCCAGCATGGCGTTCCCTGGCGAAGTCACTCGACCGGCGTTTTTTCCGCAATCAGGCGCTGCGCTTCGGCAAGAAACTCCTCCACGCTGCGCGCGCCCAGATCGCCATGGCGGCGGTTGCGCACCGCGACCGTCCCGGCTGCCGCCTCGCGTTCGCCCACCACGAGCATGAAAGGAACTTTCTGGAGCTGGGCCTCGCGAATCTTGAAATTGACCTTCTCGTTGCGCTCGTCCACGCTGACGCGCAGGCCCCCTTGCCTGAGCCTGGTCGCGACCTGCCGCGCGTAGGGGATCTGCCGGTCGGTGATGGGGAGCACGACGGCTTGCACCGGAGCCAGCCAGACAGGGAAGGCCCCCGCGTAATGCTCGATGAGAATGCCGAAGAAGCGCTCGAGCGAGCCGAACAGGGCGCGGTGCACCATCAGCGGCTGGTGCGGCTTGCCGTCCTCGCCGATGTAGGAAAGCTGGAAGCGCCGCGGCAGCGTGAAATCGAACTGGATGGTGGAGAGCTGCCAGAGCCGGCCGATGGCATCCACCAGCTTGACGTCAATCTTGGGGCCGTAGAACGCCGCCTCGTCGGGCACGATCTTGACCTTCAACCCCAAGCGCTCGGAGGCGTTCTTGAGCGCCCCCTCCGCCAGTTGCCACTGATCGGGCGTTCCGTCGTACTTGCCGGAAGAGCCACCGTCCCAGGTGGAAAGATCGGCTTCGTAGCGTTCGAAGCCGAAGGTGCGCAGCACGTGCAAGGCGAAATCCAGGCAGGCTGCGATCTCGTCCTCGATCTGTTCGGGCGTGCAGAAGATGTGGGCGTCGTCCTGCGTGAATCCCCGCACGCGCAACAGCCCGTGCATGACTCCCGAACGCTCGTAGCGGTAAACCGTACCGAGTTCCGCCAGGCGGATGGGCAACTCGCGGTAACTGCGCAGGCGGTCCTTGTAAATCAGGATGTGGAAGGGGCAGTTCATCGGCTTGAGCTGGTATTCGGCGTCTTCCAGCTCCATGCGCCGGAACATGTTCTCGGCGTAAAAGTCGTAGTGCCCGGAGATCTTCCACAAGTCCGCACGCGCCACGTGGGGGGTGTAGACCAGCGAGTACCCTCGCTCGACATACTGGTCCCGCATCCAGTCTTCCAGCGCGCGCCGCACGATCGCGCCCTTGGGATGGAAAAAGATGAGCCCGGGGCCGGCGACTTCCTGGATGCTGAACAGATCGAGTTCCTGCCCGAGGCGGCGATGGTCGCGCTTGCGAGCTTCCTCGAGTTGCTTCAGATACTCGTCCAGCTCCTTCTGGGTGAAGAAAGCCGTACCGTAGATGCGCTGGAGCTGGCGGTTGCGCTCGTCGCCCTTCCAGTACGCCCCGGCCACGGAGAGCAGCTTGAAAGCCTTGATGCGGCCGGTGGAGGGTACGTGGGGGCCGCGGCAGAAGTCCACGAAACGCGGTCCCAGCGTGTACTCGGTGAACTGCTCACCGGCGCGTTCCTCGATCAGCTCCACCTTCATGTGCTCGCCCATGGCCGCGTACCGGGCCAGGCCCTCCTGCTTGGGCACCACGCGCCGCTCGTAGGGCAGGTCGAGCCGCTGGAGCTCGCGCATCTTGGCTTCGATCTTCTCCAGGTCCTCGGCCGTGAAAGGCTCCTCGCGCTCGAAATCGTAATAAAAGCCGGTTTCGGTGGCGGGACCGATGCCCAGTTTCGTCTCCGGGAACAGTTCGAGCACCGCCGCGGCCAGCAGGTGCGCGGCCGAGTGCCGGTAAACTTCCAGCGCCTCCGGATCCTTCGGGGTCAGAATCTGGAGCGTGACGTCGGACTCGAGCGGACGGGTAAGATCCACGAGCTCGCCGTCAATCCGCGCTACCACGGCCTCCTCGGCCAGCCGCCGGCTCAGAGAGCGAGCTACGTCAATGGGGCGGGTGCCCTTGGGTACGCGAAGACTGCTCCCGTCGGGCAGGGTGACGGAGATTTCTTCCATAGACGGGCGACACTTCAGGTTACCATACCGCGACCGTACACCCCCGCACTCGCCGGAAATGGCGAACGCGGCTGCTATAGTAGTTGATGAGCGCCACTGCAGGCGCGATGCATGCAACCCGAAGCCGCACGCACCAATGGAATGGAAGACGCCGAACTGGTGCGGCTCGCCCAGGAGGGCGACGCGGAAGCCTTCGCGGAACTCGTCGCACGGCACGAATCGAGCATCTTCCGGCTGGCGCGCAACATCACACAGAATGCCGAAGATGCCGAAGACGTCTTGCAGGAGACCTTCCTCAAGGCCTACGAGCATCTGGGCGAGTTCCGCGGCGACTCCAAGTTCTATACGTGGTTGGTTCGCATCGCAGTGAACCAGGCCTTGATGAAGTTGCGCAGGCGCAAGAGTGACCGTTCGGTCTCCCTCGACGAAACCTTCGACACGGGCGAGGAAACGCTGGTGCGCGAGATCGCGGTCTGGACGGAGGATCCCGAGCAGCTCTACTCGCAGGAAGAGCTCCGGCGCATTCTGGCCTCGGCCATCGAGAGCCTCCCGCCCATCTTCCGCACCGTGTTCGCCCTGCGTGACATCGAGGAGCTCTCCACGGAA
>JANXAE010000130.1 GCA_025062235.1 Bryobacteraceae bacterium
AGCGAACCAGCAGGGTTCCCTCCTCCCGCCTCGACCAGCCGGCCTCGACCACCTCGGCCACCTTTCCGCGGATGACGTTGGCGCCCTCGTGCAGCACCCGCGAGTAGAACTCCTCGTATCCCTTGCCGAAAGCGCGCATGTCAATGTAGAAGTTGTAGACCTCGGCCTGCGGGCAGCGTTCCCTGATCAAGTGCGCAAACTTCAGGGCATACATGCAGCACACCCGGGAGCAGTAACGGCGGTGGTTCTCGTCGCGCGACCCGACGCAGTGGATGATAGCCACGGCCCGAGGCGGCTTGCCGTTCTTGAGCAGCACGCGCCCGCCCGTCGGCCCGGTGGCGTTCAGCATGCGTTCGATGTCCAGCGCCGTATAGATGTTGTCCAACCGTCCGTAGCCGTACTGGGCCATGACCGAGGGGTCGAACAGCTCGTAGCCGGTGGCGATCAGGATCTGGCCCACCTCGATCTCGATCTCCTGATCGGTCATCTCGTGGTTGACGGCCTTGGCTTCGCAGACCTCGACGCACTTCTGGCATCCGTCGGTCTTGAAGTGGATGCAAGCCTCGCGGTCAATGCGGGGGACCTTGGGCACGGCCTGCGGCGTGGTGACATAGATGGCCGTATTGGGACCGAGCAAGAATTCCGGCGGCTTGCCCCGGTAATCCTCCGGCTCGAACTTCACGTGATGCGTCGGGCAGACCTGGGCACAGGCGCCGCACGCCACACAAGCCTCCGATTCACGGTGGAAGGGGGTGACCACGCGCCGCTGGATGCCCCGGTCTTCGTATCCGATGGCGCAGGCGCCCACGACTTCCTCGCAGATGCGGACGCAACGCAGACAAAGGATGCAGGCTTCCGGATCCTCGTCGCGCAGCTCGGAACTGAAACGCGGCTTTTCCAGGCCGACCTCCCTGGCCAGCTCGCGCACGACGGGCACGTTGGGCCAGCGCGCCAGCATCAGCTCAACCACCACCCGCCGTGCCTGGCGGACGGCCTCGGTATCCGTGCGGATGACCATGCCCTCCTCGCAGGGCATGTTGCAGGCCGTCAGCAGCTCGTAGCCGTGGGGGCGCTGAACCTGTACCAGACAGACGCGGCAGGCGCCGAAAGGCTTCAGCCAAGGGTGGTAGCAGAGTGTCGGAACCGGGATTTCCAGCGCTCGTGTCGCCTGCAGGATCGTGGTTCCCTCGCGCACCCTGGTTTCCACGCCGTTGATGCTCAACGCGATCATCTTTTCCCCCTCATTCCACGATCACGGCGTTGAAATGGCAGACGTCCACGCAGACGCCGCACTTCTTGCAAAGCGCGGGGTCAATGCGATGGGGCTGGTTCTTCTCGCCGAAGATGGCCTTCTCGGGGCACTCCCGGCGACAGACGCCGCAGCCATGCCCGCGCTCCACGCAGATCACCGGGTCAATGCGGTACGTGTTCAGCTCGCGGCAGACGCGGGCCGGACACTTGTGTGCCTCGATGTGGGCGACGTACTCGTCGCGGAAGTACTTGATCGTCGTCAGCACGGGATTGGGCGCGGTCTTGCCCAACCCGCACAGCGAGGTCTGTTTGACCACCCAACCGATCTCTTCCAAGGCGCGCAGGTCGTCCATGGTGCCGTGGCCTTCGACGATGCGGTTGAGGATGTCGAGCATGAGCTTGGTGCCCTCGCGGCAGGGCGTGCAGGCGCCGCAGGACTCGTCTTGCGTGAAGGCCAGGAAGTAGCGGGCCACGTCCACCATGCAGGTGTCCTCGTCCATGACCACCAGCCCGCCGGAGCCCATCATGGAACCCACGTCGGTAAGGCTCTCGTAATCAATGGGCAAGTCGAGATAGTCGCGCGCCTCGCGCTTGCCGTCCGGCGCCACGTACTCGATGGGCTGGTCCATCATGCCTGCGGGGATGCAACCGCCGGAGGGACCGCCGGTCTGGACGGCCTTGAATTTCTTGTCGCCGGGAATGCCCCCGCCGATGTCGTAAATGAGTTCGCGCAGCGTGATGCCCATGGGCACCTCCACCAAGCCGGTATTGCGCACCTTGCCCACCAGCGAGAAAACCTTGGTGCCCTTGCTGCGCTCGGTGCCGATCTGCGAGTACCAGTCAGCCCCGTGCATGATGATCGGCGGCACGTTGGCCCAAGTCTCGACGTTGTTGATGCAGGTGGGCTTGCCCCACAGGCCGTACTCGGAGGGATAGGGCGGACGTGCGCGAGGGTCGCCCAGTCGGCCCTCCACCGAGGCGATGAGCGCCGTCTCCTCGCCGCAGACGAAAGCGCCCGCGCCACGCGTCACCGAAATGTCGAAATCCAAGCCCGAATCCAGGATGTTCTCGCCCAGCAGGCCATACTCCCGCGCCTGCTGGATGGCGATCTGAATGCGTTCGAGCGCCAGCGGGTATTCGTTGCGGATGTAGACGACGCCGTGGCGGGCGCCGATGGCCCGGGCCCCGATGAGCATGCCCTCGATCACCGAGTGGGGATCCGACTCGAAGATGCTGCGGTCCATGAACGCGCCGGGATCGCCCTCGTCGCCGTTGCAGATGATGTATTTGGGCTCGCCGCTGGCTTCGCGGACCTTGCGCCATTTCACGCCGGTAGGGAAGCCGGCGCCTCCGCGCCCCCGCAGTCCCGAGCGCGTGATCTCCTCGATGATCTGCTCGGGCGTCATCCGGGTCAGCGCTTTCACCAGCGCCTGGTAGCCGTCGCGAGCGATGTAGTCCTCGATTTTCTCCGGGTCAATCAGGCCGCGATTGCGGAGGGCGATCAGGCGCTGGTGTTTGAAGAAGGGGATGTCGGACATCCGGGGTATGGGCGAGGGCGCCTCCGGCGGCGTGTACATAAGCTTCTGGGCGGGCCGTCCCTTGATGAAATGCTCCTCGACCAGGTAAGGGATATCCTTGGGCGTCAGTTGTTGGTAAAAGATGCCGTCCGGTTGCACGACCATCAGCGGCCCCACGGCGCAGAAGCCGTTGCAGCCGGTGGTGACGACCTGGATCTCCTCCTGGAGGCCGCGCTTGCGGATCTCCCTTTCCAGCGCCTCGCGCACGTCCAGGGAGCGGTTCGAAACGCAACCCGTTCCCGCACAAACCATGCAGTGCACACGGTACGGCATGGCTGGCCCTCCTCACATGGCGCGTTCGCTGCCTACCGCCAGGGCGTAGCGTTCGGCGATCCGCCCGCCCACGATGTGTTCGGCGAAAATCTCCCGCACCTTGCCCTCGGTCAGATCCACGTACTTGACGGGAGCCTGGCCCAGCACCTCCACGGTCATCATGGGCTCGCGGCTGCACAGGCCCGCGCAGCCGGAAGTGCTCACCAGCACGTCCTCAAGGTTGCGCTCTTCCAGTTCCCGCAGCACCGCGGCCATGATGTTGCGCCCCCCCGCTGCGATGCCGCAGGTTCCCAGGTGGACAATGATTTTCACTCGCCCGGCGCCCTCGCGCAGCAGAGTGGAGCGGCGGGCCTGGTCGCGAATGCGCGCCAGATCCTCGATCTTAAGTTTTGGCATGGGCGGTCTCCTGTTTCCGGTAGCGCTTGATGATCTGATCCACCTTGGTCACGGTGACCTTGCCGTAGAGATCCTGTCCCACCGTCACCACCGGCGCCAGCCCGCAGCAGCCGAGGCAGCGCACCTGCTCGAGGCCGAAGTTCAGATCCGGCGTGGTCTGCCCGGTCTTGATTCCCAGCTCCCGCTCGAACTTCTCGAGGATCTTGACCGCACCCTTGACATGGCAGGCAGTGCCCAGACAGACCGAGATGGGGTGCCTACCCTTGGGCTTGAGACTGAAAGCCCGGTAGAACGTGGCCAGACTGTACGCCCTGCTCAGCGGCACGTTCAAGGTGCGCGACAGATGCCGCAGCACGTCTTCCGGCAAGTACGTGTACTCATGCTGGATGTCTTGCAGCATGGCGATCAGGCCGCTTTTCTGCGCTCCGTGCTGCCGGATAATGCCCTCAATCGTGGCCAGCTCCATGACGGACCTCCCCGCCCTGCGCGGCCTGCGCCGCGCCGAGCGCTTTTTCGAGCCTTTGCCGGAGCAGGCGGATTCCCGCCGCGCTGTTGAGCGGCACGGTGCCCAGCTCCTGCCTGAGCTCCGCAGTGCCGAAGCGAGTCACGGAACCCGGGGTGCAATGCTCGTAAAGGAACTCCGTTTCGGGATGCCCCGCGGCCAGCGCCAGCAAAGTGGCAGCGATATCGCCCAGTGGCTGACGGTCGGGATGGCCGTAACGGAATTCCGCGGTCACCCGCGTGCCCGCGCCGGGCGCCGATTCGATGCGAAGGCACCCGCCGGCTGCCCGCGCCGCCTGCTCCAACAGCGCCAGACCCAGGCCGACCTGGCGATCCCGGCGCGTGGTGAAGAAAGGATCCGCAGCGCGCCGCGCGACTTCCTCCGACATGCCGCATCCGTCGTCGGCGATCTCGAGCCGAAGGCGGTCCTCGGCGGGATCCTCGTGGACGCGGATTTCGACCCGCCGCGCCCCGGCGCGAACGGAATTCTCCGCCACGTCCAGGATGTGCAGCGCTAGTTCTTCCACAGCGATGCTGCCTCCGTCAGAATCCCCCGCCCTTCGGCTCCGCGCAGCGCCTTGCGCAGTTCCTCCAGGTTGAGCTCTGGCAACCGAAATCCGGTCGCCGCCCGCCCGATCTGCTCCGGGCTGTGGGCGTCGGAGAAACGAAGCAGTGGAAGTTCGGCGCATTCGGGCCAGCGCCGCCGGAATTCCGCCTCGCTGGTGTTGGGCGAGAGCTCCAAGCCGTCCAAGGCGAGGCCGCGCGGAAGCAATCCCAGATGGCCCAGCAAACCGAAGGCTTCACGATCGGCGTGAGCGGCGAAGGCAAGCCCGCCCAGCCGGTGCACGCGCTCGACGACCTCGCTCAGACTCCAACCCGTGGCTCCGGCCAGCAGCCGCGGCTCGAAACCGAGCACGTCGTGCTCCTCGTTGACCAAGACTTGGAGGCCGAAGATTTCCGGCCGGTTCCGGCCCGGCAGGCGGCGTTGCACGAACTCTTGCATGGCGAAGGCGGCCTCGAGCGCGCCGAACAGCGCCAGGATGTGAACCTCCTCCCGCGAGGTGACCTCCATGCCGGCAAACACCGTCAACCCGGAACCCCGGGCGGCGCGCTGGACGGCGGGCGCGTTGGCTGCGGAATTGTGATCGGCGACGCCGATGGCGTCCAAACCGCGGGCGGCGGCGCGGGCGATGATCGTGCGAGGCGCCATCGCCAGATCGGCGCAGGGCGACAGGCAAGTGTGCACATGCAAGTCCGCTCGCCAAACGCGCATCAGTTGCCCCCGCGCAAGCCTGCCGCGTACAACCGCCCCGCAATCTCGAAAGCCGGAAGTCCGGTTGCCAGCACCGTGACCTTGTGTTCCCGGGCGCGTTCCAGCATGTCGGGATCCGGCCTGCGCCCGTTCGCGAGCAGGACGGAAAGCTCCTTGAGCGCGGCTACCGCCGCCACGTTGGCATGGGTCTGAAGCGTGATCCAAAGGCTTCCGGGCGCGGCATGGGCGAGCACGTCGCTCAACAGGTCGGCGACGTAGGCGCCGGTAACCTCGCGGTCGAGGTCCCACGCCGACAGAACCTCCAGGCCCAGGGTTTCGGCCAGTGCGCGCAGCGTCATCGCTGGATCCCCTCGGCCAGAGCCGTGTGCCGGTGGCGCCGCGCCTGTTCCGCAGTGAGCACCGCGCAGTCCTCCAAGGCGGCCCGCCCTTGCACGACGTCCTCGGCGAAACTGCGGCAAGTGGGGGCGCCGCACGCGCCGCAATCAATCCGCGGCAGCGCCTCCAGGATTTCCTTCATGCGCGAGCGTTTCTCGATGGCCCTGGGAATGTCGGTGTCGAGCGGCGGGAAGGGCTGCGGCGGGAACCGGCCGGGCAGGGCAAAGTATCCCTGTCGGTACAGGGCGCGGATCTGCTCGCGGTCGCGCGAGGGCTGTCGCCCGTAGCGCGACACCAGGTGCAGGATCTTGCTGCGCGCGAAATAGGGATTGTCCACGGTGAGCGGTCCCGAGCAACAACCCTGCGGACAAGCATGGCATTCCAGGTACTGCAACTCGCTGAGCTTGCCGTTTTCGACATCCTCGAGGATGCGGGCGACCTCGCGCAAGCCTCCCACGGCAAGCGTGTCCTCGGTCCGCAGGCAAGCGGCCTGGCCGCCCAGTACGGGCCAGGCCAGCCCCAGCCCGTGCACGGTCTGCACTTCCCCGACCGGCTCGCTCTCGCGCGCCAAGGCTGCGAGCAACGGCTGGTAAAGATCCGCGATGGCGATGGCGCCGTCCAGGTACGAGACCCGCTTGCGCGGCGGAAATTCGACCGCGACGATCTTGGCCGGGCAGGGCGTAACGTAGATGACGCCGATTTCCTCGATCCGCAGTCCCAGGTGCGCCGCTTTGTGCAGCTTCACCTCCCGGGCGGCGATTTCCATCGGGGAATCTATGGGAACGAGCTGGTCCACCAGCGCCGGGAAGCGGGCTTGCACCAAGCGCACCACGGCCGGGCAGAAGGGCGAGATCAGGGGCAAGGGACCGCGGTACTCGGCAAGGTATTCGTCAATGGCCACGCTGACGGCTTCGCCCGCCCAGGCCAGGTCGCTGGCGTCGTCGAAGCCGATCCGGGTAAGCGCGCGGAGAATGGCCCCTGGCAGGATCTCGCGCCGGAATTGCCCGTAGAGGGCGGGCGAAGGCAGGGCGACCGTGTAGCGGAAGCGGGCAAAGTCCCTGAAGGATTCCGTCAGCGGCTGGATGGCCCCGTTCGGGCACGCACGGACGCATTCGCCACAGTCAATGCAGCGGTCCTCGAGGATCGCGGCGCGCCCGTTGCGCACGCGGATGGCCTCGGTCGGACACGCCCGCAGGCAGGCCATGCGCCCGCGGCAGCGTTCCGCTTCCACGCGCACGGAGCGAAGCTCTTCGCCCATGGTTCACAACCGGATGCGGATGTCCAGCGCCGTACCCTGGCCCACCACCGACTCGATCCGGAATTCGTCGCTGTTCTTGCGAATGTTGGGCAACCCCATGCCCGCCCCGAATCCCATCTCGCGGATTTCCTCCGAGGCGGTGGAGTAGCCCTCCTGCATCGCCAACTCGATGTCGGGGATGCCGTCGCCCTCGTCCTGCACGAGCAGGCGGATCTCCGCCGGGCTCACCTGGAGCTCGAGCGTGCCCCGCCGCGCGTAGAGCACCACGTTCATCTCGGCCTCGTAGGCAGCAATGGCCGCCCGTCGCACCGTGGCCGGCGGGATGCCGATTTCCTTGAGGATCTCCTTGACGGCGGTGGAAGCACGCCCTGCACTGGTGAAGTCCCTCCCTCGGACCTCAAACCGCTGTGTGAAGATGGACACCTCCGGCATCCTGCGCCGCTTCGCTGTCGCTGTCCCCACGCAGGCCCGCAGCCCACAGACGACCGCAGGCCTCGAACATCGTCAAGCGTGTGGCCAGCAACGGGATGCCCCTGGCCTTGGCCAGCTCGATCGTTTCCCGGTCAGGAAGCTTGCCCCGCACGAAAACGATCGCCCTGATGTCGGCGACATCGGCGGTGCGCACCGCCTGAACGTTCGTCAAGCCCGTCAGCAAGATCGTCCCCGGCCGGGCGAAAGCCAGCACGTCGCTCATCAGGTCGGCCCCGCAGCCGGAGGTCACTTCCAAATCGAGGCTCTCGTTCCCGTTCAACACCTCGCAGTTCAGGATCCGTCGGATTTGCTCCAGTGTCATGACGCCACCCGTTTGATTACCTGCTTGCCCAGCCAGATCGTCCGGTTGCGCGGCACGCGCGTGGCCGGGCAGACGTTCCAGCACTGGCCGCAACCGGTGCACCGGGATTCGTCCACATAGCGCGCGCTGCGCCGCACCCTGACCTTGAAATTCCCAATGAACCCCGAGACCCCGGTGACCTCGCTCAGGGTGAGCAGCCTGATGTTGGGCCGGTGCCCGACCGAAACCATCTTGGGCGTGAGGATGCAAGCCGCGCAGTCCAACGTGGGAAACGTCTTGTCGAACTGCCCCATGCGCCCGCCGATCGAGGGCTCGCGCTCGACCAGGTAGACGGTGTGTCCGGCTTCGGCCAGCTCCAAGGCGGCCTGAATGCCGGCGATGCCGCCGCCCACCACCAGCACGTTGGGGTTGACGGGCGCGCGCAGCGGCTCCAGCGGCTGGTGCAACGCCACGCGGCGCACCGCGGCCAGCACCAGGGCTTTCGCCTTCTGGGTGGCGGCGCGCACGTCATCGTGAATCCACGAACAGTGCTCGCGGATGTTGGCGATCTGCACCAAATAGCGGTTCAGGCCCGCCTTCATGGCCGCGTTGCGAAAAGTCAACTCGTGCATCAGGGGTGAGCAGGCCGCCACCACCACGCGGTTCAGGCCCAACCCCGCGATGTCGCCGCG
>JANXAE010000131.1 GCA_025062235.1 Bryobacteraceae bacterium
GGCGATTTTGTTCGATGTTGAAGGGCAGCGGGCGTCCGTCGCCGTCCAGCACCTTGACCTGCGGCTCCTGTTCGCCGAGTTCCAGGCTCAGCGACCCCGCGCTTCCCACGCGAACCTCCATGCTGCCGAAGGCGTCCGGCGCCATCCAGCGCAGCACGTTGGCGAACAGCAGCGGCGCGGCAACTTCGTAACGCATCGCGCCCTCGAGCGGGTGAAATCCGAGCACGACGCTTTTGAAGGGGGCGGAGCGCGCCAGGATGACGGGGCCTGCCTCGACCTCGGCCACGACGGCGTCGCCCGGGGCCGGCACCAGCACATGCGCCACCGGCAGCACGGCGTCGCGGGAGCGCAGGCCGGTGCCGACGGGGTGATCGGTGCGCCATCGCACCAGGCGCACCTTCCGGACCGTTTCCCGGACAGCAACTGGCGCGCATTCCGGAGGCGGCTCCACCCAGATGGCGTGAGCCTGCGGGAGCTCGGCCGGACAAAAGCGGTCGAGGATCACAAGGTCAGCCGGCGCAGCGGCGGCGTACGCCTCCGGCGGTCGGTACTCGACTTGGGCCCACGCACCGGCGGAGAGGAGCGGACGCAGAAGGTCCGGCCGTCGCGAATAGGCGAGCACGCGCGTCTGGCGCAGGGCAGGCAACTCGACGATTGCCTCGTCGTCGGCGGGCAGCGCATCGGCGCCCGCGAGGCGGATTTCGAGCCACCCGGCGCTTCGCGTGCGCAGGCTGAAGCTTGCCTCGTGCTCGGCACCGGCATCGAGCGTGAGTCGGGCCTGGGCGAAGAGCGCACCGCCGAAAGACAAAGCCAGTCGCCGAACATGGGGGCGCTGTCCGTAGTTCCTCACGGCGACGAAAACGCGCCAGGTGGAGGGATCTTCGGGAGCGCGCCGGAGGGCGATGCGGCGAAGTCCGCAGTTCTCAAGGTGGCTCTCCAGCCCGACAAACCGCAGGCCGGAGGGAAGCCGTAGGTCCTCGGCGTCGCCCGCCGGGAGCCGGGCCGCTCCGATGAAGACCGTCTCGCCGGCCGCGCGTCCCCGCTTGGCGCGTTCGGCGAAGTCCAAGGCGCGCGCCAAACGCAACGCGGTGGCTCCGGGACGGGATGCTTCGAGCGCACGCTCGATGGCTTCCGGGTCGGCCGTGAAGGGCGTAGCCGGCGTCGGCACCGCGCCCACGCGCACCAGCATCACGCGATCGCCCCGAGGGAGGGTGTGCAGCCAGGCGCGCGCCAGCCTGCGCGCCTGCTCGAGCAGCGTCTCGCCCCCGCTGCGGGCAGCCATCCATGCGCTGGTGTCGAGCAACAGGACGTGATCGCGCGGCTGCGGGTTGCGACTGCCGAGCCTCGGTTGCGCCAGCGCGGCAAGCAGCAACAGCAGGGTGAGCCATTGCAGCAGCAGCGACGGCCACTGCCGGAGACGGCGCCTCCGCCTGCTCTCCGGTGCGGACTGGGCTGCCACCCAGAAGCGGAGCGTGCCGACCAGTTGGCGGCGGCGCGAGCGGTCGAGCAGGTAGAGCGCGACCAGCAGTGCGGAGCCGGCTCCGAGCAAAGCCAGGAACTGGCCCAGGCTCAGATTCAGCAGGAACATGCTTGGACCGCTCCGGCCGCTGCCAGCGAGCCGAAGACCGCCTCTTCCACGTCGAGGCTGGTAGGCACGCCGACATAGCGCCCTCCGTTGGCCAGCGCGAGGCGGCGGAGAGACTCGCACCAGGAGTCGAACTCCGCGGTGTAGCGCTGGCGTGCGGCGGCGTCGAAGTCCAGTTCGAGTCGGGCGCCGGTTTCGGCGTCCACCAGCTCGAGGAGTCCTTCCCAGGGCGGGCACCGGTCTTCTTCGGCCCAGACGTGGACGAGCATCAACTCGTGGCCGAAGTCGGCCAGGTACTGCAAGGCGCGCGGGCATTCGCCATCGTCCAGGAAGTCCGAGACGATGATGGCCAGGCCGCGGTCGGAGAAACGGGAGACGAACTGGCGGACGGTTTCCAGGTATCCCGTGCGCCCTCGCGGGCGCAGTTCGGAGAGGAATTCGACGATGGGGGCGAAGCGGTGGCGGCCGCCCGTGCAACGGAGGCTGCTTTCCAGTCCTGCGCGGAAGGGAATCAGAACGAGGCTGTCCAGCCGCACCAGGCCAACATAGGCCAGTGCGCCGGCGAGCTTGCAGGCGTAGTCGAACTTGGAGGGCGAACCCAGGCTCATGGAAGCACTGGCGTCGAGCAGCAGCCGCACCGGGGCGTGCGGCTCGATGCGGAAGATCTTCAGGAACAGCTTCTCGAAGCGGAGATAGGCGCGCCAGTTCACGGCCCGCAGGTCATCGCCGTGATGGAAATGCCTGTGGTCGAGGAACTCCATGCCGGGCCCCGGGAACCGCGAGGGATTGCGCCCGCCGATCAGCCCCGGGAAGGACTTGCGCCAGCGCAAAGCGAGCCGCTCGAGCCGCTCCAGGAAGCCTTGGTTGATCCACGCCTGCTCGGGCATCGGGCCTTCCCCTGCGCCACTCAGGCCGCCGGAGCGCGCGCGGCCACGCTGCGGAGGATCTCGGCCAGGATGCTGTCGGCGTTCTGTCCGTCCGCATGCGCGTCGAAGTTGAGAATGATGCGGTGACGCAGGACCGCAAGCGCCACGCTCAAGACGTCCTCGACGCTCAAGTGGAAGCGGCCGCGCATGAGCGCCAGCGCGCGCCCGCACTCGACCAGGGCCTGCGCGCCGCGCGGCGAACTGCCGTAGCGGATGTAACGACGCGCCAGCGGATGAGCCTGCGGGTGCGCAGGCTGCGTGCTCAAGACCAGATCCACGGCGAACTCCCTGACGTGCGGCGCGGCCAGGACTTCCCGGCAGGCGGCGCGGATCTCGAGGATCTGGCGCCGGTCCATGACCTGTTCGACTGCGGGTTCCTCTTTCTGGATCGTGCGTTCGACGATCGTGGCCAGCTCTTGGCGCGATGGGTAGTTCACGACGATCTTCATGAGGAAGCGGTCGAGTTGCGCTTCCGGCAAGGGGTAGGTCCCCTCCATTTCAATGGGATTCTGCGTGGCCATGACCAGGAAGGGGGCTTCGAGCTGGTGGGTAGTGTTGCCGCTGGTCACGGTGCGTTCCTGCATCGCCTCGAGCAGGGCCGACTGAGTCTTGGGGGTCGCGCGATTGATCTCGTCGGCCAAGACCAGGTGCGCGAAGATCGGGCCGGGTTGGAAGCGCAGGGTCCGGGCGCCGCTGTCGGAGGTATCCAGGATCATGCTGCCCACGATATCGGCGGGCATCAGGTCGGGCGTGAACTGGATACGCGAATACTTCAGGTTGAGCGCCCGCGCCAGCGTGCGCAGCAGCGTCGTCTTGCCGAGGCCTGGCACGCCCTCGAGCAGGACGTGCCCCCCTGCCAGCAGGCAGATGAGGACGCCCTCGACGACGTCCTGCTGACCGACGATGATCTTGGCGATCTCCTGGCGGACGCGCTCCAAGCGTTCGACCGCCTCGAGGAGCTGGCTTTCGCCCTCCACAACTCCCATTGTACGAAAGGCGTGCGGTTTCACCTCGCCGAAGGCGCTCGGTCGCTGGCGCCCCAGGCATGGGGCGGGGCGAGGCGGGCGGCGAGCGAGTCGGCCAGTCGGACCAGGATGCTGATCATTTCCTGCAAGGCCCGCAGCGGGGCACGTTCGGAAACGCGCAAGGTGAGCCAGAACCACGCCTGCACCAGCCGGAAATCGGCCATGAGCATGCGTTCGATGAACCGCAGCCGGCATCCCTCGATGGCCCCCGCGTGGCGGAGCAGGTAGGTCAGCAGGCGGTAGTCGCGGTTGAGCTGCCGGCCCAAGGCCGCAAGCTCGTCCGGCTCCATACGCGGTTTGAGCCGGTCCCGGATCTCGAGGAATCGCAGATTGTTGGCCTGGCAGAGCTGCTCGAGCCGACCGCTGGCCGGGGCAGCCTTGAGCTCGGCGAGGACGTTTCGGCGGAACCAGTGCGCGAGGAAAAGCGTGGCCACCCCCACCAGCAGCAGGAGCTCGGACCACAATGGCGGGTGCCAGGCCATCAACGTCATGGAACTTGAGCCTGGGGTACTAGGGTATCATTGAGCAGGTTTCGCGACAAGCGGCGATTCCGCGGGCGGGGAGAAGCTTGACGGGCAGTCCCCGATGCGCTTCCGCTCGGAGCCGCCCGAGCCGACAGAGGAAGCGCGATGGGCGAACTCAGAAGCCGATGCCCAACCCGAGCGAGACCTCGAGCATGTGCAACATGCCCTTTTGATCGGGGAAGAAGTCGCCGAAAGGCTTGGCCGTGACATAATCGCGCAGGTCCAGTCGCATCATCATGATGGGACTGATGCGGAATTTCAGGCCTGCGCCGTAGTTGATCCCGAACTTCGTCACGCCGTTGCCGGAGAAAACGCCGGTGCCGGGTGGGTAGAAGGTGGCGAAGTGCCCGCCGCCGGTGATGAAAGGCCGGAAGGCACTGCCCTCGCGCGTGGCGTAGGCGAGAAAGTTGTACATGCCTTGGTGGACGGGCATGCCGACTTCCGAGGGCGGCGTCGTAGTCAGCTTGAACTTGCCCCGGTTGTAGGCGTAGCCGATTTCGTGGCCGAAGAACTCGTAGTTGTTGAAGGTGAAGCGAAATCCGAGGCGGAAATTGGTTTCGCTTTTGTACTCGAGCAAGGCGCCGGTCAGGTCCCGGGCTGTGCCGAGTACGTTGTTGCGCGAAGCGGCGCGGCCGGCGCTGATCGAGAGTTCGCCGACCTGCGCCGGAGCCAGGACGGCGGCGGCCAGCCACAGCACGCCAGCGATCGAGCCACGGTTCATGATCTTTCCTCCCGTTCTTCCACCACAATGACATGAATTTCCCCCGGCCCGTGAACCCCGCGGACGAGAATCTGTTCGATGTCGGCCGTCCGGCTCGGGCCGGTGACGAGCACCAGGGCGCTGGAGTTCTCCAGCGGCCGGGGCACGAGGGTGAGCAACTCGTCGAGTCCCGTGATCAGCCCCGAGGCCGGCACGAGCGCCACGTGCACCGGGGGCAGCACGGAAATCAGCCTGGTCTGCTCGGGCGAAGCCCACAGCGCCAGGCTGCCCGTGTCGGCCAGCGCGTATTCGGCGGTGGTGATGCCGAAATCGGCCGAGGCGCAGGCGCTGCGCAACTCCGCGTCATCCCGGAACTCGCTCCGCACGCCGGGCAGGCTCGTGATGCCCCAGGCCGCCAGGGCGGGCGCGGCGGAGGCAACGGCCGGCCGCCCGCCAGTCAGAGTGGCGACGTATTGACGGGCGGCGGCAGCTCCGGCAGCGAGCACGGCCTTGCCGCCGAGCTTTTCCAGGGCGGCGGCGAAGCGCTTCCAGCGTTCTCCGAACTCCCAGGCGGGGATGCGCAAGCGGGCAGGAGGCGGCGGGGCGGCCGCTCTTCCGGCGCTGTGCCCGAGGGCCGTACGCACCTTGTGCAGGATGTGTTCGCGGGCGATCATTCGCGTACCTTCGCAGTGCGCCTCCTCCACAGCTGGCGGAAGCTGCGCCCCGGCAGGGGCAGATCGCGGTAGTCGAGCCAGGCGCGCAACGGCCCGGCGTTCAACAGAGCGGGCAGCCGCCGCAGCCAGTTCGGTCCGGCCTCTTCGGAAGCCAGCAGTCCTGCCGCCAGGCTGAGCGCCTCGTAGACGCGCGGGCGGGTCATCACCCATGCCCACAGGCGGAAGGCGGCCCGCTCCCAGCGGTTCTGTCGCTCGCGCGTGCGGGCCTTGACGACTTCGGCGCGCAGTTCCAACAGCAAGCGCGGGATCTCGATCTTGACCGGGCAGACCTCGGCACAGGCACCGCAAAGACTGGAGGCGAAGGGCAGCCACGGATCCTGCGTGAGGCCCTGGAACTGGGGCGAGGCGATCTGGCCGATGGGTCCGGAGTAGACCCAAGGGTAATTGTGGCCGCCAATGCGCCGGTAGACGGGGCAGTGGTTGGCGCAGGCGCCGCAGCGGATGCAGTACAAGGTCTCGCGCTTGTCGCGCTCGGCGAGCACGCGGGTGCGGCCGTTGTCCAACAAAACGACGTAAAATTGTTCCGGCCCGTCCCGCTCCCCGGCCCGCCTGGGGCCGGAGAGGATCGAGGTGTAGACGGTGAGGGGCTGGCCGGTGGCGCTGCGCCCGAGCAGCTTGAGGAAGACGGCCAGGTCCTGGGCGCGGGGGACGAGCTTTTCGATGCCCGCCACGGCCACGTGGATGCGGGGCGCGCTGGTGGTCAGCCGTGCGTTGCCCTCGTTCTCGACCAAGACCACGGCGCCGCAGTCCGCCACCAGGAAGTTGGCGCCGGTGATGCCGATATCGGCGGCCAGGAACTTCTGCCGCAGCACAGCTCGGGCGATGCGGGTCTGCCGCTCGGGCTCGTTCTCGCGCGGCACGCCCAGTTTCTGGCTGAAGATCTCGCCCACTTCGTAGCGGGTCTTGTGCAGCGCGGGCGCGACGATGTGGTAGGGGCGTTCGTGGGCCAGTTGGATGATGTACTCGCCCAGGTCGGTCTCGACCACCTCGAAGTGCTGGGCCTCGAGCCGCTCGCGCAGGCCGATTTCCTCGGCGGTCATGGACTTGGACTTGACGATCAGGCGCGCGCCCGAACGGCGGCCCAGCTCGACGAGGAAATCGGCCACCTCGGCGCCGTCACGGGCCCAGACGACCTCGCCTCCCCGGGCGCGGACTTCGGCCTCGAACTGCTCGAGGTAGGCATCCAGATTCTCGAGGGTATGTTCCTTGATGCGGCGGGCCTGCTCGCGCAACTCCTGGTAGTCGGGCAGGGCCTCGGGCGCGACGACCTGGCGGCGGTGCTCGATCAGCCGCCCGGTCGCGGCGTAGATGGCCTCTTGCAGGCGTGCGTCGCCGAGCGTTTCGCGGATGCGGACGAGGGGCTGGTTCGTCATAGGCGCTCACTGCCGTGCCAGGACCTCGGCCAGGTGAAGCGTGCCCACGGGCAGGCCGGCGCGGTTCAGGGCTCCCTGGATCTGCATCAGGCAGCTGACATCCACCGAAACGACGTAATCGGCGCCGGTCTGCCGGATCGCCTCGATCTTGGCGCGCACCATGCTGGCCGAGATCTCGGGGAACTTCACCGAGAAGGTTCCGCCGAAGCCGCAGCATTCCGCGCCGGCCGGCATCTCGCGCAACTGCAGCTCGCGCACCCGAGCCAGCAGGCGGCGCGGCCCTTCCCTGATGCCGAGTTCGCGCAAGGCGTGACACGAGTCATGGTAGGTGACCACGGCCGGCAGGCGCGCGCCCACGTCCTCGACCCCCGCCACCTGGAGGAGGAACTGGGAGAACTCCCAGAGGCGCGGCTTCAGGCGGCGGACTTCGGAGAGGGCGGCGGGATCCCTTCGGAAGAGCTCCTCGTAGTGGCAGGCGATCATCGAGGTGCACGAACCCGAGGGCGCGACGATGTAGTCGGCATCGGCAAAGACGGAAAGGAAGTGCCGTGCGACGCACCGGGCCTCCTCGCGGTAGCCGGTGTTGAAGGCCGGCTGGCCGCAGCAGGTCTGGGCTTCCGGGAACTCCACGCGGTAGCCGAGCCTTTCGAGCACCTCGGCCATGGCCAAGCCCACGCGGGGAAAGAACTGGTCTACGAGGCAAGTGACGAAGAGCGAGACGCGCGCAGGCATGAAGCTGAAATTGTACCCCAGCGGCATGGGCGTGTTTCCGCGCACGGCCTGTTTCGCCGCCCATAAAGGCGCGCGCCGGGCCTGCCGATAGCAGGTTTGTGCGCCGGGCGCGCCCGATCGGCTCGGAAAGCGAGCGCCGGTCCGGTCGGAATCCTCGCAGTGGGGAGATCGCCAGGATGCGCTTTGAGACGCGACATTTCGGCACGATCGAGTACGAACGCGAAGCGATCTGCTTGTTCCCGGCGGGGCTGCCGGGCTTCGAGGACGAGCACGAGTTCCTGGCCGTCGAGCTGCCCCACACCCGCCCCATCGTCTTCCTGCAAAGCCTCCAGCGCCCCGAGCTGTGCTTCATCACGCTGCCGGTGCAGGTCATCGAGCCCGGTTACCGGCTGCTGATGTCGGTTGAGGACCTGAGGCTGTTGGGGTTGTGCGAGGAGCGGCAGCCCGAACTGGGCCGCGAAGTGCTCTGCCTGGCGATCGTGGCCGTAGCCGAAGGGCAGGCGCCGACCGCGAATCTGCTGGCGCCGGTGGTGATCAACCTAGCCAACCGTCGGGCCGTGCAGGCGATCCAGAGCGATTCCGGTTATTCGCACCGTCACCCGCTGCCGGTGCCGAGCGGAGAGGAACAGGCATGCTCATCGTGCGCCGCAGAGCGGGGCAGGCTATTCTGATCGGGGACCGGGTCGAGGTTCACGTCCTGGAGATCCAGCCCGGCCGGGTCAAGCTTGGCGTGGTGGCCCCTCGCGAG
>JANXAE010000132.1 GCA_025062235.1 Bryobacteraceae bacterium
GGCAGGTCGTCTATATCCCGGTCAGCGACGGCAAGAAAAGCGTCGCAGTGCGGGTCGAGGCCCAACAGAGGGAGAAACTCCGCATCGGTCAAAACGCCTACCAGACGATCCGCTACGAAGCCTTCTTGTTCAACAACGTGCTCTACCGCCGCTCAGGCAGGCTGTTCCTCTGGCTGACGGACGACGAACGGCGCCTGCCGGTGCAAATCCGCGTTCGCCTGCCTTTTTACATCGGCACAGTGACGCTAGAGCTGAGGCCGGAGCGCGGCGCCATGGCCGAACCTTCCTCCGGAGGGTGTCCATGACCAAACCGGCTTGCTTGATGGCTTTGCTCCTCGCCTGCTGCGTGGCCGCCCAGGAAAAGCCCCTGATGAGCAGCAAAGACGTGCTGGCGACCTGCGAGCGGGTGTCCCACTTGATCGAATCCACAGCCACGGCCGCGCCCGATTTGGTACGCGCCAGCGCACCGCTGAGCGAGAACGTGCGGCAGGCGTGCCTGAACCTCCGCGTCATCTCCCCCCAGCACGGAGTGCTCACTTACACGCTGTTGACGAACCTGCGGGCCTATCTGGCTCTGGCAGACGCCCTGCCCAAACCGCAACCCACTCCGGCCGAGGTTCTGCGGCAACTCGGCGAGCTGAGGGACCTTGCGGCCCGGTGGGAGGCCCACTTCGCCGCCCTTCTCGAGCAGAAGGAATTCGCCTTGCGGCATCCCGACCGCGATAACCTCCGGCGCTATGCCGAAGCCAATCGAAAGCTCGGACCGCCACAGCCGGGCTCGCCCCGGGTGGTCTTCCTCGGCGACTCGATTACCGACGGCTGGCGGTTGAACGAATATTTCCCGGACCGCGACTTCGTCAACCGCGGCATCAGCGGCCAGATCACCGGGGAGATGCTAGGCAGGATGAAGGCCGACGTGCTCGATCTGAAGCCTGCCGCGGTGCTCGTTTTGGGGGGCACGAACGACATCGCGCGCGGCGTGGAACTCGCCACCATCCAGAACAACCTGACCATGATCGCCGACCTGGCCGAGTTCCGCGGCATCAAGCCTCTGCTCGCCTCCCTGTTGCCGGTCTGCGACTACCACAAGGACAAGAATCCCGCTTACGAGCATACGCGCCGCCGCCCGCCGGAACAGATCCGCCGACTGAACGAATGGATCCAGAACTTCTGCCGGCAGCGCAACCTGGTGTACGTGGATTACTACTCGCAGATGGTGGACAGCGCCGGCATGTTGCGAGCCGAGCTGACCGATGACGGCCTCCATCCCAACGCCGCCGGCTATCGCCTGATGGCGCCGGTGGCCCTGGCGGCGATCGAGAAGGCCCTCGCCCCGGCGGCTCGCCGCAGGCGCTGAGAGGACGACTCGCCCGCCGCTGTCCTCCGCCGATGCGCCAGAATGGAAGCATGCGGCGGCTTGTCCGGATCTGGTTACTGGCCGCGCTTGCCTGTGCCGCCCAGCAGCGCCTGAGCATCGAGGAGCTGGTGGCTTTCGTACGCTCTTCGATCCAGCTCCGCCATCCTGACCGCCAGGTGGCCGAGTTCCTCAGGAAAGTCACCCTGAGCGAGCGGCTCGAGGAGGCAGTCATCGAGCAGATCCGCGCCCTGGGCGCCGGCCCGCGGACGTTGGAAGCGCTGGAGGCTTTGCGCGAGGCTTCCAAGAAGCTGCCCCCGGCCGCGCCGACCCAAGCCAGGCCGGCGCCTCCGCCGCTCCCTGCGCCCGCGCTGGCCGAGCAGCAGCGCATATTGGACGAGGTCCGCGAGTACGCCCGCAACTACATCCGCAGCCTCCCGGATTTCATCTGCACCCAGGTGACGCGAAGGTACGTTGACCCCACAGGCTTGGAATTCTGGAGCCAGCAGGACGTCATTACCGCCCGCCTCACCTACTTCGAGCAGCGGGAGGACTACAAGGTCGTCCTGATCAACAATCGCCCGACGGATTTGAGCTACGACCGATTGGAAGGCGCGACCTCGACCGGCGAGTTCGGCAGCATGATGCGCGAGCTCTTCGCACCAGAGACCGCGGCCCAGTTCCGCTGGGAACGTTGGGCGACGTTGCGCGGCCGCCGCACGCACGTCTTCTCGTACTTTGTCGAGCAGCCCCGTTCGCGCTGGCGCATCAGCTACCAGAAGACATTGGAGGTCACGCCAGCCTACCGCGGGCTGGTGTACGTGGACGCGGACACGCTGGCCGTGGCGCGCATCACGCTGGAGGCGGTGGGCATCCCGCCGGACTTCCCCATCCAGGAGGCTTCGACGGTGCTCGACTATGATTTCGTCGAGATTGCGGGCCGCAAGTACTGGCTGCCCCTGCGCGCGGTGGTGCGGATGCGCGAAGGCAAGCTCCTGCTGCGCAACGACGTGGAGTTTCGCATGTACCGCAAGTTCGCGGCCGAAGCCACCATCATTTTCGACACGCCCGAGCCGCTGCCCGAAGACAAAACCAGAGAACAACCCCCAGAGTGATCCGCCGCGCTACACTGGCCCTGATGCGAATCGGCGCCTTGCTCCTGCTGTGCCCTCTGGCCGCTCCGGCCCTCGCTGCTAGCGAACCGATCGTCTTCAACGACGACGGGGGTTGGTGTTGGTTCCAGGACGAAAGAGTGCTGATCCACGGGGGCTTCCTGGCGATCGGCTCGGTCGCCGCCGGCGTTCATGACCCAGCGCGGCGCGGGGATGTGGAGGTCGCAGTCTACGAGCTGGCCTCGGGCCGCAGGACGCTGTGCGAACTGCACGATCGCTTCGAGCGCGATGATCACGACGCTCCCGCGCTCTGGGTGCGGCCGGACGGCCGCTGGCTGGCGGTGTATGCCAGGCACGGCTCCGAGAACAGGTTCTACTACCGGCTCTCCCTGCGACCCGGCGATCCCACCGAATGGGAACCCGCACGACAGTTCGCGCCTAGCGAAACCTCTCGCATCACCTATTCGAACCTCTGCTACCTGGCCGGGGAGAGACGCCTCTATAACTTCTTTCGCGGGCTCGACGACAGCTTCAAGCCATCCTATGCATACTCGGACGACCTCGGCGATTCCTGGGTGCGGGGCAACGTTCTCATCCAGGTGCCGGGCGCATTTCGCCACAGGCCCTATGCCCGGTACGTCAGCGACGGGAAGGACACGATCCACATCCTCTACACCGAAGGTCATCCGCGCGATTACGACAACAGCGCCTACCACGTCTACTATCGCCGCGGCAGCCTGTATCGCTCGGACGGCACCCGGATCGGCGCGCTGACCGAGGGCCTGAAACACCCAGCCGAGGGCACACGCATCTTTGCCGGCAACCCCGACAACGTCGCGTGGGTAAGCGACATCCATCTCGATGCCGAGGGCCGCCCCTACGTGGCCTACTCCGTCCAGAAAGGAGGCGCCGGACTGCCGGAAAAAGAGCACGGCCACGACCATCGCTACCGCTATGCGCGCTGGGACGGTTCGCGCTGGCGCGATTACGAGATCGCCTACGCGGGCACAAGGCTGTACCCGGGAGAGAACGATTACACCGGCAACATCGCGCTCGATCCGGCTGACCCCAACACGGTCTACATCTCGACGAACGCCGATCCGCTCACCGGGAAGCCTCTAATCAGCCGGCGCGACGGACGGCGGCACTGGGAAATCTTTCGCGGCCGGACGCACGATGGCGGCAAGACCTGGCGCTGGGAGGCCATCACGCGCGATTCGCTCAGCGACAACATCCGTCCCGTGGTCCCCGCACCGGCAGGCGGTTACGGGGCAGTGCTCTGGCTCAGGGGTCACTATCGCAGTTACACCGATTACGACCTGGACGTGGTCGGTCTGGTGTGGCGTCGCTGAACCGGCGCGGGTTGCAGGCCACAGCAGGGAAGCGCGCGGCATGATCTATCGCCCTCCGGTTGGGGCCGACGACCCGCAGGCGGCGCTGCGCAGAGAATGCAGCGGCCCTCCCGCGACGCCAACGACGGAAACGCAAAGGGCGCTGCGAGTCTCTGCGTCCGAGAGCGCGCCGGATTCCCGCAGGCCGACGGGGGTGCGCGCGGACGGTCCAACCTGCGCCGGAGCCGATCGTCAACTCCTGCGCAAGCCTGGGCAGCGCCGTCACTCGGGCAGCACCGTCCGATCGGGCGGCATCCCCAGTTTTTCGTAAAGCTTGCGCCGACCGGCCTTGTCGGCGTCCAGGATCTGGCGCGCAGCCCGAGCCACCTCCTCGGCGTGCTCGCGCGGAACCACGATGACCCCGTCGCCATCGGCGACCACCACGTCGCCTGGGCGGACCAGTACGCCCCCGCACATGATGGGACGGTTCACCGATTCGATTTCGTTGCGGCCGGGTCGGATTCCGCGACCAGGTCGGCGATAGTATAGCGGCACTTTCTGCTTGATGATTTCGTCCGTATCGCGCGCGCCCCCGCTGGTGACCACGCCGACCATGCCCCGTAGCTTCCAGGAGAGGATGTTGTTGGAGCCGATGGTGCCCGTGTCACCGTCTTCACCGCCATCAATCACCAGGACGGTCCCGGGGCGGAGCAGGCTCACGAAGGGTTCCGGCGAGATCTCGCGGTACCAGTCGGACTCCCACTTGCGGAACTCCTCGGGCGTCATCCTGGAGGCTCGCTTGTTCGTGGGAACGTAACGAGCGGTCACCGCGATGCCCACGATGCGGTGCGTGAAGTTCTCGGTGTCGCGCCACAGCGGGCGGATCTCGGGATCCATCAGCCCGACGTCCTGGAGGCCCGCCATGTCCATGCCGTCGCTCACGTCAGCTACGCGCAGCCCCTCGTAGAGCTTGAGGATGCGCGCGTCCTCTTCGGGCGTCGCGGCAGGGATGCGGATGAACTCCTTCGGCGGCGCCTGTCCCCAGATCAGCCCAGCCAAGGCGGCCACCAGACCAAGACCCAGCCAGTTGCTTCGCCCACCCATGGTTGAGACCTCCTCGCGAAACGATGATCCATCGCGCCGGCATCAGCCCTCGCGTTCGAGCACCTCGCGAACCTTGCGCGCCAGCGTATCGGGCAAGAAGGGCTTTTGCAGGCACACGACGTCGGCCGTGCTGATTCCCTGGCGCACGACGGAATCCTCGGTGTAGCCCGTCATGAACATGACTTTCAGGTCCGGCCGCAAGTTGCGGAGCCGCTCGGCCAGCTCGCGCCCGCTCATCTGGGGCATGACGACGTCGGTGAGCAGCAGGTCAATGCGCCCCGGGTAGCGGTTCACCAGGGCCAGCGTTTCGGGACCGTTGCCTGCCTCCAACACTTGGTAGCCCTCTTCTACCAGCATCTGACGGACGAGCTTGCGCACGCCCGGTTCGTCCTCCACCAGCAGAATCGTCTCGCCACCCGCCTGGAGGGCTGCGGGAACGGCTTCCCCCTCGGGCGCTGCGGGAACGAGCTCAGCGCGGGCGTGGGGCAGGTAGATGGTAAAGACGGTCCCGCTGCCGAGCTCGCTCTCCACGGTGATCTCGCCGCCGCTTTGCTTGACGATTCCGTAGACGATCGAGAGGCCTAGGCCGGTCCCCTTGCCCGGACCTTTGGTGGTGAAGAAGGGCTCGAACAAGTGACTCAGGGTCTCCGCGTCCATGCCGTGCCCGGTGTCGCGCACGCGCAACAGGGTCCAGCTCCCCGGGCCGGGTATGCCGCGCTCGCCCGGACCCCGCAAGAAGTTCGCCGTCTCGATGGTCACGCGGCCGCCTCCGGGCATCGCGTCGCGCGAGTTGATCACCAGGTTCATGATGACCTGCTCGAGCTGGGTGGGATCGGCGCGCACTTTGCCGAGATCCGGGGCAAGCACGGTTTCCAGCTCAATGTCCTGGCCCACCATGCGACGCAACAGCCCGACCATGTTGCGCACGACCTCGTTCAGGTCCACCAGGACGGGTTGCACGACCTGGCGACGACTGAAGGCCAGCAGCCGGTCGGTGAGCGCCGAGGCCCGTTCGGCGGCCGCCAGGATCTCCTCCGCGTAGTTGCGCGCGGGGTGCTGCGGTGGCAAGTCCATCAACAGCATGTGGCTGTAAGCGCCGATGATGGTGAGCAGGTTGTTGAAGTCGTGCGCGATGCCCCCGGCAAGGCGGCCGATGGCTTCGATCCGCTGGGACTGCCTGAGCTGTTCCTCCAGACGCTTTCGCTCGGTGATCTCGCGAGCGATGCCCAGCACACCCACAGGCTTGCCGTCTTCGAAAGTCAAGTGGCTGCTGACCTCGACCAGCAGCCGGCGGCCGTCTTTGGTGCGGATGGCGATCTCGTAAGTGGTCGAACTCTCCCCGCCCAGCTTCCGCACGATCATCTGGCGCGCCAGCTCGAGGTGCTCGGGAACGACGACGTCGGAGATGTTCATGCGGAGCGCTTCTTCCCGCGTGTAGCCCGTGATGCGTTCCGCCGCCCGGTTGATCGAGGTGAAGAAGCCTTGCAGGTCGTGGGTGTAGACCATGTCGTTGGCGCTGTCGAACAGGTTGCGGTAGCGCTCCTCGCTGGCGCGGAGGGTCTCCTCCGTGCGCTGGCGTTCGAGGATTTCCGCCCGAAGGGCCTCGTTGACCCGTGCCAGTTCCGCCGTCCTCTCGCGCACCCTTTCTTCGAGCAGCTCGTGCGCGCGCGCCAGTTCCTCCTGGGCCTGCCGGCGCTCGCGGATCTCGCGCTCCAGCTCCCGGTTCGTCGCCTCGGCTTCCAGAGCGCGCCGCCGCGCGGCCTGTGCCCAGTGAATGGAGGCTGCCAACAGTGCGGCTACGATCGCTCCCAGCGCCGAGACCACGAAAGGCAGCACGAGCCAGCGTCGCGTCACCCAACCCTCCCGCGGCCAGACGCGTACCGTCCACAACCTGCCGCCCGCACTGACAGTGGCTTCCTTCAGCCACTCCCGTGGCTGAGGGCCTTCGCCGGAGGAACTCAGATAGACGACCCGGCCATCGTCAGCAATCTCGATGACGAAGCCGGCCGCGATGCTGCGCGTCAGCGCCCGTTCCAGCAGAGCCCGTAGATCGAGTACGCAGGCCAGCCAGAAGGAAGGCTCGCCGGGCGGTTCGGCCCGCGCCGCCGCCACCACCGCCCAGTCTCCGCGGGCCAGTTGGACGGGAGGCGCCAGCGCGGGCTTGTCGCCTCTGCCGACTTGTCGCGCAGCCCACGCCACCGCCGCCAGCAGCGCCTGGCCTTGCTGGTCGTACGGATCGGGCCTCTCCCAGGCGAACACCTTCGGCGTGAGCTTGTCGTCGAACAGCCCCAAGCCGATCAGCCCGTGGATGTCCCGGAAGGAAAGCGAGGCTTCGATGCGCCAGTCGGCTTCGGTCAGACCTCGGCGAGCCTCGCTACGCCGGGCCAACCGGTCGAGTGCAGCCAGCCGCTCTTCGATCGCGGCAGCCGTGTCGCTGGCGATGCGCTGGACCGCGAGCGTGACGTGCCGATTGAGCTGGCCGTGTTCGGTTCGTGACAGGCTCCAGGAAAGCGCCAGCGAGGCCGCGAGCACGGCGGCTCCAGCCTCCCAGGCCAAAGCGCGTTGACTGGCGAGCGCCGCCAACGCGCGCCTGGGCAGACGGCTCAACCTTTGCAACCAACGCATGATCCCGAACGCCGAGTCCCGCTGGCTCCATCCAGGCCTGCCTGGGGTTGCCTTCCCGGGTCAGTTGGCAAGTATAACGCATGCCATCGTCCGATAGGGAACAGGGAGGTGGAAGGGGCAACAACCCGCGCTGGTGCGGATGAGAGGGCTTGAACCTCCACGGCCTTGCGGCCACCAGCTCCTAAGGCTGGCGCGTCTGCCAATTCCGCCACATCCGCAGAGGGGGAGGCGCTCCCGCTAATCAGAATAGCACAGGCCGAGCAGCTGCCCCAGCTGCCACGAGTCCCGCCGCATCCTCAGACTTGGCGTCTCCTCGCTCTACTCGCACGAAGATTCGCTCGCCGGGTTGGCCGCAGCCGCAGAGGCTGTGGATCAGGGCGGCTGGCCACGGCGTCTTGAGCCGTAGCATTGGAAAGTTCCGATCGGTGAGGGAGGTCAACAGCAACGGTCCGCCCGCCGCTCCACCGCAGCTCTCCGCGATAGCGTGCTCCGCAACCAGATGGAGACCCTCGTGCGCCTCGCACTCCCAAGCCAGCAGGCGCCCATCGAATCCCACCACCTGCTGGTAAACCGGTGCCTGGAAGAGCTCCCATAGCCGTGCGCGGCCGGTCTCGTCGAGCAGCGGTTCGTGGGGCCGCACCAGTACGATCAACGCGTGCACGGCAGCCAGAAGGCCAGACGGGACCGGCCCGAATTCCCGTGCAAGCTGTTCGAGTCGCCGGAGCGGCCCTGCCAGAACCTGCGGGCCGAACCGGATCAGCGCACCGTCCAAG
>JANXAE010000133.1 GCA_025062235.1 Bryobacteraceae bacterium
GGGATCACGATGGGATCCTCCGGGTTTTGAAGCGCGCTGACCGGCTTCCAGAACAGCTCGGGCTGCGCGGGCGGCTGGCGATCGCCCAGGTGGCTCCGGTAGTTGAGGGCCACGGCCAGGACCTTGGTCGGCCGGCATGGGTACAGCATTTTCACCTCGCCGAGGCTGTGCATCGCCCCGGTGGGCGCGAGGCTGCCGAAAGGATCGCCCTGCAACTCCCGGATCGTCTCGCCTTCGAGAATGCCGCTCGCGACGACGTTGCCCTTCCTGAACCTCACGTAGCGCGTAACGCCGGCTCGCGGTGCCGCCAACGCCGCGGCGGCAGGCAGAAAAACCGCAGCGCGTCTGGTCATCGTCATGACAATCGTACCGAATTATAATGGCAGTTCCTCTCGGACATCGAGCGGGCCAGGCCCATGCGGACCAATCGCACCAAGAAGCGCCTTCGGGCGGGAGAAACCGTCATCGGTTGCTGCATCCAACAGTTCGGTTCGCCGGAAGTGGTGCGCCTGCTGAGCGCCGCCGGTTTCGATTTCGTCTTCCTCGATGGCGAGCACGGCCCCTTCGACATGGAAACGCTGCACGCGATGATCCGCGCCTGTCTGGAACGCGACGTCACGCCCCTGGTGCGCGTGGGCGAATTGCAGTACACGCTGGTGGCGCGCGCGCTGGATGCGGGAGCGCAGGGCATCATCTTCCCGCGGGTGGAATCGAAGGCCTTGCTGGCCGAGGCCATCCGTTGGACGCGGTTCCCGCCCGAGGGCGTGCGCGGCTACGGATTGGCGTTACCGCAGCTGGAATACCAGTCGCACAGCTTCGCCGAGATCATCGAGCACGTGAACGCCAACACCCAGGTCGTCGTGCAGTTCGAGACCCGCACAGCGATCGAGCGGCGCGAGGAGCTGCTTGCCACGCCGGGCGTTGACGTGGCGCTGATCGGGCCGGCGGACCTTTCCATCTCGCTGGGGGTGCCGGGCGACTTCGAGCACCCGCGGTTGGTGGAAGCCGCGCTCGCCTTGATGGAAAGCGCAGAGCGGCTCGGGGTGGCGCCCGGGATCCAGGTCCGCTCGCCCGCGCTGGCGAAGCAATGGCTGGAACGCGGCATGCGGTTCGTGGGCTGCGGCAGCGAGCACGGCCTGCTGTGGGAGAAGGCGCGCCAGACGGCGGCCGAACTGAAAGCCCGGCGGGGCTCAGGCGCTCCTAGACTGCGAAGCCCTCAGAGGTAACCCCGCTCGCGCAGCGCAGCCAACACCTTCGCGCCGCTCTGCTCGACGCTCTCCCGATCGGTGCGGCACTCCACCTCGGGCGCGAGCGGCGGCTCGTAGGGGTCGTCAATTCCGGTGAAACCCCGGATCTCGCCGGCGCGGGCCTTGCGGTAGAGGCCCTTGCTGTCGCGCTGCTCGCAGACCTCGAGCGGCGCGTTGACGTAGACCTCGATGAAATCGCCGATCATGCGGCGTACCTCCTCGCGCACCTCGCGATAGGGCGAGATGACAGCGACCAGCACGATCACGCCGTTGCGCGCCAGCAGGTGGGCTACGTAACCGATGCGGCGGATGTTCTCGTCACGGTCTTCCTTGCTGAAACCCAAGCCGCGCGTCAGCGTCCGGCGCACTTCGTCGCCATCGAGGACTTCGACCCTGCGTCCGTTGCTGCGAAGCTGCTCGGCCACCCATCGGCTTAGCGTGGTTTTGCCGGCCCCGCTGAGGCCGGTGAACCAGACGGCCACCCCGCGTTGGTCCATGCAAGACACCATCATAGGGGCTGGCACCGGCGAAGGTCAAAGAAGCGGCGTCAGGGATGCGAAAGGCGCTGGCGGTACAGGGTCGGATCGGCCTGCCGCGCCATCGCCTCGCAGTCCAGCTCCAAGCCGAGAAATTGCGCGATCCGCACCGCCTCCTGGCCGGGTGCGGCAAGCACATCGTGATACCGGACGACGCAGCAGGCGAAGCCGCGCTCCTTCAGGTGCGCGAGCGCCTGGCGCCGGTGCGCATCGAGCGCGGCGATCAGCGCCCGGCCTTCCAGCGAGGGACACGCGCCGCGCCGGCGGATCATCGCAACCTGGGATGCCGCGACCTCGATCAGGGGTCGCTCCATGAAGAGCACGCGGTAGTCGTGGCCCGGAGGCAGGGCCCACAGCAGCGAGGACACGATCTTGACGGCTTTCCCCTCGGCCTCGCGGATGAGCTGCGGTTGCCGCGGCAGCAGCTTGGCCGGCTCCCACTCGAAATAGCCCCGGGGATTGTCCGTGTCAGGGGCCCGCACTTGGTCGGTGAGAACCGGCATGCCACCGGCGGCGAGCATTTGCATCAGCAGCGAAGTTCCCGAGCGGGGCAGCCCCGAGACGACGACGATCACCGCGGGCCTCTCAGTTGGCGACGCCGGAGCCGGCTTCGCCTCCGGCCAGACTCGCCGCGGGTGGCTGCATCACTGGGAGCCGGACGGTGAACGTACTGCCCCTGCCCACCTCGCTTTCCACACGGATGTCGCCGCCGTGTTTGGTGACGATGCCATAGGCGATCGAGAGCCCCAGGCCCACGCCCTTGCCACTCGGCTTGGTCGTGAAGAAGGGATCGAAGATGCGGCCCAGCTTGTCGGGAGGGATCCCGCAACCGGTATCGGTGATGCTGACCTCGACGAAACCGTCCACCTTGCGGGAGACCAGCGTGATCGTGCCCTTCTCCTCCATCGCCTGAACGGCGTTGAGCAGCAGGTTCATGAAGACCTGCTGGAGCTGGCTGCGGTCGCCCATGACGCGGGGAAGATCGGGATCGAGTTCCTTGACCACGGCGATGTTGAAGAACATGGACTGGCGCGCGACCAGGGCCAGGGTCTCCTCGAGCACGCGGTTCAGGTCGAGCGGCTCCACGTGCGGCTCGCTCTGCCGCGCGAACTCGAGCAGACCGCGGACGATATTGCGGCACCTTTCCGCCTGGCGCACGACCTCCTCGAGATTTTCCCGCGCGGGATCGTTCGGATCGAGATCCTCGAGGGTGAGGGCGGTCAGCGCCAGAACCGCACCCAGCGGGTTGTTGATCTCGTGCGCGACGCCGGCCGAAAGCTTGCCCAGCGAAGCCAGGCGCTCGGCTTGCGCGATGCGGTCATGCATGGCCACGAGCTCCTCGGTTCGCCTGCGCACCTTGTCTTCGAGCGTGCGCCCCCATTCCTCGAGGTCGCTGCGCATCTTGCGCAAGCTGGCTACCATGGCGTTGAAGGATTCCGCCAGCAGGGCCAGCTCTCCCGAGGCGCGCACGCTCACCTCCTGGTCGAAGTGCCCTGCGGCAATCTTGCGCGTGGCCTCGACCAGCTCTCCGATGGGACGCGTGATGCTTCCGATGATGTAGTAGGTGATGCCGGCGATCAGAAGGAAACCCACGCTGGCGATGCCAAAGAAGGAGAGGATGACCCGGTCGCGGATCGAGGTGTAGGCCTTCTCGAGCAAGCCCACGTATAGCATGCCGATGACCCGGCCGGCAGGATCGCGCAGCGGCTCGTAAGCGCTGATGTACCAATCGTTGACGACGAACGCCCGACCGCGCCAGACGCCGCCGCGCTCGAGCACGGCACGATGCACCTCTTCGGAGACCCGCGTGCCGATGGCGCGCTGGCCCGCGGTGGTCTTCACTGTCGTGGCGATGCGCACGTCCCCCTGGAACAGGGTGACCGCGCCCACGTCCTTGCCGTCGTAGCGCTCCCCCTTGAAAACCAACTCCCAAACGCGGTCCACGATGCTGGGATCGCGATTGAGCAGGATGCCGCCGTACAAGGCTGCCAAAGGCCGATGGTCGAACCCCCGGACCGGTGCGGCGCTCATCAGCACGAGGCCCGAGTCCAGTTCGCCCGGCGGGCCGGGGCGGGAGCGCGGGGTGGGCATCAGGCGGATGCGGGCCCGCTCCGCCAAGGCCGGGTCCTCGGCGGCAAGGAACGTGGTGGGGGCGAGGATGGCTCCGGTCGCCGCACGCCCGGAGAGCGCGGCCCGCACCGGCTCCAACCATGAAAGATCGTCACCGCGCGAGGAAGGCTGCGTCGTACGCAAGAGAACCCGCCCGGTGGCGTCCGCCAGCCCCAGAAAGTCGAAATCCCCCTGCCGCCGCAGACTCTCCAGGTACGTCCGCAGGTCCTCGATGTTCGAACGCGCCAGGTAGGAGGCGATCGTGGTGCCGGAGGCGGCAACCGCGATGGTGCGGCGAACGTCGTCCGCCTGGTGCTGGTAAATGGTGCGCGCCATGGCCATGCTGTGGTCCACCATGCGGCGGGCCTGCGCCATGATGGTGGTCGAGACGATCCAGGAACCCACGATCGAGGTGGTCAGCCCTCCGATGAACAGGATCACCAGGTAGCTGGAGATCAGCCTTGCCTTGATGCTCGGGGCCCGGGAGCGGAGCCTAACCTTCATGGCGTGCCTGGAGGACGTGCACCGAACACGAAAGACAAGGATCGTAGGCGCGTGCCACGATGGAAAGACGGTCTGCGAGCTCCTCTGGTGGGCAGCCATTGAGCTGCCCGATCGCAGCGCGGAAGCGCTCCTCGATGCTGGCCGCGTTGATGGCGGTGGGAGTGACGACGTCGGCCGAAACCAACCGCCCTTGCTCGTCATAAGCGTAGCTGTGGACGAGCAGCCCGCGCGGTGCTTCCGTGAGGGCCACGCCCTGCCCGGCGCGGCGCCGGAAGGCCCGGGGAGCTTCCGGACGCAGACCCCGCTCGAGCAGTTCGTCCACCACCCGCAGGGCGAACTCGACGTCTTCGACCAGCTCGACGAGCTGCGCCTTGTTGTTGTCGAGCGGATTTTCGCCTGGAAGCTCCAGGCCCAGGCGCTGCAACGCGCGGCGAGCGGGTGCCCCCAAGCGATCGCCGCGAATCGCCAGGCGCGCCAGCGCACCCACCATGAAGGGCTTGCCCTCGAAAGCGCTGTAGCGTGCATGCGAATGAGCCACCGGCCGCTCGTTGGTCAGGCGCCGGTACTCGGAAGGAGCAAAGACGGTTCGCCGTGTCCCATCGAGCAGCACTGCCTGGCCGATGCCGTAATAGCCGTACCCCTCGCCGGCGACTCCGGCCGCATACGCCGTCGGGCTCCGCCCCAGCTGCAAGGAAGGCAGTGACGCGGCCAGTTCGACAGCCTCTTCCGCATCCGCCCGGCCCTGATCGAGCGCGTGGCGGAGCTCGACGAGTTGCTCGGTGGACGGAAGGCTGGCGAAACCTCCCACAACGGCGTTCACAGGATGCACAGCGCGCCCGCCGACGATCTCCTGGATGAGGTTGCCAAGCTTCTTCAGCCGGAGCCCCAATTCGACGTCCGCCGGCCGCTCGGCGGCGAGGGCAACGATGCCTGGATAACCGAGATAGTCGGGCAAGGCCAGACAGAAGAAATGCAGGGCGTGGCTCTGTATGTTTTCGCCCCGCAGGAGCAGTTCCCGCAACGATTCGGTCTGAGGGGTCACCTGGACGCCGAGTGCGGCCTCGGTGGCCTTCAGCGAGGTGAGCACGTGGGAGGCCGAGCAGATCGCACAGATGCGGGACAGCACGGGTGCGACCTCCTCGCAGTCCCGACCTACGACCAAGGCTTCCAGCAGGCGCACTCCTTCGAAGATGTCGAACTCCACGCGCTTCATCGAGCCGCCGTCGAGCTCGACGGTGATCCCGCCGTGTCCTTCGATGCGCGCCAGATGTTCCACTCGGATGGTGGTCATTCCGCTTTCTCCCACCGGGCGCGAGCGCTGAAGAGGCGCAGGCGCGCCTCGATCGCGTCCCGCGGCAGGCCGTTCTGCGCGAACACCGGGACTGCCGCGCCCGGATCGGCATCCTCGATGGGCCCGCGGCAGCCCAGGCAGGGCACGCCAAGGCTCGGACAGCGAGCCTGACATCCTCCCACCGTCAGCGGGCCGCAGCACAAAGGCGCGCCGTCGAGCAGCAGGCAACGGTTCTCGGCCATGCGGCACTCCGCGCACACCGGCCACTCCACCGGAGGCGGCGGGTGGCCCTGGAGCAGATGCGCGAGCAGGGCCAGCAACTCCTGCTTTTCCACAGGGCAGCCAGGGAGGCTGAGATCCACGGGGACCACCTCGGTCACGGCGCGCGGGGGCAAGCTGTCGTAGGACAATCCTGTCTGGCCGTAGACCGTGGCCAGCCGCTCGCGCCGTGCGCGATCGTTGCCGTCGTCCATGGCCGGCACGCCGCCCCCGGTGGCGCAGGCGCCCAGCGCGACCAACCAGCGCGCCCGTCCCCGAATCCGACGTAGCCTTTCCTCGTCGCGACGGCTGGCCACACAACCCTCGACCAGGGCTACCTCGAGGGGCGAGTCGCCGTCGTTTTGCGAAGAGGCCATCAAGAAATCGCGGATGTCGAGCATTCCAGCAAGGGCGAGCAGCTCGTCCTCGCAGTCCAGCAGCACGAGCTGGTCGCCAGCGCAGCCGGTCAAGCCGAAAATCCCCACGCGTGGCCTGGGCATCAGATCAGCTCCGGCAGGTTGATGGCGTCCCAGTGGGTGAAGATGGGGCCATCCAGGCAGACGTACTTGTAGCCCACGGCGCAGTGGCCGCACTTGCCAATACCGCATTTCATGCGCCGTTCGAGCGACATGAGGATGCGGTCCTTGGAAAAGCCCAGTTCGAGCAGACGGCGGAGGATGAAGCGGTAGACGGCGGGGGGGCCGCACACGGCGGCGTAGGTGCGGGCGGGATCGAGCGTGACATGGTCGAACAGTGCAGGCAGCAAGCCGCGGTAGTAGGGCCAGGCGCCCGAGGGATCCGAGTCTACCGTGAGCAGGCAGACGATGTCGGACCGGTCCACCAAGGAAGTCATCTCCTCGCCGAACAGCATGTCTCGCGGGGTCCTCGCGCCGCACATGAGGATGACCCGCGCGAACCAGTCGCGGTGATCGAGCGCGTACCAGAGCAACGAACGCAAGGGCGCCATTCCGAGGCCGCCGGCGACGATGAGCAGATCGTTGCCGCGCATTTGCTGAATCGGGAAGCCGTTCCCGTAAGGACCGCGCAAACCGACCAAGTCGTTGGTCTGGAGACGGTATAGAGCATCGGTGACTCGGCCGACGCGCCGTACGCAAAGCTCGAGCACGCCGGTCCGGGAAGGCGAGGAGGCGATGGAGATCGGGATTTCGCCCGCGCCGGGGACGCTGAGCATGACGAACTGGCCGGGCAGGTGACGGAAACCGGCGGCCAGATCGGGATCCACGAAGCGCAGGGTGAAGAGATAGTTGTCCGGGACCATCTTGTAGATGCGGACGATGCGCGCTGGCTGCGGCAAGTAGGGGTTGGCCGCGGCCGAGGCCTGCTCAGCAAGGGCTGGCATGGCGCGTCTCCCTCAGGCGGGTGATGACGTCGGTGGCGGCGATGCCGGCGGGACAAGCGGCGAGGCAGCGTCCGCAGCCCACGCAGCTCGGTCGGCCGTATTGTGCGACGAAGCCGCGGTGCTTGTGGTAGTAGCGCATCTTGATCCGCGCCGCGCGACTGCGGCGGAAGTTCTCTCCCCCGGCGATGCGGGCGTGGGCCAGGAACAGGCAGGAGTCCCAGCGACGCAGGCGCGCGCCGTCAGGCGATCCCAGCGCCACCTGGTCGCGCAAGTCGAAACAGTAGCAGCTCGGACACACCATGCTGCAACTGCCGCAGGCCAGGCAGCGCTCACCCAGTTCCTGCCAGATGCCGCTCTCGTACTCCATCTCGAAGATCTCGGGCAGGTCGCGGATCTCCACCTCGATGCGAAAGGCGCGGCGTTTGGCGGCGGAGCGGCGTTTGTACTGATCCACATCGGCCGGAGTGACGGGCGAAAACAGCGGGCCCGCCGCCAGGACCATGTCGTCGCCGCGGGCGCTGCCGACCAGCGCGAAATAGTCCTCGCCGATGTCGGAAAGGAACAGATCGAAGCCCCGGTCCACGAAGTCCGCGCGCATGGAAGAGCAGAAGCAGTGCTCGTCCGGCATGCAATCCATGCCGATGATCGCCACGTTCCGCCGGCGAGCCGCGTAGTAGGGGTCGGCGAACGGCGGCCCGAAGACCCGGTCGAGCAGGTTCAACGCGTAAATGTCGCAAGGATGCAAGCCGAACAGGACCAGACGTCGGTCGAGATCCTCCGCGCAGGGCTCGTAACCCACAGGGTGGCGGTAGCGCAGCAACGTCTCCTCGGGAGGGAGGAAATACTTCTTGGGCGGAAGCAGAGTGCGCTGGTAATCCAGGCGGGCTACCGACCACCGGTTCAGGCGGCGGAAAGCAAAGCCTCCCTCCACCTTGACGGGGGCATGGACCTCGCCGAACTGCTGGGTGACGGCTGCGAAAAAGTCCAGTTTG
>JANXAE010000134.1 GCA_025062235.1 Bryobacteraceae bacterium
GCCCACCACGACCCCCTCGACCATGCGCGCCACTGCGGCCGCCTGCTCGGGCCGGGAGATGCCGAAGCCCACCGCCAGCGGCAGGCTGGTGACGGCCCGCAGCCTGCCGACCAACCGCCCCACGTGCTCGCAAAGCGCCTCGCGCTCGCCGGTGACGCCCGTGCGTGATACCAAGTATACGAAGCCGCTGGAGTGCTGCGCTACGAGACGCAGGCGCTGGTCGGTGCTGGTGGGGGCGGCCAGAAAGACGGTATCGAGCCCGGCTCCCCGCAGCGTCGCGGCATAATCGCCAGCCTCCTCGACGCTCAAATCGGTGAGCAGGAATCCGTCCACTCCGGCGCTGACAGCGTCGCGGGCGGCAGATCCGAAGCCGTAGCGGAGCACAGGATTCATGTAGCTGAACAACAGCAGCGGGATCTCCGAACGCGACCGGATCCGAACCGCGGTCTCGAAGATGCGCGCCAGTGTGGCGCCCGCCTGGAGCGCACGCCGGCAGGCGCGTTGGATGATGGGACCGTCGGCGATGGGATCGGAAAAGGGCACACCCAACTCGACCAGGTCCACGCCGCCTCGTTCGAGTGCGCTCACCAGGGAAGGGGTCCGCTCCAGGGAGGGATCGCCCGCCGTCAGGTAGGCGACGAGAGCGGGCTTGCCTTCGCGCCGCAAGCGCTCAAAGAGGCGGCCGATACGGGTCCTGGTCCAGTTCGGGGAAGTGCTGTCGGTAGATATCAATGTCCTTGTCCCCCCGGCCGGATAGGTTGACGACGAAGATCTGCTCCCGTGCCCGCGGCGCGCGCCGCAAGGCCTCGGCCACGGCATGGGCGGACTCGAGCGCCGGGATCAGCCCTTCGGTGCGAGCCAGCAATCGCGCAGCCTCGAGGGCTTCGCCATCCCCCACCGCGACGTACTCGGCGCGGCCCTGGTCGCGCAACCAGGCATGCTCGGGGCCGACGAGCGCGTAATCCAAACCCGCCGAGACCGAGTGGGTCGGGGCGACCTGCCCGTGCTCATCCTGCAACAGGTAACTGTAGGCGCCATGAAGAACCCCCGGAGCCCCCCCGGAAAAGCGCGCTGCGTGGTCGCCCAGCGCAGGGCCGCGGCCGCCGGCTTCCACGCCGATCAGCTTCACCCCGGCCTCGGCGACGAAGCGGGAGAAAATACCGATGGCGTTCGAACCGCCGCCCACACAGGCGAAGATGGCGTCCGGGAGGCGGCCCTCCTTTTCGCGGATCTGCTGGTGGGTTTCCTCGCCGATGATGCTTTGGAAGTCGCGCACCATGACCGGGTAAGGGTGTGCGCCCAGCGCGGATCCGAGCAGGTAATAGGTGTCGGCCACGTTGGTTACCCAATCGCGCATGGCCTCGCTGATGGCATCCTTGAGCGTGCGGCTGCCTCCCTCCACCGGCACCACATGAGCGCCCAGGAGGCGCATTCGGAAGACGTTGAGCCGCTGCCGCTCCATGTCCTCAGCGCCCATGTAGATGACGCACTCCATGCCGAAGAGCGCGGCCACGGTCGCTGTCGCCACGCCGTGCTGGCCGGCGCCGGTTTCCGCGATGATGCGTCGCTTGCCCATGCGGCGCGCCAGCAGGATCTGTCCCAGGCAGTTGTTGATCTTGTGCGCGCCGGTGTGCAGCAGGTCTTCGCGCTTGAAGTAGATGCGCGCTCCGCCGAGGGACTCGCTCAGACGGCGCGCGTAATAAAGAGGCGTGGGCCGGCCGGCATAGTCGCGAAGCAGCGCGCGGAGTTCGGCTTGAAAGGCGGCGTCCTCGCGCGCCTCGAAATAGGCCCGCTCCAGCTCCTCGAGCGGCGCCATCAGGGTTTCGGGTACGAATCGGCCGCCGTACGGACCGAAGTGCCCGCGGGCATCCGGTACGCTGGTCAACACCGGCAGTCTCCTTGCTTTGCGGCCGCCAGTGCCGCCTGAACGAAGCGCCGCATGCGCTCATGATCCTTGCGTCCCGGCGCGCGCTCCAGGCGCGAGCAGGCGTCCACGCCCCAAGGTCTGGCCTGGCGGATCGCCTCGGCGACGTTGGATTCGTCCAGTCCTCCGGCGATGACGATGCGAGCGCGCACCCCGCGAGCCAGGCGCCAGTCGAAACTCTGGCCCGAACCGCCCCAGACACCAGGGGGCGCCGCATCGAGCAGGAGGGCTTCCGCACGAGGGTCGCCGATTTCGTCGGCGCGAAATTCGCCCGTGACGCGAACTGCACGCCAGACGCGCACGCCCTGGGGCCACTCCGAACAGTTGCCGTACAGTTGCACGACGTCCAGTCCCAGCTCCCAGGCGAGGTTCTCGACCGCCTCCGCTGGCTCGTTCACGAAAACCCCGACCTTCAGAACCTCATCGGGCACCACGGAAAGAATGTGCGCAGCCTGCTCCGGAGTGACGAAGCGGGGACTTTCCGGGTAGAAGTTCACGCCCAGCGCGGTGGCGCCCGCCTCGACCGCGGCAGCCGCGTCCTGCGCGTTCGTGATGCCGCAGATCTTGACGATCATGATCGCAAAGCCCGCAGGGCCGTTTCGGGATCGCTGGCCTGCATGAGGTGTTCGCCCACCAGAAAGGCGTCGAATCCGGCCTCCCGCAGGCGCCGGACGTCGGCTGCCGAACGGATGCCGCTCTCGCTGACCTTGAGCACACCGGCGGGAATGTGAGGGGCCAGCTCGAGCGAGGTTTCCAGCTGAACCTGGAGCGTGCGCAGATTCCGGTTGTTGACGCCGACGATCCGTGCGCCGGAATCGAGCGCCGCAGCGAGCTCGTCCCTGTCATGCACTTCGACGAGCGCCGCCATGCCGAAGCTGGCCGCGTACTGGCGGAGGCGTTCCAAATCCCGCGCGCTCAGGATGGCGGCGATCAGCAGGACGGCGTCGGCGCCGTGCGCGGCCGCTTCCGCAATGTCGTACTCATCCAGCGTGAAGTCCTTGCGAAGCACCGGCAGCGAGGTCGCCGCGCGGGCCCGCTCGAGGTCATCCAGCGAACCCGCGAAATGCTCTGGTTCCGTGAGCACGGAGAGCGCCGCAGCGCCCCCGCGAGCGTAGGCCCTGGCGGTCGAGGCGGCGTCCGCCATGGGGGCCAAAGCCCCGCGGCTCGGCGATGCGCGCTTGATTTCGGCGATGATGGAGGGCGGCGGGCTTGCGAGTGCAGCGGCGAAGTCCCGCCTCTGGACGGCGGCGGCACGGCGTTCGAGCTGGTCGCGCCCGGCCGGCCGGAAGTCGCTCAGGCGGCGCTTGTGCGCCACGATCCGGGCGAGAAAATCGGGGATCGTGCGGTTCACTGCGGGAGAACCTCTCATCCTAGCAGATGCCGATGGCTCGCGGCGCTGCGCGCGCCTGCGGTACCCTCGGTAGTTCCCATGCGGAGCGCTCTGGCGGACGGGTTGTTGCTGTTGACGGCCGCGCTGCTGTTCTCCACCGGGGGCGCAGCGATCAAGGCTACTCAACTCACGGGCTGGCAAGTGGCGTGCTTCCGCTCGGGAGCGGGCGCCCTGGCCCTGCTGGCGATGTCGCGCGAGGCACGACGCGGCTGGTGCAAGCACCTGATTCCGGTCGGTCTGGCTTACGCAACTACGCTGGTATTGTTCGTGCTGGCCAACAAGCTGACTACGGCGGCCAACGCCATCTTCCTGCAAGACGCGGCGCCGCTGTATCTGGTCGTGTTGGGACCGTGGTTGCTGGGCGAACCTGCACGACGAAGTGAGCTCGTGCTGCTGGGCGTGGTGGCGGTGGGGATCGGTTTGTTCTTTGCCGCGCGGGAGGCGCCCCTCGAGACGGCACCGGATCCGTTCCGCGGCAACGTGCTGGCGCTCGTCTCGGGCTTCACTTGGGCGCTGACCATCGCGGGACTGCGTTGGCTGGGCAGTCGCCGGCCGGGCTCGGCCGCCACGGCTCCGGTGGTGGGCAACGCGCTCGCGTTCGCAGCCTGCCTGCCCCTGGCGCTGCCGGTGAACGCGCTGGAGTGGAAGGACGCAGCGGTGATCCTTTATCTCGGCGTGTTCCAGATCGCACTGGCTTATCTGTGCATGACGCGGGCGCTCCAACGCGTGCGTGCGCTGGAGGCGTCTCTGCTGTTGCTCGTAGAGCCGGCACTCAACCCGGTGTGGGCGTGGCTGGCGCATGGCGAGCGGCCCGCCCCGCTGGCGCTTGCGGGCGGCGCGCTCATCCTGGGCGCTTGCCTGGCGCATGCGGTGCGGCGGGCCGGGCGCACCTGATCGGTTTCGAAGCAGCCGAGGGCGGGTTTCGCGGTCGCTCGCGAGCGCTGCACGGCAACTGGAGCGCTGGTCGTGGGCCTTCGGTGCTGGGTAGGGCGCAAGGGGGCAACAGCCTGCCGGCAGCGACGGGTTGGTCACCGCAACCACTGGCTTGGGTGCTTGCGCTAGACTTCTAATCGAGGGCTTCGGGCGCGTAGCTCAGGTGGATAGAGCATCTGCCTTCTAAGCAGAGGGTCGCAGGTTCGAGTCCTGCCGCGCCTGCCATTCGTTTTCAACGGTTTATCTGATCAGTCGTTCCTCCCAACTCATCGCAAGGGAGATTCCCGGGGAGATGCACGGCTCTGGGTCCGGTGCCGGTTCGCGCTAGAATGTGCTTCTAGTATGAGCCAAGCTCGAACCGACGTGGTCGCCCCTGAAGCCGACCGGCAGGCAAAGCTCCTGAGTCGTCTGAAAGGGTTGCTCCATCGCGCCCGCAGGTCCGAGAAACGCCTCCCCGAGATCCGCCAGCTCGCCGAGCTGCGGCAACAACGCATGCCGCGTATGGGAACTCCCAGCGAATGGAAGGAGTGGCAAGAAGTCAACGAGCCCATCGAAGAGTTCTTTCGCTCCTGGGCCGAGCTGGCCGGCGAGATCCGCGCGGCGCTAGCTGACTGCGAAGCCTTCGTCCCCAAACGCGAGGTCAAAGCGTGGTCGGGGCGAATTTCCGACAGCTTTGTCAGTCCGGCCGTGGAGGTCCTCGAAGAGGTCATCGCGCGGCTCGAGCAGTTCGCCCCACCGATCAAGACCCCGTCGCACACGCTGGAGACCCCAGAGGAGCGCGAGCAGGCCGTCGAGGAGTTCTGCCGGAGGTTGGGCTGCAGCAAGGCGGACATCTACCACACGGCCAAAGTTCACAAGTCGGATTTCTACAAATGGCTCAAGGGCGAGATCCCCTCCGGTTCGGTCGTAGCCCAGCGCATCGAGAAAGTGCTCAGCGGCGAGTGGCCCTTGAAGCGTGGGGGTGGCTGAGTTCAGGACCGGCAGCGCACAGGGCCACTCGGCGGATTTTTCTCACCTTTCCTACTCCTTTTCCTACTCCTTTCCTACTCCCACCGCCGCTTTTTCCTCCCTGGACATTCCTACGCCCCGCCGTTCCATGCTGGGGTTGAGGTTCGATAGGTATGGAGCGAGATCGAGTCGCTAGCATCTGGGTGACGGCGCGGGAGTACGCGCGCCTGACGGGGCTGTCCATGCAGACGCTGGCCAACTGGCGCTCGCAAGATCGGAAGGCAGGCCGGCAAGAAGCCGCGCCCGGCAAGCCCGTCTACCGGCGCTTTGGCCGGGCGGTGCGGTATCTGGTGCCGGCGGAGTGGCTGCAACGGCCATGAGGATCCCCGATGACGGCGGTGCCTCGGCGGCCACGCGTGGCCCTGTACATTCGGGCGAGCCGAGCTGTGCCCGGCCCCCCGTCCCCGGACGGTGAGGCCCGCGAAGCGCAGGCGCTCCGGCTGGATAGCTTCTGCGCCGAACGCGGCTGGCCGGTCGTGGCCCTGTACGCCGAACCTGGCGGGGCTGGCCGGCAGCGGCCCGAGCTCGAGCGCCTCCGGCACGACGCAAGGGAGGGCCGCTTCGAGTTGGTCGCTGTTGCCTCGCTGGAGGCCCTGGCCGACTCGCTCGTCGGCCTCATCCGCCTGCTCGACGAGCTGAGCCGCATGGGCGTCGGCCTGGTGAGCCTGGCCGAAAACATCGAGAGCGCAACGGCGGAAGGCCGTGCGATGTTTCGTCTCGTCGGTGTGCTCGCCGACCTGGAGTCAACGCTGGCCCGCGAGCGCGCCCTGCGGGGTGGACAGCCCGCGCGACGTCGCGGCACGCGCAGCGGAGGGGCCATCGGACGACCGCGGCGGCGGCTGGATTGCGTCCGCGCGCTCGAGCTGCGCCGGCAGGGGTTGAGCTACCGACGGATCTCGCAGCGCATGGGTGTGCCGCTGACGACGTTGTACGCCAAGCTCCGAGCGTACGAGGACCGCACGGTTGTGTCCGGGATCGGCCAACAAACCGTGCACGAGTCGCTGCGTTCTTAGGGGTCTGCGGGCCCATGGATGCCGCGGGGGGTCGATGTCTGTCTGGCGAGCCCGCGCTGAGCGGCCGGCAAGCGCGCCAGACCGCGGTCTTCGCCCAGCGGCTGGCGCGAGCCTCGGCCGAGCTCAGGGCCTCGTCCGAGAGGGGGCGCGCAGCTTGCGATTCCTCGTGCCGAGCTGCATCGTGCGTGGCGACTCCGGTGCTGGCCCGGACTGCCGCTCTCCAACGCCGACACCCAGGGCTCCGCCGGGCGCACAAGCGACGGGTGTGCGCCTGACCTATGTCACTTGGCTGGATCAGCCTTCAACGCCGAGCAGGAGATCCAGCGACAACGCAGCACCAACGAGGCTGGTGGGCTCGAGCTTGGACTTGGCGGCTGGGGCTCAGCGTTGCGGGCGCGGCAACCCACGCGGCAAGCAGGCTCCGGTTCGACAACGATCCGTGCGGACCGGCGGCCGAGGAGTGCTTTGGCGACTTCGCCTTCGTCCTTCGGCTCTGTGCAGGCGACCGAGCTGCTTCGGCACCTGCGGCACGACTGCGACTCCTCGCTTTTCCTCCGGAAGGGAGCCTCCAGCTGCCGGGCTTCGCAAGCAGCGGACCGCCACCCAACCGGATGGGGGCGATGGACGAAAGCGGCGGTTGGGTGCTCGTACTCTCCGATCCCGGTACGCTCGCTACAGCCGATCCGCTTGCTGACACGCTGGGTGAGAGGTTATGACGAGTGACCTGCGCCTGGGGAAGCCGGTGCGCGCGGAAGCAGGGCCAGGATTGCCGGTTCTCGCAACCAGCCCTCGCCCCCAACGGCAACCGGTGCCGGCCACGGGCAACAACCCGGGGACGCAAGGCCGCACCCAGTCTCTTACGCGAGCCGCTGCTTGGCTCGCACATCGGATCCCTGCGACCAATCGGCGCGAGGACGCGCGGCCCACCGCGTCGCGCTCGATGCAGTCGCCGTGCGATCAGGGCTTGCGCGAGACCTTTCCGAACCCCAGGCCAAGGTCTTTTGAGCCGCCCGTCAGCCCACCCGGCCTGCGGCGCCCTGCACGAGCCCTTGCGAGGCCGGCAAACTTCGACAGGAACGCGGTGAGGCAGGATGCCATTCGGGGCGCGCTTCTGCCCGCGCCAGACCGTCCGTCGCCGTTGCCGTCATCGGCTGCGCCGCCGTGTTTTTCGCTTCGATAGGCTTTTTGCGAATCGTCTCGACGGGGAAGCGCAGCCACAGACGCCACAGCGACGCCCAGAACGCGTCTCGCCCCGGGCCGAGGGCGCAAGGACACGTGAGCTGCGCGAGGGCTACTCGCCCGCCGTCAGCGAGAAGTTGCCTGACCGTGGGAGCCGCCGAGCGAATTCGCGCTTGCATCCGTTAGAGGGCCTGCGTGAGGCGCGACTACAAGGTAGGTCGCCGACGTTGGAATCCCAGTGAAGGAAACCCGCTGACTGGGCGGCCGTCGCTGCCTTCGCACTCAGGGCGGACGTTCGCCCTGCTGAAGCCGTGAAACCCGACGTTGGCTTCAGACTCCTCGAAGCGAGTGGATTGCTAGGGCACTGGCCGGACCCGGCACCGGGAGCGAATGGCATCGAAAGTGCCTTTGCAGCAGAGTCCGAGCCGCCGGGCCCACCGAACCCGCGTCGGCGGCGCGATCCCCCCGTTGCCGATCCCAGCGCCGCGCCGGAACTCCGCTCGCCCGATGTCCTACGGCAGCTGCCAAGGCT
>JANXAE010000135.1 GCA_025062235.1 Bryobacteraceae bacterium
CGGCGCCGGGAGGGCGGCCGCCGCCAGCAAAGCCGCAACCTGAAGGAGCAAGACCGCCAACCTTCCCTGCGCTCAGTTTACCGCAGGCGCACCGTGGGCGGCAGGACTGCGCTCACTCGGCTGCTTCCCGCATCATGGCGCAGAGGTGTTGCTCGACGTCGCGGGCCACTTCCTCGAGGCCGGGCGTGCCGAATAGCGCCAGCGTGGCGGTGGGCAGAATCGTGGCCAGCTTGCAGGCGTCGCCCGAGCGATAGACCGAGATGCGGCACGGCAGCGCGGTGGAGATGGCAGGGTTGGCTTCGAGCACCCTGCGCGCCTGGTGGGGATTGCACACTTCGTAGATCAGGCAATCCCCCGAGTAATCCACGCCTTTTTTCCGCATGGTCTCGCGGATATTGTGCACGGTGAGGATTCCGAATCCGTGGCGCGCGGCCGCCTCCGAGAGGCCGCGGTCAATCTCTTCCAGACTCTTGCGGGTTTCCACTTCGAACAGCATCTTCTGCCTCCTCCCTCATGAAAGCTCGGCTAGGGACTAGGAAACTTCGCCGTGGTCGCGCGCCACCACGGTCAGCACCGGGCAGGGCGCGTGTCGCACGACGCGGACGCTGGTGGGACCGATGACGGTGCTGTCGAAGAAGCGGCGATGCTGGGCTCCGATGACCAGCAGATCGCAGCGTTCCTCCGTGGCTTGGGCGACGATCTCGCGCGAGGCCTCGCCGCGCCGGACGACCTCGCGGATCCGGCAGCGTGTACGTTGTTCGGCGGGCACCCAGGCGCAAAAATCCGCGATCCTATCGGGCTTGCCTCCCTCGTCCACGTGCAGCAGGGTCAGCGTTGCGTCCAGACACCGCGCCATCTCCGCGGCGTGTTCCAGGGCACGGCGCGCGACGGCCGTGTCGTTGACCGGACAGAGAATGTTGCGGATGGCGAGCGGGCGGCTGGGCGGTGCGGTGCCGGCCCGCACCGTGAGCACCGGGACCTCGGTTTCGCGCAGGACGCGCTCGGTGACCGACCCCAGCATCAGCCGGTTCCAGCCGCTGCGGCCGTGGGTGCCCATGGCAATGAGGTCGGCGCCCAGCTGTCGCGCCGCGTGCAGGATGGTCTCCACTGGCCGGCCCTCGATGACACGGAACTCGGGCAAGACGGCTCCCTCGCCCAGCGCCTTGCGCGCGAACTCCCGCAGCTCCCTTTCCGCCTGCCGCTGCGCCGTGCGCAGGCGCGAGCGCAGTTCTTCGATCTGCCCCTGGGTGAAGTAGGGCGGCGCCTCGAACGAGCTGGCGTGCAGCACGGTGATGCGCGCGCCGGAGCAGCGGGCCAGGGCGTCGGCGTATTGCAGGGCCAGAGCGGAGAGGTCGCTGAAGTCCACCGGCGCCAGGATGTGCTTGGGATGTTCGAGCGGCATCGGATCTCGACGGGTGCTTCGCACCCTTCACTGGTTCGGATGCAGCCGCGCCGCCTTGGGTGACGCGCCTCAGGGGGCGACGGCGCGATTCTCCAGCGTCCCCACCCCCTCGATCTCCACGCGCACGACCGCGCCGGCGGTCAGTGGTCCCACACCGGCGGGCGTGCCCGTCGCGATCAGGTCGCCCGGCTCGAGCGTCATGACCTCGCTGATGAAGGCGATCAGGCGCGGCACGTCGAAGATCATCTGGGCGGGAGTTGCCTGTTGGCGAAGTTCGCCATTCAACCAGGTTCGCAAGCGCAGCGTGGCGAGCGCGACTTCCGTCGCCGGCGCGATCCAGGGGCCCACGGGACAGAAGGTGTCGAAGCCCTTGGCGCGCGCCCACTGGCCGTCCTTCATCTGAAGGTCGCGAGCGGTGACGTCGTTGACGCAGGTGTAACCGAGAATGTATTCGTACGCCCGTTCCGCGGGTATTTGGCGCGCCTTCCTGCCGATCACGACGCCGATCTCGCCTTCGTAGTCCACGCGGCTGGACAATGGCGTCATCAGGATGGGGTCGCCGTGGGCGGCGAGCGCCGAAGGGGGCTTCAGGAAGATCACGGGCTCCGCGGGCGCCAGATTTCCCATCTCCCTTGCGTGCTCTTCGTAGTTGCGGCCCACGCAAACGATCTTCGAAGGCCAGCAGGGTGGCAGCAGGCGTACCTCGGCCAGCGACCAGGCTGCGCCGCTCCTTTCCGACCAGAAGGGGCCGGTTTCGTAAACAGTCCCTTGCTCCACCACCCCGTACTTGACCAGGGCAGAGGTATCCGGCGTGGTAGCGGGCAAATCGCGGTGCAGAGTGAATCGGACGAGCTTCAAGGGGCAACCACCTCCACAGGGGATGAAAGCGCGCTCTCATTGCCGCGGGCGTCCACGGCCGAGACCGCGTACCGGTATCTCTTTCCCGCCTCGATGTCGCGATCCGAATAGGCGGGCGCTGCGATGATTCCAGTCAACGGGGCCAGCTTGCCGTTCCCCGCGGCGCGCCAGACGCGGTAGCCTTCCAGGTCGGGCTCGGGGTTGGCGTCCCACAGCAGCTCGATAGCGCCGAGGCCGGGCGTTGCCTGCAAGCCCGTGGGTGGCGCGGGTGGGAAGCGGTCTTCGGGCCGGATGCTGACCACCTCGGAGATCTCGCTGAGGGCCTCCTGATCGCCGGCCTTGAGGAAAGCTTGCACCGAGTACTCCCAGTCCTGGCCGAACGCTGCGCTGGAGTCTAGGAACGAGGTATCGGCGCTCTCTCCCACCGCCTCCGCGCGGGGCTGCCCGGGACCGCGGCGAAAGACGCGGTAGCGCACACCTTCTTTCAGGGCCGCAGTGCGCCACGTCAGCCGCACGCCGACGGCGGTGGCCTCCGCCTGCAATTGCGCGGGACGCGGCAGGGCGGGAACGAGCTGGACGGCGACCAGATTCGACCACGCCGAGGGCCGGCCGGTGCGGCCCCACGCGCGCACGCCGATGATCCATTCCTTGCCGGCCCCGTCCGCAACGGGCAGCGATACTTCCACGGGGCCAGGCCCCTGGGCGGGCACCAGGATCTCGCGCGCCTGCGCCGCCCATCGCTCGGTATCGAAATCGCCCTCGGGGGGCGGGCCTGCGCGCAGTTCGACGCGATGGAACCGGCGCACGACGACCCCGTCGGTGGTCAGGGCGGGCAGGGTAAAGCGGATGAGGAGCCGTTCGCCGACCTGCTGGACGCGAAGGTCGCCGACCGCTTCCGGCACGTGCAGAGAGGGCGGTAGCGGCTCGCCCGGCACCCCGCAGCCAGCAGCCAACAGCACCGACAGGATGGCAACCGCAGCGAGCCGGCTCACAGGATGTAGCGCGTCAGGTCCTGGTCCTTCATGATGTCGGCCAGCTGCTTGCGCACGTAAGCCGCGTCAATGCGGACGTGCTTTTTCTTGAGGTCGGGCCCTTCGAAGGAGACCTCTTCCAGCACCTTTTCCATGATGGTGTGCAGGCGGCGTGCCCCGATGTTCTCCGTGGTCTCGTTGACATAGGCGGCGCAGCGTGCGATCTCCTCCAGCGCGTCGTCGGTGAAGGTCAGCTTGATCCCTTCGGTCTCGAGCAGCGCGGTGTACTGTTTGACGAGCGCGTTCTTGGGCTCCTTGAGGATGCGGATGAAATCCTGCTCGGTGAGCGGCTTGAGCTCGACGCGGATGGGGAAGCGGCCTTGCAGTTCGGGGATCAGGTCGCTGGGCTTGGAGACGTGGAAAGCGCCGGCGGCGATGAAGAGGATGTGGTCCGTGCGCACGAATCCGTAGCGGGTGTTGACCGTGGTGCCCTCGACGATGGGCAGGATATCGCGCTGGACGCCCTCGCGGCTGACGTCCGGTCCGTGGCCGGTCTCCCGGCCCGCGATCTTGTCGATCTCGTCCAGGAAGATGATGCCGTTGCGCTCCACCCGTTCCAGAGCGACGCGCGTCACCTGATCCATGTCAATGAGTTTCTGTTCCTCCTCCTGCGTCAGGTAGTCCAGGGCCTCGCTGACGCGCATCTTGCGCTTGCGCGTGCGCCCGCCGAAGAGGCCGGGCAGCATGTCGCGGATCGAGACGTCCATCTCCTCGACCCCGGTGCTGGTGGTGATCTGGAAGGTGGGGCCGGGTTCGCGCACGTCAATCTCCACGATGCGGTCGTCGAGCTTGCCGGCGCGGAGCCGCTCGCGCAGCTTCTCGCGCGTTCGTTCGTAGCTTTCGCTGCCCTCGGGCTGGGGCGGCATGAGGATGTCCAGCAGGCGTTCCTCGGCGTTGCGCTCGGCGCGGTCGCCGATCTCCTCGGCCCGCTCCTCGCGCACCATGTCAATGGCGATCTCGACCAGGTCGCGGATCATGGACTCCACGTCGCGACCGACGTAGCCGACCTCGGTAAACTTGCTGGCTTCCACTTTCAGGAAGGGAGAGTTGGCCAGCTTCGCCAGACGGCGCGCGATCTCGGTCTTGCCCACCCCGGTCGGGCCGATCATGAGGATGTTCTTGGGCATTACTTCCTCGGCCATCTCCGGGTCGAGCCGCTGGCGACGGATGCGATTGCGCAGTGCGATGGCGACGGCGCGCTTGGCCTCGGTCTGGCCGATGACGTACTTGTCGAGCTCGCGGACGATCTCGCGCGGCGTCAACTCGTCCAGCGCCGGTTCTTCCTCGACGGACTGCACGGGAAGATAGATGACCATCAGCCCAGCTCCTCGTAGGTCACCTTGTCGTTGGTGTAGATGCAAATCTGGCCGGCGATTCGCATGGCCTCTTCGGCGATGCGGCGCGCGTCCAGATCCGTGTTGCGCATGAGCGCGACCGCGGCCGCCTTGGCGAAGGGCCCGCCGGAACCGATGGCGGCGACCCCTTCGTCCGGCTCGATGACGTCCCCGGAGCCGCTGAGGATGTAGGTATTCTGTGCGTCGGCGACGAGCAGCAGCGCCTCCAAGTGACGCAGCACACGATCGGTGCGCCATTCCTTGGCCAGCTCGATGACCGCCCGCGTCAGGTTGCCGCTGTGCGCCTCCAGCTTGGATTCGAAGCGCGCGAACAGCGCCACCGCGTCGGCCGTCGAGCCTGCGAAGCCGGCCAGCACCTTGTCGTTGTAAAGGCGGCGCAGTTTGCGCGCAGAGGCCTTCAGCACCTCCTGGCCAATCGTGACCTGTCCGTCGCCAGCCATGACCACCTTGCCGTTGCGTCGGACGCAGAGGATGGTGGTGGAACGGATGCGCCGGCGGGCGCGCAAGCGCCGCGCGCGCTCGTGGATCTCTGCCATGGGGCTGAATCCATTGTAGCGCGGGGCTAGCGGGCGCCCGGGGACGTTGCGGCCCCGCCCAGCGCAGCAGGATGACGCTGGGCGCCGAGGGATCCCCCGGCGTCGGCGCTCGCCCGCCGCACCTGCGTTGCCAGTGCCTGCTGCCTCGCCCGCAGGGGAATCCTTGGCCTGGCCTGCGACCCTTGGCTGCCGGGTCCCCGGGCGCTGCGCTATGCTGAAAAGAGCTGCACCCGAATCGGAGGGGCTGAAGAGGAAGGGAGATGGCTTACGTAATCGCGGAACCCTGCATCGGCACCAAGGACACTGCTTGCGTGGACGCCTGCCCGGTGGATTGCATCCACCCCAGGAAGGACGAGCCGGGATTCGCTGAGACGGAAATGCTCTACATTGACCCGTACGAGTGCATAGACTGCGGCGCCTGCGTGCCCGTCTGCCCGGTTTCGGCCATCTTCGCGGTGGATGATCTGCCCGAGAAGTGGGCGCACTACGCCCGGATCAACGCCGAGTACTACGGTCGGTAGACGGCGCACGTGGAGTCGGTTTCGCGAACCGTGACGCGCGCCACGCGCACCCTGCCTGCGTGGGGACTGGCGGCCAGCTCGCGCGCGACCTCCTCCCAGAAATAGCGGGCCATGTTCTCGGCCGTGGGGTTGAGCCGGTCGAAGGGCGCCACGTCGTTCAACAGGCGGTGATCCAGACGCTCGATGATCTCCCGCAACCAGCGCTTCAGTTCGACGAAATCCACAAGCAGCCCGGCGCCGTCCAACTGCTCGCCTTCGAGCGCCACCTCGACCTTGTAGTTGTGCCCGTGCACGTTCTCGCACTTGCCCCGGTAGGAGCGCAGCGCGTGGGCGGCGGCAAAGCATTCCTCGACCGCGATCTCAAACATGGAAGAACTTCTCCACGTCCTCCAGCCTGGTGGTGAAGGAATATTCGGGCAGGCTCTGGAAAAACACTTGACCGTAGCGTTGCCTGCTGATTCGATTATCCAACAGCACGAGCACCCCGCGATCGCGGGCGGAGCGGATCAGGCGTCCGAATCCCTGCTTGAGCGCTAGCGCAGCCTGCGGGATCTGGTACTCGTAGAAAGGATTGCCCCCTTCCTCGCGGATGGCCCGGATGCGGGCCTCGACCACCGGATCCGTAGGCACAGCGAAAGGCAGCCGGTCCACGATCACGCAGCTCAACTGCTCCCCCGGGACGTCCACGCCCTGCCAGAAGGAAGCGGTGGCGAACAGCACTGCGTGGGGCGTGCTGCGGAACTCCTCGAGCAGGGCAGTGCGCGGCGCGGTGCCTTGCAGCAGGCAGGGGAACTCCAGGACAGGCGCGACCCGCTCGTAGACCCAGCGCATCTGCTGGTGGCTGGTGAAGAGCACGAAGGCGCGGCCGAGGCTGATGCGCAGCACGCGCACGATTTCCTCGGCGGCCCGCGCGGGGAAATCGGGCTCGCGAGGATCGGGCAAGTGCTGCGGAACGTAAAGCAGGGCCTGGCGGCGGTAGTCGAAATGCCCGGGGATTGCGAGGGTTTGGGCCTCCGGAAGGCCCAAACGTCTCTGGATGTACTCGAAACTTCCACCTACCGCGAGCGTCGCCGAGGTCAGGATGACCGTGTCCACGCGCCCAAACAGTTTCTCGGCCAGGATGGGTGCGACGTCAATCGGAGTGGCTTGCAGGAAGCATCCGCGTCCCCGCCGTTCGATCCAGTAGACGAAACCGCGCTCGGTCCCCTCCATCCAGAAGCCCAATTGTTGCGCCAGCTCCGCGGCGCGGCGGACCAGGGCGTTCAACTCCTCCGGTCCCTGCTCGACCAGGCCCAGGTGCGAGGCGACCAGCTCGAGCGCGCGGAGCAGATCCCGATAGGCCTCGCCGTGGCGCCGCAAGAATTCCTCCTGCTCGCGGAAGGCCCAACGGCCCTCCTCCTCGCCGAAGAGCGCGAAGAAACGGGCGGCCAGCTCGTCCAGGCGCTGGAGGATGCCGTCCAGCTCCTGGGAGCCGAACTGCTTGCGGCGCGCCAGGGCGGCGATGTCCCGGCCGAGCTCCTCGAACTGATAGTTGGAGACCTGCACCCCGAAGTACTGTCCGGCGATCTCCTCGATCTCGTGCGCCTCGTCCAGCACCACCGCGGAGTATTCGGGAATGACCGAGCCAGCCTCGTTTTCCTTCAAAGCCAGATCCGCGAAGAACAGGTGATGGTTGACGATGATGATGTCGCTGGCCAAGGCCCGCTGGTGCATGAGAGTGAGGAAACAGCGCTCGAACTGTGGGCATCTCTGGCCAGGGCAGCGGTCGCGGCGCGCGTCAATCTTGGCCCAGGCGCTGCTCTCCTCGGGTAGCTCGCGGAGCTCGGAGCGGTCGCCCGTCTGGGTGATCTTCTCCCACTCGCGGATCAACTGGAAGTGGGCGACCTCCTCCAGCCCCTCGAGCAGCAGCTCCCTGTCGGCATCGTAAATTTTCTGCCGGCAAGCATAATTGTTGCGGCCTTTCATGTAACAGACTGCCAGCCGCCGGCCCAGGTGTTCTTCCAGGAAGGGGACGTCCTTGTAGTAGAGCTGTTCCTGGAGATTCTTGGTTGCCGTGGAAATGACGACGCGCTTGCCGGAAAGGATCGCGGGAACTAGGTAGGCGAGCGTCTTGCCCGTGCCCGT
>JANXAE010000136.1 GCA_025062235.1 Bryobacteraceae bacterium
GACCGATTTGCTGGACGGGTATCTTGCCCGCCGCTGGGGGCAGGTTACCACGGTGGGAACGTTGCTGGACCCCATCGCCGACAAGCTTCTGATTTCCTCGGCCTTGATCGCCCTCGTCGAGGTGCACATGGCGCCCGCTTGGATCGTAATCCTCATCGTGGGCCGCGAGTTCGCGGTCACCGGCCTCCGCAGCATTGCGGCCAGCGTGGGCTTCACGATCCAGGCCAGCGAGCTTGGCAAGACCAAGATGATCACTCAAGTGGCTGCGGTCTCGCTCTATCTGTTGGCCATGCGCTGGCCTCGCCTGCAACCTTGGGCCACGGCTTGGATGTGGTGCGTGGCGGCCTTCGCTCTGATCTCAGCCGCCGAGTACTTCCGCAAGTTCTGGCGCGGCGTGGACGAAGGGGTCAAGCGGCGTCGTCGTCGCGAGTTGCTCCTTGCGGAGCGCGAACGGCGCAGGGCGCTAGCGGCCGGGCGGTCCCGCTGACTCCTGGGGCTGCTCGGGCGGCTGGCTTTCCACCGGCGTGGGTTTGGGCTTGGGCGCCACCACGGCATGCCCTTCCGGGGTCAACTCGATCGTGCGGACTTGACCTTCGGGGCCAATGGGACCTATCGGCGTCCCGTTGCGCACGATGCGCAGGCCTCCGGCATTTCCCGTGACGATCCGGATCCGCTCGGAAGCCCTGAACGTCCGGCTCTGGCCGGCTCGCAGCAGATCCTTGTGGACCACCTCGCCGTCTGCCCGGACCTCCAACCAGGAATCACGATCGGCCGCTACTTCCACCGTGAGTGCCCGAGTCTGGCCGGCTTGCAACGGCGCGGCGGGCTCCGCGAGACTTGCCGGCGCCCTCTGCTCGGCAGCAGGGGTCGGCGCAGCAGCGGGTGTGCGCTCAGGAAGGCTCTGGGCTGGCTCTTCCCCAGCGGTCACCGAGGGCGCTGTCTGCACCGTCTGCCCTGCTTCCCATTCTGCTTGCGCCCGAGCGCGGACTTGCCGCCAGCTCAGGTAGATCCCCAAGAACCCCGCCAGGGCCAGCAGGGCCGCGGTCGCATAGGCAAGCTTCCGCGAGGTCGGTTGCGTGCGCCACAAAACCGGAGGCTTTTCCGGACCGCTGACGCTCAAACCGGAAAGTACTTCCTGCGGGCTCACCACCGGCCCGGGCTCGCCCAGTTGCCGCTTGATCTCGGCTTCCAGCTCGGGATCCTCCAGCCCGATGTAGCGAGCGTATTGCCGGATGAAGCTGCGCGCGTAAAAGTTGCCCGGCAGCTGATCGAACTGGTCGGCCTCGATGGCTTCGAGCAAGCCTACGCGGATGCGCGTGAAGTCCGAGATCTCGGAAAGCTTGATGCCCTTCCGCAGCCGTTCCTCGCGCAGCCGCTGGCCGATGGAGTACATCGCCGCTCCGGAGGCCGCCCGAACGCTATAATACAACAGTCCTGCGAACCCTTGGCGCTGCGCGCAGGCGCCGCGGGAACCAGCCGCGCAGGTGGCCCGAGAAGGTGGCAAGCCCGGAAGTTTCGGTGATCGTGGTGAACTGGGATCGGCGCGAGCTGCTGCGGGATTGTTTGCGTTCGCTCGCCAGGCAGCACGGCGTCGGTTTCGAGGTGATCCTTGTAGACAATGGCAGCCGTGATGGGTCGGTGGAAATGGCCGAGGCCGAGTTCGGCCGCACCGGGCTGTTCCCCTTGCACATTGTGCGGAACGCCCGCAACGTCGGCTTCTGCCGGGCCAACAACCAGGGAATCGCTGCGTCCAGAAGCGAATTCGTGGCCCTCCTCAACAACGACGCCGAGGCCGCGCCCGGATGGTTGGCCGCCCTGCGGCGCGCCTTCGATTACGGCGCCGACGTCGGCATGGCGGCCTGCAAGATCCTCCTCAAGCGCGAACCTGAGCGCATTGACAAGGTCGGACACCTCATCTACCTGGACGGGCAGAACCGGGGCCGCGGCACGGGGGAGCTCGACCGGGGTCAGTACCAACGGGTCGAAGAGGTCCTCTGGCCCGACGGCTGCGCGGCCATGTACCGCAGGCGGATGCTCGAGGAAATCGGCGGCTTCGACGAGGACTTCTTCGCCTACGGGGACGACGCCGAGCTGGGCCTGCGAGCACGGCTGGCCGGCTGGCGATGCTTGTACATACCTGACGCCGTCGTCTGGCACCATCGCGGCGCCACGCTCGGCTTGACTTCGGCCCGGCGGCTCATGCTGATCGAGCGCAACAGGGTCCTGCTGGCGGTGAAGCTGTTTCCCTGGAGCCTGCTGGCTCTCAATCCGCTCTACTTCGCCGCGCGCTTGGCCGCAGGCGCGTGGGCGGCCTTGCACGGTAGGGGCGAGATCGCACGGCACCGAGGCATTGCCGGAAAGTTCCGGGCCGCGGGAGCCCTGCTGGCCGGAGACCTTGCCGCGCTTCCGCTGATCCCCCGCATGCTGCTCAAACGGCACAAGTTGCGCCGAGTGCGACGCCTCAACGACGCGCAGTTGAAGCGGCTGATCCTGCAACACCGGATCCGCCTGAGCGAGCTGACGGAGCGAGCAGCTTGATGAGCGAGCGGGCGACCAAGCCGGCAGTCTGTCCCGCCTGCGACGACCCGAATTTTCGCCTCCTGTTCCACGCCACCGACCGGCTCTACCGCACGACCACGGAGGTCTTCCGCATCATCGAGTGCAGCCGCTGTGGTCTGATCCGCTTGGATCCCTGGCCTGCCCAAGCGGAGATGTCCCGCTACTACCCCGACACCTACTGGTTCGTCCCCGGCGACGCGGCAGCCGACCGCCTCGAGGAAGCCTGGCGCAGGCTGGTCCTCGCCGATCATGTCGAGTTCGTCCGCGCCGCGCTCCGCAAGTGCCCCGCCGAAGGCCTCGTGCTGGACGTTGGCTGCGGGGGCGGCCTATTCGTGCGCCTGCTCCGCGAACGTGGCTTCCGCGCTATCGGCCTCGACCTGTCGCCCAAGGCGGCTGCGCTGGCCTGGCAGGTCAACCGTGTGCCCGTCATCTGCGCGAACCTGAGGGATGCGCCCTTGCCCGAAGCGAGTTGCGCCGCGATCACCATGTTCCATGTCCTCGAACACCTGGAAGACCCGACCGAATACCTGGAAGCCGCTCACCGCCTGCTCGCACCCGATGGGCGCCTGATCGTACAGACTCCGAACGCCGCGAGCTGGCAGTTCCTGTTGCTCGGCGAAAATTGGAGCGGGCTGGACGTGCCGCGGCACTTGCTGAACTTCCGGGCCAGCGACTTGGAGTACTTGCTCAAGTGTTGCGGCTTCCAGGTAAGGCGGCGCAAGTTCTTCTCCTTGAGGGACAACCCGGCGGGTCTGGCCACCAGCCTCGCGCCGTGGCTCGACCCCATGGCGCGCCGGGTCCGCCGGCTCCCGGAAGGCCCGCGCTTGAGACTCTTCAAGGACCTGCTTTACCTCGGACTCCTCGCGGCTTCCCTCCCCTTCACCTTGCTGGAAGCCGCCTGCCGCGCAGGCTCGACCGTCATGCTGGAGGCCTCGAAGGAATCGTGAGGTACCGGGCCATCCGCCGCTGGCTTCCCCGATTCCTGCACCGCCGCCTCCTGGCATTCGAGGCTGCGATCGAGGACGCCGTAGGCCGTTTCGCGGCCGCCTTGCCCGCAGGCGTGCGGGTCCTCGACGCAGGCGCGGGCGAGGGCGTTCACGCGCGCTACTTCGCGCACCACCGCTACGTCGGAGTGGACCTGGCCGTGGGCGACCCCGGTTGGGATTATAGCCGCCTGGACGTCATCGCAGACCTCGCTGCACTTCCCTTCCCCGACGGTTGCTTCCAGGCCTGCTTGAACGTCGTCACGCTGGAACACGTCCGGGAGCCTGCGCGCGTGCTGGCCGAGCTCTGGCGCGTGCTCTCGCCTGGCGGCCGGCTGCTGCTGATCGTCCCGCAGGAGTGGGAGATCCACCAGGCACCGCATGACTATTTCCGCTTCACGCGCTACGGCCTGTGCTACCTGATCGAGCAGGCCGGCTTCCGACTGGAGCATCTGGAAGCGGCAGGAGGGTTTTTCCGCTTGCTGGCCAGGCGTCTGCTCAACGGCTTGCAGTTTTTCCGGGGCCCGGCCTTCCTGCTGGCCGCGTTGGCGGCCGTCCCCGCGGCGTTGGTGCTGCCCTGGTTGGACGGGCTGGATCGCGAACGCAATTTCACTCTGGGGTACGTATGCACCGCCGTCAAGCCCTGATCTCCCTACTAGCCGCAGCCTGGCAGGCCTGTGCACAGCCACGCCAGGCAGAATTCCGCGGAAAGGCCGCATTGCAGCACGCACGCCGGGCCGCGGCCTTCGGCCCGCGCCCGCCGGGCTCCCCGGCCCTCGATGAATTGCGCGCTTACATCCTCGGCGAGCTCGCCAAGTTGCGCTGTGAGGTGATTCGTGACGAGTTCACCGCAAACACCCCTTTGGGACCCATCAAGATGGTGAACCTGATCGCGCGCTTCCCCGGTCGCAGCGGGCGCGCGGTGGCCGTTAGCGGACACTACGAAACCAAATGGATGCCGGACATCCGTTTCGTGGGAGCCAACGACGGCGGTGCCTCGACCGGATTCCTTCTCGAGCTGGCGCGCGTGATGTCGCACCGCGAATTCCGCAACGAAATCCTGATCGTTTTCTTCGATGGGGAGGAGTCCTTCGGCCCGTGGTCCGAGAACGATGGCCTGTACGGCAGCCGCCATCTGGCAGCGCGCTGGGCCGCGGATTCGACGCTGTCCCGACTGAGGGCGCTCATCAACGTGGACATGATCGGGGACCATGAGCTGGGCATCCTGCGCGAGATGCATTCGACCGCCTGGCTGCGCGAATTGGTCTGGCGCACGGCGAGCGAACTCGGCTTGGGCCGTTACTTCCTCGACCAGGCCGCGTGGGTCGAAGACGACCACATCCCTTTCCTGCGCCGCGGCGTGAGCGCGGTCAACCTGATTGACTTCGATTACGGTCCCCGGAACTCCTTTTGGCACACCGAGCAGGACACCCCGGACAAACTGAGCGCGGTCAGCTTCGCCGTGGTTGGCCGCGTTGTGCTGGAAGTCTTGCGCAGGCTGGAATGAGGCCGCGCCTCAGGTTTCCGGACGATCCTTTCGCGCGGGATCGTCAGGGTCGAACAGCGGCCCGTCGGGTCCCCAATCCTCGGCGCGGAACATGCGGCCCTGCCCGCCCGCTCCGCTCAGTTCCTTGACCGTGAAGCGCGCCTCGTCGCCCTGGACGTGAACCCAGACGTGTTGGTAGAAGAAGCCGCGACTGAAGTTCGCCGGGTCCGCGAGATACCGCGCCAGGTTGGCGCCCGAGCTGCCCACGATCATGTACGTCACGCCATCGCGCACGAGGCGCGCGAAGTTGTGCGTGTGTCCGCTGATCACGTAATCCACGCCATATTGCCGGGCGAGCTGGTGCAGCCGGAACTCGCCCGAACCCAGGCGCAGCGGCGCCAGCCAGTAAGGCTTGTGCACGAATACGAACTTTGGCCGGCGTTGGCGGTGCTCCCGCAGGTCGCGCTCGAGGAACTCGTGCTGGTCATCGCCCGGCACCGTGGTCTGGCTATTGTCGAGCACGACGAAGTGCGCGTTCTGATAGCCGAAGCTGTACGGCGGCTTGCGGCCGGCGTACTTCTCGAACAACCGCCGGGAATGCTCGCTCCAGATGTCATGGTTGCCCGGCACCAAGAAGAGCCGGTAGCGTCGGTAGCGTTCCAGCGTCGGCAAGACCTGCTGCCAGTCGGCCTCGGCCCGCTCGTCGCGCCCGCCTTGGATTGTGTCGCCTACGTTGATCACGAAAGCCGGTCCCAGCAGGGCAATCTCACGCCAGATCCTCCCGTAGATTTCGGGCGCGGCCGAACCCGTCCTGTCACCGAGGATCGAAAAGTGGAAGTCGTTGGCCGGCGGCTGCGCGGGCGCCAGTGCCCACGCCGCCAACAACAATGCCGCGAGAATCAGGGAGACCGCCATCCAAGGATTCCTGCGCATGTCCTCCATTTTCCCCGAGCGCGCCTCCCCGGTGCGAGTTTGCCCCGCCTGCCGGCACTATTTCTCGGTGGGCCTGCACGTCTCGGGAGCGAGTCCATGAACTGGCTCGACGACTGGATCGCTCTCTGGATGCTTCCGCTGGCCTTATGGCTGCTGGCCAGCGGCTTGGACGACCTGCTGGTGGACTTCGTCTGGCTGGCCGACGCTCTGCGCCGCAAGCACCGCCCTGCCCCGCCCGACGCGAGCGCCCTTGCCGCGACGCCAAGACGCCGCATCGCCGTCTGGATCCCGCTCTGGCGTGAGCATCGGGTCATCGGCCGGATGCTCGAGCGGAATCTCGCAGCGGTTGCCTACCGTCCCTTCGAGGTTTTCGTGGGTTGCTACCCCAACGATGAGCCGACGCTGGAGGCGGCCCGCGAGTCGGCGGCGCGTTACCCCAACGTTCACCTCGCCCTCTGCCCCCACGACGGCCCCACCTCCAAGGCGGACTGCCTCAACTGGATCTACCAGCGGATGCTCGTTTTCGAAAAGGAGCGCGGCGTCCGCTTTGAGATCGTCGTCACGCATGACGCCGAAGACTGGATGCACCCTCTCGAGCTGGACTGGATCAACTGGTACGCAGCGCGTTACGACATGATCCAGATTCCGGTCTTCCCGCTGCCCACGCCCTGGCTGCACTTCACGCACGGCGTCTACTGCGACGAGTTTGCCGAGTACCAAGCCAAAGACGTTCCGGTGCGCCTGCGCTTGGGCGCGGCGCTGCCGGGCAACGGCGTGGGCACAGGCTACAGGCGCGATGCGATCGAGCGCCTGGCCGCAGCCGGAAACGGAAGCGTGTTCGACCCCACCGCCTTGACGGAGGACTATGCCAGCGGATTGCGCTTGCACCGGCTGGGCTGCCGGCAGTTCTTCGCCGGGCCGCACTTCGTGGACGGCGCGCCCGTGGCCACTCGCGAGTACTTCCCCCAATCGTTCCGCTCCGCGGCGCGCCAGCGGAAACGCTGGGTGACGGGTATCGCGCTGCAAGGCTGGCGGCAGTTCGGCTGGAAAGGCAGGCTCGCCGAGATCTACTTCCTCTGGCGAGACCGCAAAGGTCTGCTCGGGAACCCGCTCTCCGTCGTCGTGAATTTCCTGTTCGGCTACGGGCTGCTCACCTGGCTTCATGCGCAACTGACCGGCGAGCCTTGGGGACTGGGTCAGAACCTCGCGCATCCCTGGCTGTTCCTGGCCACCCTGGGGCTGCAAGTCTGGCGGGTAGCGCTGCGCAGCCTGTTCGTGTCCCGGGTCTACGGCTGGCGATTCGCCCTCGGCGCGCCGCTGCGCGTTGTCTGGGCGAACCTGATCAACGCCACGGCCACGCTGGGTGCGCTCTCGGACTATGCGCTGGCGCACCTGCGCGGCCGGCCCTTGCGATGGGCAAAGACCGAACACCGCTATCCCCGCCGCGCACTCTTGCTCGAGGGCCGGACCAAGTTAGGCGAGCTGCTCGTGGGCTCCGGCTGGCTGCGCAGGGAGGAACTGGAACAAGCCCTCGCCTGCAAGCCGCCGGAGCTGCGCCTGGGCGAGTTCCTGGTGAAGACCGGGCGAGTGGACGAACGGGCCGTTTACGCGGCGCTCAGCCAGCAGCAGAACTTGCCGCTGGCCAGCGTCCACCCGCAACAGGTGCGCCGTGCCGTGGCGCGCAGCCTGCCCGCGGCCGTCATCCGCAAATGGCAGGTGTTGCCCTTCAAGGTAGCGAGCGGCAACCTGTTTGTCGCCAGCCCAGAGATCCCCTGTGAGCGGATGGAGCAGGAGCTGCGC
>JANXAE010000137.1:0-260 GCA_025062235.1 Bryobacteraceae bacterium
GTAGTGAGAACCGCGATGCTCAGCCGGCACCCTCGGAGCCGGACCTGGCTGGCCTGCGCCTTCATCGCCATTCTCTCGTTGGCGGCGGCGCTGGAAAGCGCGAGCATCGCCAGGCTCCTGGCCCGGCAATCGCCGGATCCCTACGGCGTCGAGGTCGCGCTCGCGCGCTTTGCTGTCGCTAGAGCGCGCATACCGCCTGGGGCGCCTTTGGGCTATATGAGTGATTTGCAGGGCGAGCCGGCCACGCTCGCGTTCTTGCA
>JANXAE010000137.1:270-7727 GCA_025062235.1 Bryobacteraceae bacterium
TACGCACTGGCTCCCTCTCTGCTGATCCAGTTGCCGGCGCCTGACCCGCCGGGCCTGGCGGTGGGCAATTTCTCGCGTCCGGAATCTTCAACCCGAGCGGCCGCCTCCTCGCACTACGCGCTTGTGGAGAACCTCGGGCAGGGGGTGGTGCTGATGCGGCGCAGCTCCCAGCGGTGATGGGCTGGCTATCGCTGTTCGCGATCGCTGCGAGCGGCTGCCTGCTGATTTACAGGTGGCCGCCACTGGGGAGGTTCGAGCCGCTGTGGTTGTGGCGGTTGCTCATGCTGGCATTGGGCTGCGCTGGTGGCCTCGGGCTCGGCTCCTGCCTGTTTTTCCTTCTGTTGTGGTCAGGTCTTGCCTCGCGCACGAGCATCGTGGCGCTCGATGTCGGCTTCCTGCTGGCGGCGGCCTTGCTCTGGGGGAAGCGCCGGCACGAGTCGGGAGCCCAGCCGGCCGCGAGCAACCGGGTTTCCGCTCAGGTGTGGATCTTCAGGGCGGTCAGCGCCGCGGTTCTGCTGTTGCTGTTATCCGGCTGGCGGGAAACGACCAGGGCGTCGCCACACGGCGACTGGGATGCTTTTGCCATCTGGAACTTGCGCGCCAAATTCCTGGCTGGAGGCGACGTGCACTGGAGGCACGCTGTCTCGCCCGCGCTCTGCAAGGGACACCTGGGCGCGGCGCACCCGGATTATCCTTTGCTGCTTTCCGGGCTTGTGGCGCAAGGCTGGATGCTTTCCGGCCGGGCGGATCCTGCGATCCCTATCGCCATCGGCCTGTTTTTTGGGGTGGCGCTCCTGGCACTCCTCGCAGGCGCCTTGGCCGCGCTGCGGGACGAACGGGTCGGGTGGGTGGGCTTCATCCTCTTGGCCGGAAGCGAGTCGTTCGCTTCGCAGATCGCTGCCCAGTGCGCAGACATCCCTCTGGCTTGTTACGTCCTGAGTACCAGCGCCTTGCTGGCGGTCGCGGAACAGAAGCCGGCCAGAGCCACTCTGTGGTGGGCGGGAGTTTTCGCCGCTTTGGCAGCCTGGACAAAGAACGAGGGTCTTGTCTTTTTCCTCCTCGCCCTGGCTTGGTGCCTGTGGCGTGGATTTCGCCGGTTCCCGTTTCCCTTCCTTGCTGGTGCGGCGCCAGCGCTCGCCGTGGTGGTTTCCTTCAAGCTCTTCGTGGCGCCGCTGACCGTGGGACTGTTTCCCACCACCTTCGCCGAGGCCTTCGGCAAACTGGGTGATCCGCAGCGAGCGTGGCTGATCCTGCAAGCCTATGCGCGGGCCCTCCGGGACCTTGGTTTCTGGTGGGCGCATCCGCTGGTCCTCGCGCTCGTCTGGCTCTGGGCGAGCGGGTGGGTTGAGCCTGAGCGTCGTCGCCAGTTGCTCGTTGCCGCCATGCCGCTGGGAATGCTGGCGGCGGGCTTCCTGGTCTACATGCTCACCGTCGCGGATTTGCGCTGGCACCTTAGCACATCCGTCCATCGCGTCTGGCTTCAGGTCTGGCCCTCGTTGCTGATGAGTCTTCTGCTGGCTGCCCACCCGGACCGGCCGGAGCTGGCGGCTTCGCGGGTTCGGGCGCCAAGCCGCCCGCGGAACAGGGTGCGCCGGTGACCGTGGCGCTGCCCTCGCTCGACGGGCGGTCGCCGAAGTGCTCCTCCAGACCGCACAGCGTGGCGGGGAACCGCCAGGCAGGCGATGTCTGAGTCACGCTGCGCCTCCGACGCGGCTTTTCATCGGGAGGGCAAGAATTCGTGCGGCTTTCGGGCGTTTTCGTCTTCGAGGACTCGGTCGGGTGACGCCCGAGGTGCATCTTGGCTTTCCTTTTCCCCGAGGCGTGGAGCGAGGGCCGAGCGGGCCCGAACAGGTTTCCGGCGTTGGCGAAGAACCGATCCGGGCGCATCGGGCAAGGTTCATTCAGCTTCGCCGAGCGGGCGCAGGGCCTTCGTCAGTATGCGGGCGGCCCTCTTCGCTCGGCCTGCGCGCACAGCGTCTTCCGATCGCCTGCAGCCGACCGGCAAGGCTGTCCGCGGCTCCGCGCCGAGTGCACGGTCGGAGTCTCGTTTCCACCGGCTGCGGAACGGCGTGCGGCTTTCCCTTCGAGGCGCCAGTGCGAGTGGCACGGCGCCGGCTCGGGCACGTCCCTGAGGCTGCTCGAGGAGCGAGATCAGCCGTGCGTGGTGTGGCAGGGCCAACGAGACGGCGCCCGGGGAGGCTTCGACGGAGCGACGACTTTGTGTGCCGGCGCTTGCACAGCCAGACCGTGAGGGCTTTTGCGCGCACCAACGCTTCTGGCACGACCGACGCCCTTCGCGACAGCGGGAAGCCGTTGAGCCCGACATCGGTGCTCGGCGCGTCGTTTGGCAGGCCTCGAACCGCGCTGCGACGAACCGGGGCTGCTGCGGGCGATCCGACGATGGGGGTGCCGCGGCCGGGATTGGCCGCGGCAGCCGAGAAGCCGGTTCTTCTGGCTTGCGCGCCCCTGGGCCGTCCCGGAAGCACGACACAGACACGGTAAACTGTTCAGGTATGCCAGAGGAGAACCGTCCGCTCGTCGCTATCATGATGGGCAGCAAGTCGGACTGGGAGACCATGCGACACGCCAGCGAAATGCTGGCGTCGTTCGGGGTGCCGCACGAATGCCGCGTGCTCTCGGCGCACCGTACGCCGGAGCAGACCATCCAGTACGCCGGCGCGGCGCAGGAGCGTGGCATCGAAGTGATCATTGCCGGCGCGGGTGGCGCGGCGCACCTGCCCGGGGTGATCGCCGCGCACACGCTGCTGCCGGTTCTCGGTGTCCCCATCGAGACCCCGTCGCTGCGCGGCCTGGATTCGTTGCTCTCGATCGTGCAGATGCCAGGAGGCATCCCTGTGGGAACGCTGGGTATCGGCAAAGCCGGGGCGGTGAATGCCGCTCTGCTCGCCGTGGCCATTCTCGCCGCGCAGAGGCCCGAGCTCAGGCAGAAGTTGCGCGAGTTCCGCGAGGAGCAGGCGGCGAAGGTTCTCGAGCAGACCGTTCCGTGAAACCGGCGCTCAGCGCCAGTGCAGGATGACCTTGCCCGACTGGCCGGACCGCATGACCTCGAAGGCCTCGCGGTACTCCGTGTAGTGGAAGTGGTGGGTGATCACCGGGCGGATGTCGAGTCCGCATTGGAGCATGATGGTCATCTTGTACCAGGTCTCGTACATCTCGCGCCCGTAGATGCCCTTGATCGTGAGACCGTTGAAGATGACCGTGTTCCAGTCGATCGCCATCTCACGCTCGGGGATGCCCAGCATGGCGATCTTGCCGCCGTGGCACATGTTCTCCAGCATCTCGCGGAAGGCGTCCGGGTGACCGGACATCTCGAAACCCACGTCGAAGCCTTCCAGCATGCCCAGCCTTTTCTGCACGTCCCGGAGGCGCGTCGTGGTGGGGTCCACGGCCAGCGTCACGCCGACCTTCTTCGCCAAGTCGCGCCGGTAGGGATTCGGATCGGTGATCACCACGAAGCGGGCGCCTGCATGACGCGCCACCGCCGCGCTCATGATCCCGATGGGCCCCGCGCCCGTGATGAGCACATCCTCGCCCAGCACCGGGAAGGACAGCGCCGTATGCACCGCGTTGCCGAAGGGATCGAAGATGCAGGCGATGTCCAGGTCCACCCACTCGCGGTGATGCCAGACGTTCGTCATGGGCAGGGCAATGTACTCGGCAAATGCGCCGGGACGGTTGACGCCGATGCCCTTGGTGTAAGCGCACAGGTGGCGGCGGCCGGCCAGGCAGTTGCGGCAGCGCCCGCAGACCACGTGGCCTTCGCCGCCCACGATCATGCCGGGCGCGAAGTCGGCAACGTTCGATCCCACGGCCACGATCTCGCCTACGAATTCATGGCCGATGACCATGGGAACGGGAATGGTCTTGCTGGCCCATTCGTCCCAGTTCCAGATGTGGACGTCGGTGCCGCAGATCGAGGCCCGGTCCACGCGGATCAGCACGTCGTTGATGCCGATTTCCGGCACGGACACTTCCTCGAGCCAGAGGCCCGGCTCCGGCCGGCTCTTGACCAAGGCTTTCATGCGCTGCACGATCCGTCTCCTTTGTCACGACGCTTCGCTGCGCGGCGCTCGTTCGAACGGGATCTCCATCAAGCATAATGAATGGAGCTTTGCTCGAGAAGGCGCGGCAGTGGTTGGAGGCGGCCCGGTCAGTGGCGGCGCTGACGGGCGCGGGCATTTCGGCCGAAAGCGGCGTGCCCACCTTTCGCGGACCTGGCGGGTTGTGGCGGAGATACAGGCCAGAGGAGCTGGCCACGCCGGAGGCGTTCCGGCGCGACCCGCGGCTGGTGTGGGAATGGTACGACTGGCGACGTCAGCGTATCGCCCAGGCTCGTCCCAACGCGGGCCACGAGGCGCTGGTGCGGCTCGAGGCAACCAAACCCAGGTTCACGCTGATCACCCAGAACGTGGATGGCCTGCACGAGCGCGCAGGCAGCCGGCGCGTCGTCAAGCTGCACGGCGATATCTGGATGGTTCGGTGCGTCGTTTGCGGCCGCGAGCGTCGGGACGAACGCGCGCCGCTCCCTGAACTTCCGCCGCGCTGCGAATGCGGCGGCCTGCTGCGACCGGGGGTCGTCTGGTTCGGCGAGGCCTTGCCGCCCGCCGCGTGGGAGCAGGCCGAGGAGGCGGCCCGCCAGGCCGAAGTGTTCCTCGTCGTGGGAACTTCTGCCGTCGTTTACCCCGCCGCCGGCCTGATCCCGCTGGCGCAGGCCTCGGGCGCCCGCGTCATCGAGGTCAATGCCGAGCAGACGCCGTATTCCTCGCGTTTGGACTGCTCGCTCCGCGGGCTGGCGGGCGAGATCCTTCCTGCCTTGATTCCGCCCGCGGGCTACAGGCAAACTGGTTGAAGAAGCTTTCCCGGCGGCAGGGGACTGGCTTCCGGCAGCTGTCCGATGCGCCTCGGATACCTCGACGCCTTTTCCGGCATCAGCGGCGACATGCTCGTCGGCGCACTGGCCGACGCGGGCGCGGATGCAGCCGCGCTCTGCGCCGGCCTGGAAGCCCTTGGAACCGGCGCGCGCTTCCGCTTCGAGCGCACGCTCCGGGGTGGGGTGGCTGCGACGAAGTTCCACGTGGAGGCGGAGGCGACCGGTCCCTGCCGGCATTTGAAAGACATCCTGCGGCTCATCGAGGGTGCCGAGCTGCCCGTCCGGGTGAAACAAAATGCAACGAAAGTGTTCGACCTGCTGGCAGCCGTCGAGGCCGCCATCCACCAGGTGCCCGTCGAGCGCGTCCACTTCCACGAAGTGGGTGCGGTGGACTCGATCGCCGACGTGGTGGGCGCCTGCCTCGGCTTCGAACTGCTCGGCATCGAAGAGATCCATTGCTCGCCGGTGAATCTCGGTTCCGGCGTCATCCACGCAGATCACGGCACGTTGCCCGTCCCCGCTCCCGCCACGGCAGCCCTGCTCAAGGGCAAGCCGGTTTACTCGGACGGCCCGGCCGTCGAGCTGACCACGCCCACCGGTGCGGCCATCGTCGCCGCACTGGCTTCTTCCTTCGGACCGATGCCTGCTATGACGCTGCGCGCCGTCGGTTACGGCGCCGGCACGCGCGAGCTCTCCGGCCGACCGAACGTGCTGCGCCTGCTGGTCGGCGAAGACAGCCGCGCAGCCGAGGCCACGCTGGTCGCGGTGCTCGAAGCCAACGTGGACGATTCCACCCCCGAAGTGCTGGCCTATGCTCTCGAGCGCCTGCTCGAAGCAGGCGCGCTGGACGCCACCCTGGAGCCCCTCTACATGAAGAAAGGCCGCCCCGGCCTGCTGCTCCGCGTGCTCGCCCGCCCGGAGGATCAGGAACGGCTGGCCGAAATCGTCTTTTCGGAAACCTCCACCTTCGGCCTCAGGCTTTACCGGGCCGAGCGCCGCGTGCGCGCGCGCCGCACCGTCGAGGTTGAAATCCCCGCAGGCAAGGTGCGCATCAAAGTTTCCGAGGACGGCCGGTTCGCTCCCGAATACGAGGACTGCCGCCGTTTGGCCCTTGCTTCGGGCAAGCCCTTGCGAGAGATCCTTCTGGAGGCTACGCTGGCTTACTGGAAGAACCGATGAAGAAGTACTATCTGACGACCCCCATTTACTACGTGAACGCGGCGCCGCACCTGGGGACCGCCTACACCACCATCGCCGCCGACACCATCCGCCGCTTCAAGCGCATGCAGGGTTACCACGCCGTGCTCACCACCGGCAGCGACGAGCACGGCCAGAACGTCGAGCGCGCCGCGCGGGCCGCGGGCATGTCCCCCTACGACTACGCCACGCTCGTCCAGGCCGAATTCCGTCGTCAGTGGGAGCGGTTGGGTCTGCACATTGACCGCTTCGAGCGCACGTCCGATCCCAAGCACCACCGGGCCGTCGTCGATCTCTTCGAGCGTTGCCGCAGAAACGGCTACATTTACAAAGGCGCTTACACGGGTCAGTATTGTTTCCGCTGCGAGCTTTACGTGGGCGAGGCCGAGCCCGGCGCCCTCTGCCCTGATTGCCGGCGCCCCACGGAAACCGTCACCGAGGAGAATTACTTCTTCCGCCTTTCCGCTTTCCAGGACCGCCTGCTGCGGCTTTACGAGGAACAACCGGACTTCATCCGGCCCGATTTTCGCCGCAACGAGATGGTGGCTTTCGTCAGCCAGGGCTTGAACGATCTGTCCATCACGCGGACCAACATCCAGTGGGGCATTCCCGCGCCGGTCGAGGGCCACCATGTCTTCTACGTCTGGTTCGATGCCCTGATCGCTTACATGAGCGCGGTCGAGGGCGAGGATCTCTGGCCCGCGGACCTGCATCTGATCGGCAAGGACATCCTGCGCTTCCACGCCGTCTATTGGCCTGCCTTTCTGATGGCCGCGGAGCTGCCTCTTCCCAGACAGATCTTCGCTCACGGCTGGATCCTGGTCGAGCAGGACAAGATGTCGAAGTCGCGCGGCAACATCGTGCGTCCCGATCCCATCCGCCAGGTGTTGGGAACCGACGGTCTGCGCTACTTCCTGCTGCGCGAGATCACCTTCGGCCAGGACGGCAGCTTCAGCTACGACGCATTGGTCACGCGCTACAACGCCGATCTGGCCAACGGTCTCGGCAACCTCGCCAGCCGGACGCTGGCCATGATCCGCCAGTACGGCGACGGCGCCGTTCCGGACGGGCGCAGCGATGGAGCGCTCGCAGAGATCGCCACCGAGACGATCCGCAGCACGATCGCCGCCTTCGAGAACTTCGAATTCTCGCGCGGCCTCGAAGCCGTCTGGAGCATGCTCTCGGCAGCGGACAAGTACCTGGTCGAGCGCGCGCCGTGGACCCTGGCGCGGAGCACGGATCCCGCGGCCCGCCAGCAGTTGGCCGGGACGCTCTACACTGCGGCGGAAGTGCTCCGCGTTGCCGCGACTCTCCTGGCTCCCGCGCTGCCCTCCTCCGCGGCCGCGCTGTGGCGGCAACTCGGCATGCC
>JANXAE010000138.1 GCA_025062235.1 Bryobacteraceae bacterium
CGGGCGGTACGGCATAGGCATCGGGCCGCACCAGCACGGCGCTCGTGTCGCCCAGGAACTCGCTGAACTCGTTCAGGTGGCTGCGGGCTCGCGCAAGCACGTACGAGGCATAGAGCTCCCGCTCCTGCCCGAAACGCAGCAGGCAGACCAGCTCGCCGTGGCGCGACCGGGAGCGCCCTTCGGCGGCCAGCCGCAGCGCTCCCGGCTGGGGCCGCACCACGATCAGGCGCGAGGCGCGGTTCTCGATGAATCGCGCCCTGTACTGCAGCCAGGAGAAGAGTCGCTGGTCCCACTGAACGCTCCAGACGCGAGCGTGTGGGGAGAGTTTGCGGCGGTCGAGGACGTTGCGCCGCAGTTCCTCCTGGAGGCTTTCCGGGTAGCTCTCGAACCCGAACACGTTCAGCGGCACGCGATCGTAGAACCAGCCGTACCCGGCGCGGAGCATCCTGCTGCCGTCGCCGCCGGGGGACCAGCCGACCGAAAGGCGGGGCGCCCACCGGAGTTGGCGGGCCGCCGTCTGCCCGTCCATGCGCAGGCCCGCTGCGACGTTCAGGCTGCGCGTCACCGCCCATGAGTCGTGCACGAACCAGCTCGCTTCGCCATCCCGCACGGCGAAGCCGGGACGGTCGTGCCACAGGATGCGCCGGAGGAGGCGCTGCTGCATGTCGAGGATCGTCACCTGCGTGGCCTGCCAGAGGCCTTCCGACGCGCTGCGCAGCAACCAGCCTCCCGCTTTGAAGTGGTGTCCCCGCCATGGCGCCGCGGTGTAACGGGCCCGGGCCTGCCAGCGCTCGGCCGACCGCGCGTGCCGGAACGGATAGTGGCCTTCGTGGCGGTTCGGGTACATACGCAGCCCCGCGCTGCCTTGCGGTCGTGTGAGGCCCCGCACGCCGCTCCGCGAAATTGCGGCTTCCATCCAGCCGCCAGCCAGCGTGACGCTGTGGGCGGCCGCCAGCATCCACTCGCGCCCGCGGAAGCTGGGCGTGGCCTCTTGCGGGTTGTAGAAATCCAGCCGCATGTAGTCCAGCCGCTCCGGGGCCACGTGTACGGTGCCGCTGAGCAGGTGTCTGCCCCCTAGATTCGCGTCCAGTTGGGTGAGCCAATTCCAGGCTTGTCGCCGCGTTTCGTTGCGCGGGAATGGCTGCGTCAGCACCGGCGTTTCCTTGAACACGTATTCGACGGACTGCCACAGTCCGGCAGCGCCGCGTCCCAGCGGTCCTCCCACGCTCAGCCTGGGCGTGAAACCGCGGATGCCACGCAGGCGGCCGCTGCGGATTCTGAGCTCCGGCGTGGGATCGTTTAGCACCCAGCTCCAACGCTCTCCCGCACGACGCGTCTCCACGGTGACCACACCCGTGGTGAACCTCCCGTACTCGGCCAGGAAGGGGTTCTTTTCCACCTGGAAGGCGGCCACCGCATCCAGGGGCACGGTCGCCCCGAACTTGCCCGTGGCGGGGTCGGTTGCGTCGAGCGAGTTCACCAGCATCGTGCTGCGATGCTCGGCCGCATCCGAGATGACCAGCTTGCCTTCCACCGTTCGCGCGACGCCGGGGATGAGGGGCAGGGCCTCGCGCACCGTTGCGGGCCGCGCCGGCGTGGACGCCACGCTGGTCGCGGGGGGTTGCATGGCGGGGTCCACCACCGCACGTACTTCGATCCGCTCCAGACGCTCCGCAGCCGGAACCAGCACGAACTCTAGCTCCGCCGGCGCTTCCACTTCCCGGGCGGCCTCCCAGTAGCCGTCCGCCCACGCGCGCACGCGGTAGGTGCCCGGGGCGGGCGCTTGGATGACGACCATGCCTTCCCGAGTGGCCTGTCCCAGGAAGTGGAAGGCCCGGCCGCTGACTTCCACCCGGGCTCTCTCCAGAGGCTGGCCGTCCGGCCCGCGGACCAGGATGCGCAGCTCCGCGGCGAGCAGCAGGACCAGGCCCAGGCTGATTGGCGTCACCGTTCCCAGCGTAGCCGAACGGGGAGACGCGCCACGCCTCGTTGCGAGCCGCAGGGAAGAGGGACTAACGTAGTGGGCATGCTCTTCGGCATTCACTCACTGCTGTTCCGCGAGACCTTCCTCGAGAAGGACCTGCCTCTGCTCGACAAGTGCAAGGCGCTCGGCTTCGATGCCGTCGAGATCATTCCCTTCGATCCGGATAACTTTCCTGCCGCCAAAGTGCGGCGTGCAGCCTCGGATCTTGGTCTGGTTATCAACACCGGCTACGGAATGCCCGCCGAGTACAACATCATCTCGCCCGATGCCGAGGTGCGCCGCCGCGGCATCGAGTTTTCCAGGAAGCTGATTGATCTGAGCAACGAAGCCGGAGCGAGGGTTTTCGGCGGGATGATCTACTGCGGATGGGGTTACCTGACCGGCAGGCCGAGGACCGAGCAAGAGTGGAAATGGGGCGTCGAAGGCTACCGTGAGATCGCCGAGTACGCGCTCCGGCAGAATCCGGAGCTGGTTCTGGCAATCGAGCCGGTCAACCGCTTCGAGTCGCACTTCATCAACACCGCAGCCGACGCTGTCCGCTTCGTGCGCGAGGTCGGCCTGCCGAACGTGCGGGTCCACCTGGACACCTTCCACATGATCCGGGAGGAGAACAGCATCTGGGCCGCGGTGCTCGAGGCGGGACCGCTTCTGGGCTACGTACACGCCTGCGAGAACCAGCGCGGCATCCCTGGCACCGGGTTGGTTCCCTGGACGGACTTCTTCCGGGCGTTGAAACGAGTGGGCTACGACGGTTGCGTGACCATCGAATCCTTCGACCCGGACATGGAAAGGATCGCGCGCCTGTGCTGCATCTGGCGCAAGCTGGCCGATTCGCCCGAGCAGCTGGCCAGCGAAGGGTTGAACTTCGTCAAGGGCGTCTGGCGCCAGGTCCAGCTCGAGCCGGCGGCCTGAAGTCGAAGGCGTAGCGGAAGGCGTTCGCGGCGATCTGGCCGATTTCGGCTTCGCCCAGTCCGAAGACTCGCGCCGCCAGTTCGTACTCGGCCGAGAGCGTGGTCCCGAACAACCCGGGGTCGTCCGTGTTGAGCGTCACCGGAACGCCCGCCCGCAGAAATTCGCGCAAAGGATGGGCGGCGAGATCCCGGACTGCGCCGGTGGCCGCGTTGCTGCTCAGACAGATCTCGAGCGGGATCCCGCGTTCGGCGAGCAGGCGCACCAGGGAGGGATCCTCCACGGCCCGCACGCCATGCCCGATGCGCTCGGCGCCGAGCTCGATCGCACGGCGCACCGAGTCGGGCCCGCCGGTCTCGCCGGCATGGACCGTCAGGTGCAGCCCTTCGCGCCGGGCGTACCGGAAGACCCGGTCGAACCACTCGACCGGTCCTGCCAGTTCATCGCCGCCGATCCCGAACGCCACCACCCCTTCGCGCCGGTGCGCGGCGGCGAGCTCAGCGACCGCCATCGCCTCGCTGGCCCCGAACTGGCGCACGGCATCCAGGATCCAGCGCACTTGCAGGGCCGAGGCCTCGGCCTCGCGGCGCACCGCACGGAAGATGGAGCCGAAGTCCTGCTTCCGCCGCAGAATGGCTCCCGCCGAGAGCGTGATCTCCGCGTAAAGCACGTTCTCCGCCGCCAGCCTCTCCAGGAGACGCCGCGCGGCGAGTGCGTATTCCTGGGGGCCGCGTAAGAAACCGAGCGTCCAGACGAACGTCGCCAGGAATCCCTCGAAGGCGCCGCGCATGCGGTATCGCCGGCGAATTTCCTCCGCATCCAGCGAGGGTTCGATTTCAAGCAGGGTCTCCGGCGTCAGGGAACCTTCCAGATGCAGGTGCAGCTCCGCTTTGGGCAGCTTCTGATAGACAGAGGCCACCTCAGCCATAATAAACGGCTGATGACCGCTGACGAGATCGAGGCCATCGTGGGTGGCTACCACGGCGATCCTTTCCGCATCCTGGGGCCCCACGCCGCGTCGCGAAAGCGCTCGCCGGCCTGGGAGGTGCGCACCTTCCAGCCGCAAGCGGCTGAGGCCAGCGTGCTCGTGGACGGACGCGCCGTGCCGATGAAGAAACTCCACCCACACGGCTTTTTCGTGGCTACCTTGGATGGACAGCCGCGCCCGTATCGGTTCCGGCTGAAGCTCTGGAATGGGGAAACGCTCGAACGGGAGGATCCCTACCGCTTTCCGCTGCTGCTCAGCGACTTCGATCTTCACTTGCACGCGGAAGGAACCCTGTACGAGGCGTACAACTCGCTCGGCGCTCACCTGGTCGAGGTCGAGGGCGTGCGAGGCGTTCGCTTCGCCGTCTGGGCTCCGAACGCCGAGGTCGTCTCGGTCATCGGGGATTTCAACGGCTGGGATCCCCGTGTCCACCCCATGCGCCTGCGCAGCGGAGGGGTCTGGGAAATCTTCATACCCGAGCTGGGCGAGGGGACCATCTACAAGTTCCACGTGCGCTCGCGCTACCGCGGCTACCGTGCCGAGAAAGCCGATCCCTACGCCTTTTTCTTCGAATGCCCGCCCAAGTCCGCCTCCATCGTCTGGAACCTGGATCGCTACCAGTGGAATGACCGGGAATGGATGGAGCGGCGCGCTGCGACCGACTGGCTGAAGCAGCCCATCTCCATCTACGAAGTCCATCTGGAAAGCTGGCTGCGCGGCCCGCACAACCAGATCCTCAGCTACCGCGAGCTGGCCAGCACGCTCATACCCTATGTCAAAGCGATGGGTTATACCCACATCGAGCTGCTGCCCGTGCTCGAGCACCCGTACTCCGGATCCTGGGGCTACCAGGTCATCGGCTACTTCGCTCCCACGGCCCGCTTCGGCACGCCCGACGACTTCATGCACTTCGTGGACCGGTGCCACCAGGAAGGCTTGGGCGTCATCATGGACTGGGTACCGGCCCACTTCCCCAAGGATGCGCACGGGTTGGTCTGGTTCGATGGAACTGCGCTCTACGAGCACGAGGATCCGCGCAAGGGCGAACATCGGGACTGGGGCACCCTCGTCTTCAATTACGGGCGCAACGAGGTCCGCGCCTTTCTGATCTCCAGCGCACTTTTCTGGCTTCGCCGCTATCACATTGACGCGCTGCGCGTGGATGCCGTGGCTTCCATGCTCTATCTGGACTACTCGCGCAAGCCGGGCGAATGGGTGCCGAACATCTTCGGCGGCAACGAGAACCTGGAAGCGATCGAGTTCCTGAAACGTTTCAACGAGCTGGCCCACCGCCAGCCCGGCGCCTTCACCGTCGCCGAGGAATCCACCGCCTTTCCCGGCGTTTCCCGCCCGGTCTATCTGGGCGGCCTCGGTTTCTCGTTCAAGTGGAACATGGGCTGGATGCACGACATGTTCCAGTACTTTTCCAAGGATCCCGTCTATCGCAAGTATCACCACAACAACATCACCTTCAGCCTCCTCTATGCGTTCCACGAGAACTTCATCCTGCCCGTCTCGCACGACGAGGTCGTCCACGGCAAACGGTCGCTGATCGGCAAGATGCCGGGGGACGAGTGGCAGCGCTTCGCCAACGTGCGGGCCTTCCTCGCCTACATGTACGGCCATCCCGGCAAGAAACTGCTCTTCATGGGGCAGGAGTTAGGTCAGTACGAGGAATGGAACTGGAACGGCAGCGTGCGCTGGGAGCTGCTCGAATACGACTACCATCGCAAGCTGCAAACTTTCGTCCGCGACCTGAACCACCTGTACCGCTCGGAGCCTGCGCTCTATCAGGTGGACTACCACTGGTCCGGCTTCGAGTGGATTGACTTCCGCGATGTGGATCATTCGATCATTTCGTTCCTCCGCCGGGCCGAGAATCCGGCGGACTTCCTCGTTTTCTGTTGCAACTTCACGCCCGTGCCGCGTGAGGGATATCGCATCGGAGTCCCGGAGCAGGGCTTCTACCGGGAGATCTTGAACTCCGATGCCACCTGCTACGGCGGGAGCGGCGTCAGCAACTGGCCCGGTGTGGAGGCCGAGCCGACGCCCTGGCACGGACGTCCCTTCAGCGTGAGCCTCACGTTGCCACCGCTGGGCGTGATCGCGCTCAAGCTCGAGCGAGGCCCCGGCCACGGGTCCGTTGCGGCGTGAACCAGGCCCGGTTTCGCCAACCGCAGTTGCGCACTCGCAACCCGGCGCGGAACACCTCGGCCCCGCCGGGAACGGGAAGGCTCGATGGCTGAGCACCGCCAGCGCGGGAGCGGCGTGCTGCTGGTGTTTGTCCTGGCGATCCAAGCTGTGCTGTTGTTCGTGCGCCTGGACCTGCTGCCTGCCTGGACCGACGAGGCGCACACGCTGGAAGTCGCACCCCTGCCGCCAGGCGAGATTGCACGGAGAGTGGCCGCGGACGTCCATCCACCCCTGTACTTCTGGCTCGCGCATGGATGGCTGGAGCTTCCGCTGCCCGGCTCGCCGCTCGAAAGGCTCAGGGCGCTGTCCGGCGTCCTGGTCCTGCTGACCACGCTCGTGGTGCACCGCCTGTGGCTTTCGCGCATGGACGCGCGATCGAGCGCTTGCTTTCTCGTCCTGTGGGCCCTCTCCCCTTGTCTGTTGCTTTACGGCAGGATGGCGCGGTCCTATTCCTTGCAAGTGCTCGTCGCAGTCGTGGCCATCACGGTAGCGTCAGCGGGGCTCCGACGCCCGCCGAGCCTGGCGCGTGCGCTCCGTCTCGGGGCAGCGTTGGCGATCGTGCTGTACGTTCATTACGTGCCCGGCCTGGCGCTGGCGGGCGCCGTGGCGATCGCTTCGTGCTGGCGCGCACTGCGCGAGAAGAATCCTCGCTGGCTGGGCGCCATGGCCATCGCCAATGCCTTTGCGCTGCTGCTGTACTCGCCGTGGCTGCCGGCCTTGCTCGGCGCCCTGAGCAAGTGGACGGGCCGGAGCCATCCCTACCGAGTTTTTGCCAGCCCCTGGCTGGACGAGATCGCCAAGATCGGCTATGGTTTCTTCTCGTTTTCCTTCGGCGAAACCCCTGGCACCGCGGGCCTTGTCTCGGGCGCCGTGCGGGCGCCCCCGCTGGCGTGGGTGGCGATCGGCGAGGCGTCGGCGCGGGCCAGGCACGGCTGGGCGCCCTTCGCTGCCTCGCTGATCGGCATTGCCTTCCTCGCCGTCAGCCGGTGGGTTTCCGTGCCGTTCGTCCCGGCGCGTCTGCTGTTCCTGCTGCCCGGCTACCTGCTGCTGCTGGCGACGGGCGCCGCGCGCCGGGCTCGGGCGGGCTTGGCGCTTTGCGGGGCGCTGGCGGCGACCTGCGTGCTCTCCACTGGCAACTACTTCGCGAGGACCGGATTCCTGAACAAAGGCTACGCAGCGCCATTCGACGACATGGCCAGAACGATTCTCGCCGACGCGCGGGATTCGGTGGTCCTGGTGGACACCTTCAACACGGACGCCCTCCAGATTGCCATTAGGCTACAGGACCGCTCGCCCCTGCTGCTGCTGCGTGGCCCGGAATCGCTCGCCGAGCTCGAAGACTTGCTCGCAAAGGTCCGGCCGCGCCTGGTCTGGCACGTGCGCAACACGCACGACGTCTCTCCCGGCCGCCTCAATGAAATGGCCGAGCGGCGACTCGCGGCCGGACGTCGGGCGACAACCTACCTGTTCCAGCCCTATTCCGAGCTGGAACGGTGGTTCATGCGGCTGGCGGGCTGGCCGGAGCGACCCACGCACTTTTACCAGGTCAGGAAGT
>JANXAE010000139.1 GCA_025062235.1 Bryobacteraceae bacterium
GAACCCACCGAGTTGCGGCTCCCGAATCGGCCCGCGGAGACACAGACGGCCCGGCTGGCGCGATGCACGGACGATCGGCGCGTCGTGGATCGGCACGACTCCACGAGTTGGCCAAAAGCTTTTCCCCCTCACAAGCGGTATGCGGGACGGCAAGGACGACCCTGGCCTTGCCCATCCCCAGCTGGCGGCGGCGAGTACGTTGCGGAGCAGGGCGGCCGGAACATTTTCCGCAAACGCTGAGCATTGAGCCAATCTGGGGCCGCGGCATTTTGAGAACCGCTAGCGGCGCGGTTCTCCTCATCCCGCCGCCTGGTTCCCCACAACCTGTGGCTGGTGGCGGAACGGCGCCGTGGTCCCCACCGGACCGCTCCGGCTCAGCGTGACCCGAGCCCAGCCGCGCCCCGTGCCGCGGGGCAGCGCCAGGCAGAGAGCGACGCTGTGAGCCAGCCCCGATTGCTACCATCCGGGAACCGGTCGCGCGGCACTCGCTGACCCGGCCGCCTTGCCGCTTATTTTGCGGAGTTGGTTTCTGCGGAGTTGGTTTCTACGAGGGAGTTGCAACCATGAGACAGTAGGGTCAGAGCCAATTGGGTGCGGGCGCGGGTCGGGTCGAGCCGGGCGAGCCCTACAATGGAGACAGGGAACGTGCTCGAGCGGGTGGCCGCGAGCATTTCGCGCTGGGGAATGTTCCGCCGGGGCGAGCGTGTGGGTGTGGCTTGTTCCGGCGGGGCCGATTCGGTCTGCCTGCTCGATGTTCTCGTCCAACTGGCCCCGCGCTGGGAGCTGCGCCTGAGCGTCCTGCATTTCGATCACGGCCTGCGAGGCGAGGAATCGCGCGCAGACGCTCGGTTCGTTGCGCAACTGGCCGAGCGCTATGGCCTGCCTTTGCACGCGGGCTCCTCGGACGTGGGAGCGCTAGCGCGGCGGCAGCGGGACAACCTGGAACAAGCAGCCCGACGCGCCAGGCGAGCTTTCTTCCTTGACCTCATCGCCCGGGAGGTCGTGGACCGGATCGCCCTCGGGCATACGCGCTCGGACCAGGCCGAAACCGTCCTGTTCCGGCTGCTGCGCGGCGCGGGCCCCAGGGGACTGGCAGCCATGCATCCGGTCACGCCGGAAGGCTTCGTCCGGCCGTTGATCGAAGTTGGCCGGGACGACATCGAACGGTACCTCGCCGAACGCGGCCTCCAGTGGCGGCTGGACCACAGCAATCTCGACACCCGGCTGGCGCGCAACCGCATCCGTCACGAGTTGCTTCCGTATCTGCGGCGCCAGTGGAATCCCGCCATAGAGAAACTGCTCGCACAAACGGCGCTGCTCCTGCAAGAGGAAGAGCGCTACTGGGAAGGGGAAGCAACGCGGCTGGCCGAGAGGCTCTTCGACCGACGCCAAGATGCGTGGATCGCGCCAGTCCGCGCTCTGCTCGCGCTTCCGCGGGCGGCCCGGCGGCGGGTGCTGCGGTTGGCGGTCACCCGACTGCGAGGTGACCTGCGCGGCTGGGAGTTCAAGCACGTGGAAGCCGTGCTGGCGCTGGTCGAATCCGCAACGGGTTCGGGGCGGCTGGTCCTCCCGGGTCTGGTGGTGGAACGGTCCTTCGACTGGGTGCGATTAACCCCATGTACCGCCGACTCGGAGAAGGGCGAGTACGTGATCCCTGTCCGAGCGCCCGGCGTCTACCGCGTGCCGGGCAGCTCCCTGGTGGTGACGCTCGAGCCGGCCAGTGTCGGCGAGGTGGAAGCGCCAGGCGGAGAACTGCTGGATTGGGACCGGGTGCCTCAGCCGCTCGTACTCAGGAATTGGAGGCCCGGCGACCAGTACCGACCCGCGGGTCAGTCGCGCGAAATCAAACTCAAGGAGTTGTTCCAGCGAGCGAGAATCCCCTTGTGGGAACGGCGCAAATGGCCGATCATGAGTAGTGGGAGGGAGATTGTCTGGGCGGCGAGATTCGGTGCGGCTGCGGCGTGCGTAGCCGAGCCGGGGTCGCGGACGATCGTCCGGGCCAAGGCGGAGTCGGCGGAATGAGGAGCCGGTGGGACGGTAGGGGACGTCTAATGGAAATGAGGGGATCCATGGAGCCGGCGCAGGGCTGGCGGGAGAAACCATGAACTCCAACGTCAAGACCGCCATCTTCTGGGTGGTGCTCATCTGCGTGGTGGTGCTTCTTTGGACGGTGGTCCGCCAGGGAACGGCGCGTCCCGAACAACATCTGACGTTTTCGGAGTTCGTGCGCGCCGTCGAGGAGGAGCGTGTCAAGGAGGTCACCATCACGGGCATCGAGGTGCGCGGCAAATTCAAGGAACATAACTTGGGTCTGCGCACGCTGATTCCCAGCAATTATCCGGATATTTACAACTTGCTGCGCGCCAAGAACGTCAACGTCGAGATCCGGGAATCGAGCTCGGGCAATTGGGTGGCGCTGATGGTGAACGCCATACCGTTCCTGCTGTTGCTCGGCTTCTGGATCTTCATGGTCCGCCAGATGCAAAGCGGAGGAAACAAGGCGCTGAGCTTCGGCAAGAGCCGCGCGCGCCTGCATTCCTCGCAGCAGAAAAAGGTGACTTTCAAGGACGTGGCCGGCGTGGACGAGGCCAAGGAGGAGCTGCAAGAAATCATCGAGTTCTTGCGCGAGCCGCAGAAATTCCAGAAGCTGGGCGGCAGGATTCCGAAAGGCGTCCTGCTGATCGGGCCGCCCGGGACGGGCAAGACCCTGCTGGCGCGCGCCATCGCCGGCGAGGCCAACGTACCCTTCTTCTCGATTTCAGGGTCGGACTTCGTAGAAATGTTCGTTGGCGTAGGGGCCAGCCGCGTGCGGGATCTTTTCGAACAGGGCAAAAAGAACGCGCCGTGCATCATCTTCATAGACGAGATTGACGCCGTGGGGCGCCATCGCGGCGCGGGCTTGGGCGGCGGGCATGACGAGCGCGAGCAGACGCTGAACCAGCTCCTGGTCGAGATGGACGGTTTCGAATCGAACGAAGGCGTGATCCTGATGGCCGCCACGAACCGGCCCGACGTGCTCGATCCGGCCCTGCTCCGACCCGGTCGGTTCGACCGCCGCGTGGTGGTCGGTCGCCCGGACGTGAAGGGGCGCGAGGCCATCCTCCGCGTACACACGCGCAAGATCCCCCTGGCCGATGACGTGGACCTGTCCGTACTGGCCCGCGGCACGCCCGGTTTCGCCGGGGCGGACCTGGCCAACCTGGTGAACGAGGCCGCCCTGATCGCTGCCCGGCAGAACCGCAAGGTCGTCACCATGTACGATTTCGAGCTGGCCAAGGACAAGGTGCTGATGGGAGTCGAGCGCAAGTCGCTGATCATCAGCGAGCAGGAAAAACGCAGCACCGCCTACCATGAGGCCGGCCATGCGCTGGTCGCCGCACTGCTGCCCGACGCCGATCCCGTCCACAAGGTCACCATCATCCCGCGCGGCATGGCCCTGGGCGTCACCATGCAGTTGCCGATTGACGACAAGCACTCTTACACGCAGGCCTATCTGGAAGCCCAGCTGACGATCCTCATGGCGGGTCGCATCGCCGAGGAGAAATTCCTGCACCAGGTGACGACCGGGGCGGGCAACGACATCGAGCGCGCCACCGAGCTGGCGCGCAAGATGGTCTGCGAGTGGGGGATGAGCGATCTGGGCCCGCTCAGCTTCGGCAAGAAGGAAGAGCAAATCTTCCTCGGTCGCGAAATCGCGCAGCATCGTGACTACAGCGAGGCCACCGCGATCAAGATTGACGAGGAAGTGCGCAAGCTCGTCAAGAAAGCCTACGATCGCGCCTCGCGGATCATCGAGGAGCATGCCGATACCCTGGTGCGCGTGGCCGAGACGCTGCTGGAGCGGGAGGTGCTCGAGGGCGAGGAGATCAGGGCGCTGATCGAAGGACGCGAGCTTCCGGCCTTGCGGGCCGCGCCTCAGACCGCACAGAGCGAGACCCAACACGTGCTCAAGCCGGACGGCCGGCGCGTTCCCGCGTTGCGCGAGGGCGAGCGCGCCCAGCCGGCCTGAAGGACCGCTTTCGCACAGGCACGCGCGGATGGGCCCCTTCCGAGTCTACCTTTTCGACGTGGATGGCACGCTGCTCGATTCGGCGCAGGACATTTGCGAGGCGCTGCGGGAAACCTTGCGCGGCCATCCCGTGGACGGATTCAACGAAGCGCTGGTCAAGCGCTACATCGGCTATCACCTGCTGGAGTTCTTTCGCGCCGTTTTGCCAACTTACAGCGAGCAACAGCACTGGGAGCTCGTCCAGCGCTACCGTGAGATCTACCCGACGCGCCAGCACCGGCTGACGCGCGTGTATCCTGGCGTGCCCGAGATGCTGGCGGAATTGCCGGGGCGCAAGGGCACCGCGACCACCAAGAGCACGGCCACCGTGCGCGCGGTGCTCGAACAGTTCGGCCTGCTCCGATACTTCGATCACCCTCAGGGCACCGACGGATTTCCGGCCAAGCCTGCGCCGGACGTGATCCATGCGGCTCTCGCCGCGCTGGGCGCACGGCCGGAGGAATGCCTGCTGGTGGGAGACTCGCCCGCCGACATGGAAGCAGGGCGCCGCGCCGGTGTGCGGCTGTGTGCGGTCCGCTACGGTTACGGGGATCCGGCGGTGCTGGCGCGTTTCGAGCCCGAATTCTGGATTTCTCACCCGCGCGAGTTGTTGTCCGTCGTGCCGGTCTGAACCGCAGCGGCACTCGAGCTTCCCTCGCGTGCGCCGGCATCAGCCGGAGCGGAGCGCTTGCCCTCCCGCGCTGTTCCCTTGCGGTCTTACAGGCCCTCGATCCAGTGCCCGAGTTTCTCTTTCTTCGCTCGCAAGTAGCCGGTCATCGAATCGGCCGGCTCGGCCTGGCAGGGGATGCGTTCGACCACCCGGATGCCGGCGCGCTCGAGGGCGCGGAGCTTGTCGGGGTTGTTCGAGAGCAGGCGGACGCTGGAGACCCCGAAGTAGGCCAGGATCTTCGCCGCCAGCCCGTAGTCGCGGTGATCGGGGCGGAAACCGAGGATCTGGTTGGCCTCGACCGTATCCGCGCCACGGTCCTGCAACTCATAGGCTCGGAGCTTGTTCAGGAGGCCGATCCCCCGGCCTTCCTGATGCTCGTAAATCAGCAACCCGCGGCCCTCCTCCGCGATGCGGTCGAGCGAGATTTCCAGTTGCGCGCGGCAGTCGCAGCGCAGGCTGTGGAAGACGTCGCCGGTAAGGCACTGCGAGTGGATGCGGACCAAGGGGGGTGGATCGCCGGCGAGGTCGCCCATCCGCAGCACCACGGCTTCCTCGGTGCGGTCGCCCGAGCGGTCTTCGAAGCCGTAGATGCGGAAGCGACCGAACCGGCTGGGAAGATCCGCCTCAGCAACCTTCCGGAATCCCTGCCTTGAGCCGTCCTGCGGCATGAATTGCGAGAGCGGCGGCTAAGCTTCATTATAATGGAGAGCGACTGCCGGCCGCACCCCCGCGGGAGAGCCTCCGTGGCGCTGGAACAATATCTTATCGTCTTGTTGTTGAAGCTCGGGGTGGTCACGTTGCTGGCCAGCTTTCTGGCGCGGTCGGGCGCGTTCCAGCGCATGCTGATGCGCGAACAAAGGACGATGAACCAGCGCCTGCTGCTGGCGCTCAGCTTCGCCAGCATCTTCGGGACCGGCGCCGCGATCCGCATCGTGACCCGAGGCGTCTACCAGGCGGTGGATCTGGGGCTGGAGGCCAGCCTGCTCGCCGGATTGCTGGGCGGTTACGTCACGGGCCTGCTGGCCGGCTCGCTGATTTCGGTTCCGGCCATGCTCCGGCACGAGTATCTGACGTTGCCGTTGCTGGCCGCGGCAGGAGCCTTGGGCGGGTTGCTGCGCAGCGTGGCGCCGGACCCCGAGCAGATCTGGCGCTTTTCGCCCTTCCTGGACCTGCGCGTCTACCGCTACTTCCGCCGCAATCACGAACATGCCAAGGCAGCCTTCCAGATGTTTTTCCTGCTGGCCATCCTGGCGGCGGAGTTCCTGCGTCTCAGCCTGGACCGTTTCTTTCCCGGCTGGATCTTCGCCATCCGCCCCCGCTGGCCGAACCCACATCCGCTGGCCGAGGCGGCAGTGTATGTGACCACTGTGTTCGCGGTCACGCTGCCGCTAAAGATCTGGAACAACACCCGCAACGAGCGCAAGCTGGAAGAGCAGCAGAGACTGCTCATCCAGGCTCGCCTGGACGCGCTGAGCCGTCAGATCAACCCCCATTTCCTGTTCAACACGCTGAACACCGTCTCCTCGCTCATCCGCACCGATCCCGACCAGGCGCGGGCCGTGGTGTACAAGCTCTCTAGCATCCTGAGGCGGCTTCTGCGCAAGCACGACAACTTCAACCCACTCTCCGAGGAGCTGGATTTCATTGACGATTACCTGTCCATCGAAATGATTCGCTTCGGCGACAAGCTTCGCTTCGACCGGCAGGTGGATCCGGCGGCTCTGGACCGGTTGGTGCCGAGCATGATTCTCCAGCCTTTGGTGGAAAACTGCGTGCGGCACGGTTTGTCGCGCAAGATCGAAGGGGGAACCATCCGGTTGCGGGCCGAATTGCGCAACGGGCGCCTTCGCCTGGTGGTGGAGGACGACGGGGTGGGCATCCCCGAGGCGCGGCTGGCCACCTTGCTCGAGGAGGGCATCGGAGTCAGTAACGTCAACGAGCGCCTCAAGGTGCTGTTCGGCTCCGACTACCGGATGTGGATCGAAAGCAAGCCGGGCCAGGGCACGCGTGTGGAGATCGAGATCCCGGAATTGCAGGCCGGGACGGCGCCGGGCGGCTGAGAAAACTTGGAAAAACCATTTCCTGGAACCCGCGTACGGATTGCAGCCTGCCCTGCCATAATAGAGGGAGCCGGCCTATGTCCACGGCGCTCGAGTCGCTCGGCCAATGGTTGCCCAAGTTGACGGTGAGCGCGGTTGTGGACGTGCTGGTGGTGGCCTTTCTCATCTACCAGCTCATCCTGGTGGTGCGGGGCACGCGCGCCGCCCAGGTCCTGGCGGGGATCGGCGTCCTGCTGCTCGTCTACCTGGCCTCCGTCTGGTTCGGGTTGGAGCTGGTGCGCAGCATTCTTTCGACCATCGTCCCGTACACGGCCATCGCCCTGCTGATCCTGTTTCAGTCGGAAATCCGCCGCGCGCTGGCGCGTATCGGACGCAGGCAATGGCTGGGGATGGGCAGCCCGCTGGTGCGGCGCGAATCCACAGACGAGATCCTGTGGGCCTTGAGCCGGCTGAGCCAGCGCCGCATTGGTGCCCTGATCGTGCTCGAGCGGGACATGGGCCTGCGCACCTTCATCGAGAGCGGCCAATTGCTGGACGCGGCGCTCAGCCGGGATCTGTTGCTGAGCATTTTCCAGCCCGGCGGCCCGCTGCACGACGGAGCCGTGATCATCCAGGGCGATCGCATTGCGGCGGCCGCTTGCTTCCTGCCCCTCAGCATGAATCCGGCACTGGCGGGCGAACTGGGCAGCCGTCACCGGGCCGCGATCGGGATCACCGAAGAAAGTGACGCGCTGAGCATCGTGGTTTCGG
>JANXAE010000013.1 GCA_025062235.1 Bryobacteraceae bacterium
CTGGGTTTTTCCCAGAACCTCGCCAATTTGGTGGATCGCAGGCTGGCGACCATCCCCCGCATCAGCGTGGGCTCGCTTTCCACCATCAGCAACTGGGAGTCGGGTGACGGCGTCACCGCCTCGATCAGCCACAGTGCGGTGGGGAATTTCATCTGGCTCAAGGACGATCACAACGTACGCTTCGGCAGCGAGGTCATGGTGTTCCGTGAATTCCGGAACCGCTTCCCGACCGATGTTTCTCCTGATCTGAACTTCAGCAACTACTGGGCGCGGGGCCCCATGGACAACAGCCCGGCTCCGCCGGTGGGCGCGGAGATGATCGCCTTGCTGGCCGGCATTCCCGGCGGCAGCATGTCGCGCACCGGCAGCTATGCCGAGCAGGACAAGTATTTCGCTGTCTATTTGCACGACGACTGGAAGGCGACGCGCAGGCTCACGCTGAATCTCGGGTTGCGCCTGGAGCGCGAATCCCCGATCACCGAGCGCTTCAACCGTTCGGTGACGCAGTTCGATGCCGTCAGTCCCAATCCCATCGAGCCTGCGGCCGTCGAGCGCTATGCGCGCAATCCCATCCCGGAGCTGCCCGTCAGCCAGTTCAAGGTGAAGGGCGGAGTGACCTTCGCTGGCGTGGGCGGGAATCCGCGCGAGTACTGGTCGAGCCAGGCCGTGCTGTGGATGCCGCGCGTGGGCATCGCCTATCAGCTCACCCCCAAGACGGTGTTCCGCGGGGGTTACGGGATCTTCTACAGCTCGATCGGCATTTTGCGCACCAATTCGATCCTCTCCGGCTTCAGCCGCACGACGCCGATCGAGCCTTCGCCCGACAACGGGCTGACCTGGACGGCGACCCTCGACGATCCGTTCCCGAAAGGCCTTTTGCCCGTGCTCGGCGCTGCGGGCGGCCTGGAGACCACCCTGGGGCAGGCGACCACCTTCTTCGCCAAGAACCGCAAGGCTCCCTATGCGCAGCGCTGGTCGCTGGGCTTCCAGCGTGAGCTGCCAGGCGGCCACCTTCTGGAAGCCTCCTACGTGGGCAACCGCACCACGCGCGCGGGCGTCACGCGCAACCTCAGCTACACGCCGCGCCAGTACTACAGCACCCTGCCTTATCGGGACGAGGCGACCATCAATTTCCTGAGCGCCAACTTCCCCAGCCCGTTCTACGGGCTGCACCCGCAGTTCACCAGCTCCACCATCACCCGTGCGCAACTGCTGACCCACTACCCGCACTTCAGCAGCGTCCAGTACGACGACCCGGCGGGCTACTCCTGGTACCACTCGCTGCAGACCCGCATGGAGAAGCGCTTTTCCAGGGGTTACACCTTGCAAGTCTCCTACACGTGGTCGAAGGCAATGGAAGCCGTCGAGTTCCTGAACGTCTTCGATCCGATGCCTTACGAGTCGCTGGCCAGCATTGACCGCGCCCACCGGCTGACGGGCAGCGGCATCTGGGAGCTCCCCTTCGGCAAAGGGCGCAAATGGGGGGCGCAGTGGCACCCGGTGCTGAACTTCTTCCTGGGCGGCTGGCAGTTGAGCGGCGTCTACCAGCGGCAGAGCGGCGCTCCGCTCGGCTTCGGTCAGGCGCTCTTCATCGGGGACAGCCGTCTGATCCGGCTGCCCAAGAACCGGCGCAACACGGACCGCTGGTTCAACACCGACGTGTTCAACCGCGACAGCCGTCAGCAGTTGGCCTGGAACGTGCGCACCGCGCCGCTGCGCTACTCAAATATCCGCACGGACTCGCAGCGGCGCTGGGACTTCTCTGCGCGGAAGACCTTCCGCCTGCGCGAGCAGGCCTCGATGATCTTTCGCGCCGACACCTTCAATGCCATGAACGAGGTCGTGCTGCGGACGCCGAACACCACGCCGACCAGCACGGCTTTCGGAACCGTCACATCGCAGGAGCCCCCGCGCTCCTGGCAGTTCTCGCTCCAGTTGCAGTTCTGAAGGCGTCAGGTGGGCGGGCTGTGGCTCGCCCCCACCCTCAGTCCCCCCGGGGGTAGCAGCCGAGCACGCGCAGGAAGTCGGCCAACTCGGCCAGATGGCTGAGCGCGTTGCGCACTCGCGGTTCTCCCACGTGTCCGATGAGATCCAGATAGAAGAGGTACTCCCAGGGTTTGCCGCGCAAGGGCCGTGACTCGATCTTGGTCAGGTTCACGTCGCGCAGAGCGAAGGCTCCCAGGGCGCGGAACAGCGCGCCGGGAATGTTGCGGGTGGTGAAGACGAGCGAGGTTTTCCAACGGTCCAATCCGGCCGCCGGACGCGGCATGGAAGGTGCGTCGGCGGCGCGGCGCAGCAAGAAAAAGCGCGTATAATTGCGCCGGTCGTCCTCGATCGAACGGCGCAGGATGCGCGCGCCGTAGATCTCGGCGGCCACCCCGGAGGCGATCGCGGCCGCGTCCCTGAGGCGCTGCTCGACGATCATCTTCACGCTGCCGGCCGTATCGTAAAAGGGAACCTTCTCCAGGCGCGGATAACGCTCGAAGAACTTCAGGCACTGGCCCAGCGCCACCGGATGGGAGTAGACGCGTCGCACCTGCCGGAAGCGGACTCCGGGCAGCGCGATGAGGTTGTGGTTGATGCGGACGTTGGTCTCGCCCGTGATGCGGAAGTCGTAGTGCAGCAGGTGATCGTAGTTTTCGTGGACCGAGCCGGCCAGCGAGTTCTCGATGGGGACGACGGCCGCGTCCACCCGCTTTCGTTTCAGGCTCTGGAAGACCTCCTGGAAGCTGGGCAGAGGAACGACCTCGACGTCTCTGCCGAGCAGCTTGTAGACGGCCTCCTGGCTGAAAGCGCCCAGCTCACCCTGGAAAGCCACGCGTTCCCTGTTCTTTCTGCCCATGGAGAGCGACCGGATCTCCCAACGCCTCAGCGTACTAGAGCGGGGCGCGCCGCGTCCACCGGTTCGCCTGGCGCGCGTTAAACTCGTCCGGTACGGCAGGCCATGGCGATCGAGTTCCTGCTCGGCATGGGCCAGATGCTGGTCGAGGGCGGCCAGCCGGAGGCCAACTTGCGCCGCGCCCTCGCCATGATCCGGGAGGCTGCGCGCCGTGGCTGTCGCGCGGTCGTGTTGCCGGAGTGTCTGGATCTGGGCTGGACGCATCCGGCCGCGCGCACTCTGGCGCAGCCCATCCCCGGGCCCTACAGCGACCTTATCTGCGAGGCTGCGCGCGAGGCGGGCATCTACGTGGTCGCCGGGCTCGCCGAGCGCTGCGACGACAGGCTCTACAACGCGGCCGTCCTGGTTTCGCCCCAGGGAACGGTCCTGCTCAAACACCGCAAGATCAACGAACTGGCCATTGCACACGACCTCTACGCCACCGGCGACCGCCTCGGCGTCGCCGACACGTCTCTGGGCGTCGTTGCCGTGAACATCTGCGCGGACAATTTCCCCGAGTCGCTCGCGTTGGCTCACGCCCAGGCGCGGATGGGCGCACGGATTCTGTTATCGCCCTGTGCGTGGGCGGTGGAGGCCGATCACGACCAACAGCGGCAACCCTATGGGGATCTCTGGCTCCGCTCCTATACGACGCTGGCGCGCCTCTACGACATGACCGTGGTGGGGGTGAGCAACGTGGGCTGGTTGCGCGAGGGGCCCTGGCGCGGCCGCAGGTGTATCGGCTGCTCGCTCGCCGTGGGACCGGGCGGGCGCATCCTCGCGCGCGGTCCCTACGGCGAGACGGCGGAAGCCATGCTCGTCGTGCCGGTGCGAGTCGAACCCTTGCCGGCGCGCGGTACGGCCCTGCTCGATCTGCTGCGCGAGCGCGGCTACGAGGGGCCGTAGTCCCGCGTGGCCGTGTCACCCGGCTCTGCTGCCTGAGTTGCGCAGCGCCGCCGTCCCGCGGTATACCTTGGCAAGCGCGGGCGGCCTTGCTCGCAGCAGGGAGGCGGCGATGGCCATCGAGGTGGGCTTGAACTTGGAGTTCGTCCGGCACTCGGACAAATCCTTCCTGGCGGGGGTCGAGATGGCGGCCGCCATGGGATACCGGTACGTGGAACCGCTCGTGCACACCGGACGGGAACTGCTGAGCGAGGCCGGCTACTATCATTCCCTCTCCATGGAAGAGGATCCCCACTTCGCCAGGGACGTGCTGGACCGCTACGGCGTGAAAGCCTCCGGGTTGAGCGCGCATTGCCCGCTGATGCGGCCCGAAATCAGCGTGAATTACCTGCAGCGAGCCATCCAGTTCGCCGCGGTGCTCGGCGCGCCCGTGGTCAACACCGACGAGGGGATGCGTCCCGCCTGGATCACCGAGCAGGAAGCCTGGAGCCTCATGCGTTACACCTTGAAGGCCGTCCTGCGCGTGGCCGAGCGATACGGCGTGGCCATCGGCATCGAGCCGCACCAGGAGATTTCGAAAACCACCGAGGGTCTGCTCAGCATTGCCACCTTGGTGGACCATCCGCTGCTGCGTATCAACTACGACACGGGCAACGCCTACCTTGCGGGCGCTGACATTTACCAGGCTCTGGAACGCATAGGCCCCAGGCTGGTGCACGTCCACGCCAAGGACATTTCCTTCGAGCACGCCGAGGCCGAACGCGGCAAGGTCACGGGAACGCCGGTGGGCTGCGCCTGCGGAGATGGTGTGGTGGACTGGGCACGGGTGATTGCCATTCTTCGGAGTCAGGGCTTCAGCGGCGTGCTCTCGGTCGAATGCGGGACGCCCGAGCAGGCCGAACGCAGTCTGGCGCACCTGAGGGCGCTGCTGGCCGCTGCCTGACGCTGCCGCGCGACAGGCCGTCGGAGGGCGCACGGCGATCCTCGGATATCATGGAAACAAGGTCCCGCCATGTCCCGTTCTGCGGAGGTCACGCTGGGAATCAATAGCTGGCTGGAGGACGAACTCCAGCAGTATTATCGTCACGATCCTGCCGCGGTGGATCCGAGCTGGCGCGAGCGGTTCGCGCACGAGGCCCGGGTGGAGCCGCGAACGCCCGGCCCGGCTGCTGCGGCCTCGCCCCCTGTCGCGCAGGCTGGTTCGCACGAGGGGGAGCTGGTCCCGCTGCGAGGGGTAGCCGGCCGCATCGCCGAGAACATGAACGCCAGCCTCACAGTGCCTACGGCCACCTCCCAGAGGACGATCCCGGTCAAAGTGGTCGAAGAGAACCGGCGAATCATCCACGAGCACCGCGAGCTCACCGGGCGCGGCAAGGTTTCCTACACCCACCTGATCGCCTGGGCCGTCGTGCAGGCGCTCAAGGAGTTCCCGGTTCTGAATCACGCCTACGTGGAGAAGGACGGGCAGCCGTACAGGCTGGTGCGCTCCCGCATCCACCTGGGCATCGCGGTAGACGTAGCCGGCAAGGATGGTTCCCGTGCGCTGCTGGTGCCGAACATCAAGGATGCGGGCTCGCTCGACTTCCGCCGGTTCCTCGACGTCTACGACGATCTGATCGTCAGGGCGCGCTCGGGCAAGCTTTCGCCGGAGGATTTCCAAGGCACGACGGTTTCGCTGACCAACCCGGGCACCGTCGGCACGGTGGCCTCGGTGCCCCGGCTGATGGCGGGGCAGGGCGCCATCATCGCCACAGGCGTGATTGACTATCCCGCCGAGTACCGCGGCGTGGCGCCCGAGGTGCGCGCGATGCTGGGCATCGGCAAGGTGATGACGATCACCTGCACGTACGATCACCGCATCATCCAAGGCGCCGAGTCCGGGTTGTTCCTGGCGCGCGTGCAGGCCTTGCTGGAGGGGGCGGACGGCTTTTACGACCGCATGTTCGCCGACCTGGGCATCCCGCACCGGCCGGTGCGCTGGGAGCCCGATCGGCAGGCCTGCCTGCCGGGAGCGGGGGATCGCCTCGCCGAGGTCGCCAAGGAAGCCGCAGTGCTACAGCTCATCAACGCGTACCGCGTGCGGGGCCACCTGCTGGCGGATCTGGACCCGCTCGGTTCGGCGGCGGCGTATCATCCCGAGCTCGACCCTGCAACCTACGGGCTCACGATCTGGGACCTGGACCGCCCGTTCATCACCGGCACGCTGGCCGAGGCGCTGGGCCATGGCGGCCCGCAGCCCGTCGCCACGCTGCGCGAGATCCTCGAGACGCTGCGTCGCACCTACTGCGGCAAGATCGGTTGCGAGTACATGCACATCCAGGTCCCCGAGCAGAAGCGCTGGCTCCAGCAGCGCATGGAACCGCAGGCCAACCAGTGGCCGCTGGAACGCGAGACGCGGTTGCGGATCCTCGACCGGTTGCTAGAAGCCGAAGCGCTGGAGCACTTCTTGCACGCACGTTTCGTCGGCCACAAGCGCTTCTCGCTGGAAGGCGCCGAGAGCGCGATCCCCATGCTCGACGAGCTGCTGTTCCGGGCCTGCGCGCTGGGGGTGGAAGAGGCCGTGATCGGCATGGCGCACCGCGGGCGCCTGAACGTGCTCGCCAACATCGTCGGCAAGCCTGTCGAGCAGATCCTTTCCCAGTTCGAAATGCAGGATCCCGAAAGCATCCAGGGCTCCGGGGACGTGAAGTATCACTTGGGCGCCAGCGGGCTGCGTGCCTATCCCAACGGCCGCTCCATCGCAGTCACCGTGGTGCCGAATCCCAGCCACCTGGAAGCGGTGGACCCGGTGGTCGAGGGGGTGGCGCGCAGCAAGCAGAGCCGGAGGGGCCCCTACGGAGCGGATCAGGTCCTGCCCGTGCTGATCCATGGCGACGCCGCCTTCGCCGGTCAGGGGGTGGTGGCCGAAACCTTGAATCTCTCGCAACTGGAAGGCTACTGGACGGGCGGGACGGTGCACATCGTGATCAACAATCAGATCGGTTTCACCACGCCGCCCAAGGAGGCACGCTCGTCGGTCTACGCCACCGACGTGGCTCGCATGGTCCAGGCGCCGATCTTCCACGTCAACGGCGACGATCCCGAGGCGTGTCTGCGCGCCATCCAGGTTGCTTTCGAGTTCCGCCAGCGTTTCCACCGGGACGTGGTGGTGGACATGTTCTGTTACCGGCGCCACGGCCACAACGAGAGCGACGATCCCAGCTACACGCAGCCCGTCATGTACCGCAAGATCCGCGAGCACCCATCGGTCACCACCCTCTACGCGCGTCGCCTGATCGAGGAGGGACTGGTCAGCGAAGAGGAGTTGGATCGCAAGAAAGCCGCGATCGGGGAGCGGTTGGCGCGGGCTTACCGCGCGGCACAGGAGGGGGGCGTGCGCTTCGAGATGCAGGAAATCGGGCCGCTGCGCGAGCTTGCGCCGCGTGCCCGGGGTGCGGAGACCGCCGCCGGGCGGGACGTCCTCGAACAGGTCGTCCACGGATTGGCGCGGCTGCCGGAAGGCTTCCGGCTCCACCCCAAGCTCCGCGCTTTCCTCGAGCGCCGCGAGCAGGTCTTCCGTGAAGGCGGTCCGGTAGACTGGGCGCTGGCCGAGGCGCTGGCCTTCGGCAGCTTGGTGCTGGAAGGCGTTCCTGTGCGGCTCTCCGGGCAGGACTCCGCCCGGGGAACCTTCAGCCAGCGGCATGCCATCCTCTACGATTACGAGGACGGCTCCGAATACTGCCCGCTCAAACATCTGGCGCCCGGCCAGGCTTCCTTCGAGGTCTACGACAGCCTGCTCAGCGAGAACGCTGTGCTGGGCTTCGAGTTCGGCTATTCGATCGCAGACCCGCACTCGCTGGTGATCTGGGAGGCCCAGTTCGGCGATTTCGCCAACGGCGCGCAAGTGGTCATTGACCAGTTCATCGCGGCGAGCGAAGACAAGTGGGGACAGCCGAGCGGCTTGGTTCTGCTGCTGCCTCACGGCTACGAAGGGCAGGGGCCCGAACACTCCAGCGCGCGCATCGAGCGCTTCCTTCAGTTGGCAGCGGCGGGCAACATTCAGGTGGCGTTCCCGAGCACGCCCGCGCAGTATTTCCACTTGCTGCGCAGGCAGATGTTCGGGGCCGGGGGACGTCCGCTGCGCAAGCCGCTGATCGTGTTCACCCCCAAGAGTCTGCTGCGTCACACGCGGTGCGTCTCGCGTGTGGAGGAGCTCATTTCAGGGACCTTCCGCGAGGTTCTGCCGGGGGCGACCCCGGCCGATCCGGAGGCCGTTGCACGTCTGCTGCTGTGCACGGGCAAGATCTTCTACGAGCTGGAGGCCGAGCGCGAGCGCTTGCAGGCCACCCAGGTAGCGATCGTGCGCATCGAGCAGCTCTATCCCTTCCCTCACCGGCAGGTGCACGAACTGCTGGAGAGCTTCCCCGCCACCGCCGAAGTGGCCTGGGTTCAGGAGGAGCCGCGCAACATGGGCGCGTGGCGTTTCGTGCAGGAGCAGGTCCAGCCGCTGCTGGCCGCTAGCAGGCGTTTGCTCGAGTACGTGGGGCGCCCGGAAAGCCCCAGTCCGGCGACCGGTTCCTACAAGCGACACCTCGTCGAGCAGCGCGAAGTCATCGAGCGTGCGTTTCTGCCGGTCGGCGGCTTCAGCCGCTTGCGGCGCGCCGGTTGAGCCGGCCGCGCGCCGCCGTTCGGGCGTTACAATAGTGGCGGTTTTCGTTCACCGCTGGCGCCCGTGACGAGCCGCAGCCCGCCTCGGGCCGGGGCGAACGGACCGCTCATGGCAAGGAGGAGGCTATGTGGCTGTTCGGCTCAAGGGAGCCCGCCAAAGGCATCATCACCACCGTCAGTGGCGAGGAGATGGCCCAGCTCGTGCGCGAGGAGGGCTACGCGCCGGAGTTGGGTTTCGATTCGCACGGCGATCCCCTGATCCGCTTCCGCATCGAGGGCTACAACTGCCTGCTCTTCTTTTACGGGGTCGAGGACGGGCGCGCCATGAGCCTGCAATTCCGCGCCGCATTCCGCGAGCAGGTGGACATCGAAAAGATCAACGAGTGGAACCGTAGGAAGCGGTTCCTGAAGGTTTACCTGGACGAGGACGGTGACATCAACATGGATATGGACGTAGATCTGGAGGGCGGCGTCACGCGCCAGTATCTGGTCGAACGACTGCGGACTTGGCGGGCCGCTTTCCTGGCCTGCGTACGTTTCATGTCCGAGCTCTGAGGGTCGCGGCGCAAGTCGGACGCGCCACGGGCCGGTCGGTCTGCCTGAGGGGAAAAGCCCCTGGCGGTCCGGGACGGTGAACCGCCAGGGGTGCGCGGGATTGCGGAGGGAGGGTCGGGAATCAGGACTTGGGAGTTGCTTCCTTCTTCTTTTCTTCGCCCTTCTTGCGGGTCTTCTTCTTTTCCTGTTTCGTCTCCTGCTGCTCCTGCTTTTGCTCTTGCAGCGGCTGCGGTTGGGCCAATGCCGGCAGAGTCAGGCAGCCAGCGATCAAGGCAACGATCAGCTTCTTCATTCGTCAACCTCCTTTTACGGAACCGGATGCATTCTCCCGGGACATGATCAGAATGGCGTAGCACCTCTCGAAGTGCCATCGCCCCGGTGGGCTAAGATGGCTTCCCCCGGTGGGCGATATCCCTGGCCGGTCCACAGCCCGCTCCCGTGGGGGATTCGCCTGGGTCGGTCAGGGGATCGTGCGGCGGGTTGGGTCCGGGCGAAAATAAAAAAGGAGCCGTGCGGTTGCCCAGCGGCGAAGTTACGCCGAGGACGATTTTTCGCCTCCTGCTCGGGGGCTTCCTGCTCGTCATAGCCCTGCTGGTGGCGGCGGGTTTCATCGCCATCGAGAACATCCGCTCGATCCGCGACAGTGCACAGCAACTGGCCAGCCAGGAGCTGGTAGCCACCAGGCTGCTCGAGGATGTCCAGCGCGAACAGGCGGCCTTGAGCGCCATTTTTCACAAGCTGTCGCGCGGGCCCGAGCTGGTGGACCGCGAGAAGATCCTGGCGGAGCTGGACGAAGCCGACGACCGGCTCGAGGAGATCAGCGCCTCCGTGGTGGGCACGCCGGAAGAGCCGCTGTGGAGGGAGCTCAAGCAGGCTTCCAATTCCTTTTCCGCGGAAGCCCGAAGGCTGCTGAGCCAGGAGTCTCCGTCCACGCTGCTTTCGCGCGATCTTTTCCGCCGGCACGAAGAGGCGCTTTCGCTGGTCGCGCGTCTTGCGTCGGCCAGCTACGCGCGTGCGGCAGCGACCAAGCGGCAGATCGAGGAGCGGTCGCGCGAGCTGTTGTTGAATTCCGTGGCGCTGCTGGGCAGCTCGGTGCTGCTCGCATTGGGATGCGCGCTGCTGACGGTGCGGCTGGCCACCAACATGCTGCACAAGATGGAGGCCCAGGCCTCCGAGCTGAGCCGCGTCTCCTGGCACATGCTCCAGAGCCAGGAGACCGCCGCGCGGCGCTTCTCGCACGAGCTACACGATGAACTGGGACAGTCGCTCACCGCGGTGAAGGCCAACTTGCTTGCCATGCGGGCGCAGCAGGGTGCGAACGGGCGTGTGGACGACTGCGTGGCTGCGGTGGACCGGGCCATCCAGAACGTGCGTGAGCTTTCGCAACTGCTGCACCCGACGATCCTGGACGACTTCGGTCTGGATGCGGGACTGCGATGGCTGGCCGAAGGGTTCATGCAGCGGACCGGCATCGAGGTCGAGTACCACTCCGACTTCCAGGGGCGACTGCCCGAGGAGACCGAGACGCACCTGTTCCGGATCTGCCAGGAAGCCCTGACCAACGTCGCCCGCCACTCCGGCGCCACGCGGGTCCGGATCGAACTGCGACACACCGGTTCGGAAGTACGCGTCACCGTCGCGGACAACGGCCGGGGCTTGCCCCGTGACGACTCCGTGCTGCGCAAGGGACTCGGATTGATCGGCATGCGGGCCCGCGCGCGCAACGCCGGTGGCGAGGTTCGTTTTGCCAACCAGCCGGGCGGAGGCCTGCGCATCGAAGTGAGGATTCCCGTCGAGGGCACCCATCATGACGAAAAGGAAGATACGGGTCCTGCTCGCGGATGATCACGCACTGGTGCGACAGGGCTTCCGGCTGATCCTGTCGGCTCAGCCGGATATCGAGATCGTCGGCGAGGCGGGCAATGGGCGCGAGGCCTTGGAGCTGGTCGAGAAGCTGCGCCCGGACGTCGTGGTCATGGACGTGGCCATGCCGGAGATGAACGGAATCGAGGCGACGCGCCGGCTGGCTGCATTGGCTCCGCGCACGCGCGTTCTCGCTCTGAGCATGCACAAGGATTCGGTCTACGTGCGCGAGATCCTGCGCGCCGGCGCCAGGGGGTACCTGTTGAAGGACGCCATTGACCGCGACCTGCTGGCGGCGGTGCGGGCAGTCGCCTCCGGTGAGGCCTACTTGAGCCCCGCCGTGTCCGAAGCCGTGCTCAGCGATTACCGCCGGCACGTAAGCGATCCGCTGGACCTGCTCACCAGCCGGGAGCGCGAGGTCCTGCAACTGATCGCCGAGGGCAAGACCAACAAAGAGATCGCCTCCATCCTCAACCTGAGCGTTTATACCGTGGACGCGCACCGCGGGCGCATCATGGAAAAGCTGAACGTCCACAGCGTCAGCGAGCTTGTCCGTTTCGCGGTCCGGGCCGGCCTGGTGGATTGAGGCGCGCCTGTCTGCCGCCCACTTTCCGGGGTCGAATTACAGCAAACGGATTCCCCGGCCGATCAGTAATAGGGGCGGGCGGGCGAGACCATGTTCATCAGCCTGAAGCGCTACCTCAGCGGCGCCGAGCAGGAGCTGGCGGAATCCTTCCAGCGCATGGCTCTCTTGCTCCTGGAGGCCATCCGGCTCCACGCCGTGGTGGGCGAGCCCGACGAGCACCAACGCTTCCAGCAGGACATCGGCAAGCTGGAGAGCAAACTCCGGGAGGATTTCTCTCCGCAACAGGTGCTGGTCGTGGCCGGAGCCGTGGCCAAGACGCTGGAAACTTACAACCAGCGCACGACGCGCTTCATCCGCATGCAAAGCGCGGAGCTGCAGGCCATGCTCGCCATGCTCACCGAGACCGTGGCCGCCATCTCGGCCGGCTCCGATCGAACCGTGGCGCGCCTGCAAACGATCGAGAAACAACTGGAGCGGGCCTCCGTGATCGAGGACATCCGCTCTTTGAAGGCCAAGCTTTCCGAATGCCTGCTCACGCTGCGCGAGGAGGCACGCAAGCAGCGGGAGGAGACGGCCCGGACCATCGCGGAGCTGCGCAACGAAATCAAGCGTGTCCAACAACGTCAAAACGCCGTCACACCCGCCAAGCAGAACTCCGCTTGCGGATCCCTGGGCCGGGCGGAGGCCGAGGCTGCCTTGGCGCGGGCAATCGAGCAGAGAACGCACACCTACGCGGCCATTTTCGTGCTCGAGCGCTTCGATCTGATCAGCGGGCGCTTCGGCCCGGGCGCCGCGGAGCAACTCTCGCGCTTCTTCTGGCACCACCTGACCCAAGGTCTCCTTTGTTCCGACGCGGTCTACCGTTGGACCAATGCCAGCTTCCTGGTGCTGATGGAGCGCTCCGGGGCCCTGGAGGAGGTGCGTGCCGAGGTTCAGCGGGTCGCATCGGTGCGGCTCGAGTGGACGCTCCAGCTCGGCACGCGCACCGTGTTGTTGCCCGTGAGCAGCCGCTGGGCGGTGCTTGCTGTGTTCCAGTTCCCATCGCTGCGGCTCGTGCTCGAGGAGATCGAGACCATCGTAGCCGGGACGGCTGCGGCTCTCTCCTGAGGGTCGGTCGAGAATGCCTGCATGGGTCCGAATCCGAAGCCCTCGAGGCAAGTGGGAGCTTCCAGCGGGTCCACGCAGATGGACTGGCAGGCTCTGAAGGGATTCGTACCGGTGCTTTATCAAGAAAAGGCCAGGAGTCCGTAGAAGTCCCGTCCGGGCACCGCAGCGCCCGACCAGTCGCTCTCCGTGCGTCAGCGATGATTTCTCCACTGCGAGGTGGGCGAGCCGAATCGGGAGACGCCCCGAAGGGAACTTCTCGTCGTGCCCGTGGCCCGCTGGACTAACCGTAGGCGCCTGTTCCCGCCCGCACCCGCGCGGCGTGACCCCAAAAAGCGCGAGAAGAGATTGGCTTCGCCCTCGTGCGGTTGAAATCACTCACTTGCGGGGGGTGAAAAATTTGCTTCAGCGCCAGCAGACGCTTTGACTCGTACCCCCCAAGAGCGTAGACTGGACGACAAGGGATGCAAGCGAGCGATCCTGCGCCTGGCGGGGCGATTCGCCTGCCTCGCCGGTCCATAGTTGCCAGTGCGGGCGCCCTCCTGCTGGCCGCAGCTTGGTGGTCCCTGACGGATGAGCACTTGGCCCACTTCGATGCAGTGAATTTTGCGCTGGCGATCGAGCGTTTCGACCCGCTCCTGCATCAGCCGCAGCCACCAGGCTATCTGCTGGCGGTAGCTCTGCTCCGTGGGCTGGCCGCCTTGGGGGTCGAAGCCCGTGACGCCTTGCTGCTGGCGGGAGTGATTGCGGGTGCTACGGCGGTTTGGTTCCTCTGGTCGCTTGCGGAGCGGATGGGCGGGACGCCGATGGCGTTCTACGCTTGCAGCCTGCTGCTGTTTCACCCCTTCACTTTGCTCACTGGGATGCGCAGTCCGCTCCGCCTGTGGCTGGCGGCGGGCGCCTGCGCTGTGGCGTACTTTTCCTGGAGGGGTTTGGCGGGCGAGGGCAAGCAATGGTTTCGGGGCGCCGCCGTCGCATTGGCCATCGCGGCGGGTTTCCGGCCTGAAGCCATGCTCTTGCTGTTTCCGCTAGCGCTGTTGCCGCTACAGAGCCGGCGGTATCCTGTGCGAGAGGCTCTTCGGGCTGCCGCTCTGGCAATCCCGGTCGCGCTGGCCTGGCTTGTGCCTTTGACGCATGCATTCGGGGGATGGCGCGATTTCGGCTTCGTCCTCTGGCACTATCTGCGCGAGCAGTTCGGTGGCAGTTCGGCACTGTTCGGAGCCGACTGCACCCAAGCGCTCGGTATGGCCGTGAAGGCGTTGACCTGGGTTGCATTGGGAACACTGTGCTGGCTCTGGGCACTGCCGTGGGTACTGTGGCATCGAAAAGCCGCTGCACCCCCTGGGAGCGCCCGGTTTTTCTTGGTTTGGATCGTTCCGGCTGCGCTGTTCTACGCTTTCGTTCACGTGGGCGATCCCGAACACACGCTCGCGACGGCCCCTGCGGTCAGCCTGCTCGGCGGATGGATTTTGACGCAGTGGGCAGCCGGGTCCCGCCCGAGGGCGGTGCTAGCTGGAGCGCTGGCCTGCGGGTTGAGCCTCGGGCTTTTTTTGTCGCCGGAGTCTGCATGGGGTGGACAGTACTGGGCGGCGAGGAGAGCGGCGTGCGAGACAGCGGCGGTGGTGGAATCGTTGCGTGAGCAGGCCAGAGCAGCGCCGCTTTTCGTAGTCTCCTGGGAGGGGGCTGGCTTGTGGCGCCAGGTGTCCTACCACCTGCCGGAATCGTCCGTGCTGGTGCTCCATGGCGCTCCGGAGCAACCGGGTCTTGAGGCACGCCACATGTTCTACCGCAACCGCCGCCGGGGCCAGCCCCCGCTCGAAGGCACCCGAATCCGTGTGCCAGCCGGATCGCAAGTCTTCGTCCTAGCGCCGAAAGGCTGGCAACCGAGCGCCGAAGAGGGGCCGCTGAGGAAGTTGAACCCCGGAATCGGTCTTTTCCAGTTGGAAGCTGGAGAAAGCCGACGCCTTGGCGCCTACCTGGTCGCTTGGGAAAGGCCAGCGCTCGAACCTGGTCCGGTGGACGCCGGTGAATGACTGCGGAAACCGTAAAGATTAGGCTCGATTCCCCGGCCGGCTCCCGCGTGGCGTGGGTGCAGGGGCCATCGCGACAGGCAGCGGCGGTTCGAACGCGCGACCGATTCGCGGGAGCTGTTTCGCGAGGCATGCCGCCTCCACGGGCGACGGCGATTTGTCTTCCCGTCGTTCGCATGCGGCGAGTTGCCGCGATGGCCCACGAGCCGTACCTGTCGGCGTCCGGGCCAGCGCTGCTCGAACCGCGGAAACTCGACGACGCCGCCGTGCGCGTTTGGTTCCCCGCGCGATCGTCTGCGAACGGTTCGCGCCACGTCCAGCGCATACGCCGCACCCTCCCAGCAGCACAAGGTGGGGCAGCGGGCACAACGGACAATGCCCGCCACAACCGGCAGGCGGCGCGGGCAGAAACGGCTCAGCGATCTGCTTCGCTGCCTACCCCTCCGGCGGGGCACTTGGAAGCAGCACGACCATGGATCCTTTCGCCGCCCTCGGCGAGAGGGGCCCCCGCCGCAGGCCAGCGACACTGGAATCGGTTCCGCCGGTGACCCGCGCCGGCATGCGAAGCGCACGGGCGCACCGTCTGAGCGGCTTTTCCTGCGGCGCTGTTCGAGGTCCAAGCGCTTCCGCTCCGTCGGACCGGCTGTGAGCGGCCATCGAGGCCGCCGTGCCTACCCTCGGACGGCGAGATCCGACTTTCTGGCCCTTGTCCGCTGCTGGGGCGCCAGATGTCGGTGTCCGTGCGGGCTCGTCAGGGACGCGCCCCGCTGGCGAACGCGCGGACGCAACGGACACGCCGCCGTCCGCAGCTCCCCTGTTCCGGACTCCGACCGCACTGGCGCCCCGCTTTTTGCCCAGGCGCCAACGCCTCAGGCCGGTTGCGGGCCTCGCGCAGCCCGCAGGGCGAGGCCTTGAGCGCTCCCGAGTGCGAGAGGCTTTCGTGGGGACCCCCGATGAGCGGGCAAGCCTTTCTGTCGGGTTCGGAGGCGATTTCCCGCGGCCTGCGTCAGGTCTTCCGGTTGCGAGGGAACGAGGCCGTCCATGGACCGACACGGCCTATGGTTTCTCCAGGAGCACCATTTGCCCAGGCAGGCTACTCGGAGGTGTTCTTCCCGGGCTCGGCCGCGGCCTCGCCCTCCTCGTCGAGACCGCCACGCTCGATCTCCTCGAGCGCTTCTTCGAACTCCTCGCTGTCCTCGCCGAGTTCCTGGCCCATTCGGCGCATCCAGCGAGCCACGCTCTTGGGATCGTTCTCATCAATGCCTGCCGTTTCGACCTCGTCGGCCAGGCGCTCGAGACGGTCCTCCTCGGAGCGAGCAAAGGCAAAGCGGGAGTACAGGCGGGTCAGCCGCGTGGAACCGCATTTCGGGCAGGCTTGCGCCTCTTCGCCCATGCGCATGAGCAGGCTCAGCTTTCTCCCACAGGCTTCGCAACGGTATTCGTAGATCGGCATTGCGTACCTCTGCTCGAACGCTCGTCAGTCGGAGCCGGGCGGCGCAGCACGCCCCGCGCGCCGGCGCCACGCACAGGGAAAACGTGTCCTCGTTTCGCAAACATCTTAGCCGGAGGGCCAACTTGCGCTCAACGTCACCGGATCGCGCGCACCCACTCCTGCATCCGCCGATAGTGTGAGCCTTTCCAGTAGTGGCGCCCGCAGCCCGGGCAGCGCCAGAACTCGGTGTGGCGTTGGCGAACCGCTGCGGGAATGCTCGGGGGAGGATCGCCCTCCAGGCGCTCGAGCAGCCCGTTGCAGCGAAGGCAGCGAGTGAACGGCTCGATCCACCGTTCGAGCTGGAACCTCCGCACCACCTCGGCGGCCTGACGCCTCGGCTCGGTTTCGCGAACGTAGTAGCCGTGGGTCACCGATCCGTGCTTGAGCAAGCCGGCATCCCTCGTCAACAGGATGCGTCCTTCCCCGGCCAGGTTCGCCAACTCGTGGTCGGACGCGTCACTGCGGTAGATCGAGTCGAAGCCGAGCAGGCGCAGATAAGCGGCCAGTTTCCCGAGGTGGGCGTCCAGTACGAAACGGGGATGCCGCAGCGGCGCTGGTCGGACTCTCACCAGCGGACCGATGTCGAGCGACTCGAAAACCGGGAAGACGCTGATCCGATCACCGTCCCGCACCAAATAGTGGAACCCGACGCTCTCGCCATTGGCCAGAATGAGCTCCACTTCGGGGTGGGGCACGCCGAGCCCCTCGATCATATCCTTGACCGGCGCGCTGAGATCGAAGCGGTGAGGGAATGCCTTTTGGCGACGAGAGGGTGGCAGGAAGTCGTTCAGTTCGCCGTAGAAACGGAACCACGCCTGCGGCACGCGTCTCTGTCGGGGCGCCGGTGCGGGGGCTGCGCGATCAGCCCGACACCCGCTGCTTCAACCTTTTCGAAGAAGCCACGTGGATGGTCTCGGGAGCGAATCTACCGCCGCGCAACCAGTTCCCGCTCCACGCGGCGGGTCGCCCGCTCGCTGATGAGATCCGCCACGCGGCTCAGCAGCTCCGGCAAATCCTCCGGTTTGATGAGAACCGTACCGTCCGGACGCTTGGAGCGGCCTCGGGTGTCCTGGTACGTGGTGACCAGCGCCGTGGCGGGCTTGTACTCCATCAAGCGGGCGTAGGCCAACACCTTCAACCCCGCCTCTGGGGATTCCATGCGCAAATCCGTGAGGACGAGCTCGTACTCGTGTTTCTCGAGCTTCTCGATGGCCTCGGCCGCCGACGCCGCTGCGTCCACATGGTACCCGCCTGCCTCCAGTACCGTCTGCAAGGTCAGTCGGGACGTCAAATTGTCGTCCACGAGCAGGACGCGGGCCAGATCCAAGTGCCTGTGCGGGGTCTTCTGGGCCTTGTTCATCCCTCAGCCCATCCTTCCTGTCGAGCTCCCAAATCTCAGTGTAACCGAAAGGAAGGAAAAAGGCACGAACAAAAGTTGTCTTTCTTAACAATCATTAATCTTTACCGGCCTTAACTTCTTTCCCGTTCCAAACGGCCGCCTTCCATTCACCACACAGGCTGGGTATCGGATTCATCCGCAAAGAGGGCTGGGGTTCGGGTCTGTTCGAGCTAGTCTCCCGGTCCGAAGACCCGCTCGTAGATTCTCCCGACGTGCCGCAACTGACGTTGCAAGGAGAAGGCCTGGTGGATCTGCTCGGGGGTCAACTTGGCCGCGATCGCCGGATCGGCCTCGATGGCGGCCCGGAAGTCGCCACCTTCTTCCCAGCAGCGCATGGCGTGGCCTTGCACGATCCTGTAAGCCTCCTCTCGCAGCATGCCGGCTGCGGCCAGGTCGAGCAACAGTTGGCCGGAGAAGATCAGGCCGCGCGTCAACTCCAGGTTACGGCGGAGGCGATCCGGGTAGACCCGGAGGTTCTCGACGACCTCGGCGGTGCGGGCCAGCAGGTAGTCCACCAGGATGGTCGAGTCAGGCAGGATGACGCGTTCCACCGAGGAGTGGGAGATATCGCGTTCGTGCCAGAGGGCGATGTTCTCGAAGGCCGCGAGGGCATTGGCGCGTACCAGCCGGGCCAGTCCGCAGATCTGTTCGCAAACCACTGGGTTGCGCTTATGGGGCATGGCTGAGGATCCCTTCTGGCCCTCGGCGAAAGGCTCCTCTGCCTCGAGCACCTCGGTGCGTTGCAGGTGGCGGATTTCGAGCGCGATCTTCTCGACGAGGGCGGCGATCAAGGCCAGGACTGTGAGATAGTGGGCGTGGCGATCGCGGGAGACGACTTGGGTGCTGACCCGGGCCGGTTTCAGCCCGAGCCGGGCGCAGATCCGCTCCTCCGCTTCCGGCCCCACGTGCGCGTAGGTCCCGACGGCGCCGGAAATCTTGCCCACGCAGACCTCCTGCTCGGCCGCGCGCAACCGCTCCAAGTTGCGGCTCGCCTCGTCGTACCAGAGCGCGAACTTCAGCCCGAAGGTGACAGGCTCGGCGTGCACGCCATGCGTGCGGCCCACTTGAGGTGTCTGCTTGAACTCGAAGGCCCGCCGTCTGAGCACCTCCAGCAAGCGCTGGAGTCCGGCCTCGATCAGCCTGTTGGCCTGTCGGATCTGAAGGGCCAAGGCCGTGTCCACCACGTCGTAGGAAGTCAGCCCGTAGTGCAGCCACCGGGAGGCGTCCGCATAGCCGGCGGCCGCCAGGTGCTCGGCGACGGCGGTGGTGAAAGCGATGACGTCGTGGCGAACCTCGCGTTCGATCTCGTGGATTCTCTCCAGCCGGAAGCCGGCGTGCTCGCGCAACTGGCGCGCGGCCTCGACTGGCACCTCGCCCAGTTCCGCCAGCGCCTCGGCGGCCGCCAGCTCGACTTCCAGCCAGGTTTGGAACTTGTTCTCGTCGCTCCAGATACGACCCATTTCCGGGCGCGTGTAGCGTGGGATCATAGCTCGAAGACCTCGGTCTGGCAGCGTTGTTCGACGACCACGAGCCGCGTGGAAAGTCCGCGGCTGCGCAGCGCCTGGCTCGCAACGAGGCGGACCAGATCGGGATGGTTATTGTTCTCGCTCAGGTGGGCTAGGACCAGCGTGCGAGTGCACGGTTCCAAATGGCTGCGGATGTACTGCGCCACTGCGTCGTTGGAAAGATGCCCCTGGCGGCTCATGACCCGCTGCTTGACCGGCCAGGGATAGGGGCCGACTTTGAGCATCTCGAGGTCATGGTTGGACTCCAGCACCAGCAGGTCGGCCCCGCGGATCTGGAAACGGATCGCGTCCGGGATGTAGCCCAGGTCGGTCACGATGGCGATCTTGCGTCCCTCGGCCTGGAAGCAGTAGCCCACTGGGTCGGATGCGTCGTGCGGGACGCTGAAGCTGGTGACCTCGATGTCCCCGATCTGCCAGCGCGCGCCGGCCGGGAACAACTCCAGCGGCGGCGGCTCCCCGTTCCAGGCAATGGCAGCAGCGGTGAGCGCGGTCAGGAAGACGGGACAGGGGGCTCGGCGCGCCAGCGCGGTCAACCCCGAGACGTGGTCGGTGTGTTCGTGCGTCACGAGGATGGCGTCCAGCCGCTCCAGCGACTCGCCCGCCAGCGCCAGCCGTCTTTCGATCTCGCGGGCGCTCAGGCCTGCGTCCACCAGAAGCCGCGTCCGGGCACTCGCCACCAAGGTGGCATTTCCCGAGCTCCCGCTGGCCAGTACGCACAGGCGAACGATGGCGGCCTCCGCGAACCCCTCATGGTAGCATCCCGCGCCAGGGCCGTGCCCGGTCCGGCGTGTCTGCTCGGACGGCTACAATGATAAGGCAGACATGGCGCTCATCCCGCAGGTGCTCAGGATCGGAACGGTCGAGATCCGGCCCGCAACCGTGCTGGCGCCGATGGCAGGCATCACCGACACCGTGTTCCGGCGGCTGATTCGCGAGCTGGGCGGCTGCGGCCTGATCATGACCGAATTCACCAGCTCGCACGGCATCGTCAACGCGGTGCGGGCGGGCGGCAAAGGGCGGACGCTCAAGTATCTTTATTTCGAGCCGGACGAGCACCCGATCGGGGCCCAGCTGTTCGGGGCCGACCCGGACGTGTTGGCCGAGGCGGCGCGGCATTGCGAAGCAGTGGGCTTCGATCTGGTGGATATCAATCTCGGCTGCCCGGCGAAGAAAGTCTGTCGGTCCAACGGCGGTTCCGGACTACTGCGCGATCTCGGGCTCATCGAGCGCATCTTCCGCAAGGTCCGCGCCGCCATCCGCATTCCCTTGACCGCGAAAGCGCGCGCCGGCTGGAGCTGGCAAGAAATCGTCGCCGTCCCGGTGGCGCGGCTGGCCGAGGACTGCGGCCTCGATGCCTTCACGCTGCACCCGCGCACGCGCGACCAGGGCTTCGGGGGGCGCGCCGACTGGCGCCTGATCGCCGAGGTCAAGGCGGCGGTGCGGATTCCGGTCATCGGCAACGGCGACATCGTCACGCCCGAGGATGCCGCGCGGATGGTGGCCGAGACCGGCTGCGATGCGGTCATGATCGGGCGCGCGGCCTCCTACAACCCGTGGATCTTCCAACAGATCGCCGATTACTGCGCCACTGGGCGCTATCGGCAGGCCTCCCAGCAGGAGCGCTACCAGCTCATGCGCCGCTACTACGCGATGCTGATCGAGCGCGGAGATCCGGAGACCGTGGGGAAGATGAAACAATTCGCAACCTACTTCACCCATGGGGTGCGCAACGGGGCGCGCCTGCGCGCCGCCGTCTATCGCGCCCAGCAGCCCGGGGAAATCCTCGAAATGGTGGACGAGTTCTTCACCCGCGAAGTCGAGCCGCAGGCCGCATGAAAAAAGTCCGGCTCGTCACCGACGGCGCTTGCAAGGGCAATCCCGGGCCGGGCGGCTGGGCGGCGATCCTCATCTACGGCAAGCACCGCAAGGAGCTCTCGGGCGCCGAGCCCGACACGACGAACAACCGCATGGAGTTGCGGGCCGCCATCGAGGGGCTGCGGGCGCTCAAGGAACCCTGTGAGGTCGAGATCGTTACCGACTCCGAGTATCTGAAGAAAGGCGTCACCGAGTGGCTGCCGCGTTGGAAGAGCCGGGGCTGGACGACGGCCTCGCGCAACCTCGTGCGCAATGCAGAGCTATGGCGCGAGCTGGACGAGCTGGCCCGGCGCCACCGCACGCGCTGGGTCTGGACGCGCGGACATGCGGATCATCCGGAAAACCGCCGCGCCGATGAGCTGGCCTCCCGCGCCGCACAGGAGCTGGCCGCTCGTGCGAAGATGGCAACTCAGGACGAGCGCTAGCGAACAGGACGACGATGCGCTTCAGGTTCCCCAAGTTCCTCTTCGTCGCTTTCGCGCTGTGGTCGAGCGGTTGGTGCCAGCGCCCCTCCTTCGGGTTGAAGCTGGGCTGGCCGGCGACCGACGCCTTCAAATCCCAGAGCTGGCCGGGCGGCAAGTACGAAGCTGCCAGCGGCCGCTGGGTCCTGGGGCCGGTCTTCGAACTGATGCTTCCTTGGCGCCTGAGCGTGGAGGCCGACCTGCTGCACCGGTCGGTCGAGTACCGCTCGCAGGGACCGGGCGAAAGCCTGGTGACGACGGGGCGGGTTTGGACCCTGCCCCTGATGGGAAGACTGCGGCTTTCGGACCGTTGGGTCGCTCCCGTGGTCGGGGGAGGCTTGGTTTGGCAGCGGTTTACCGGCCTCAAACAGACCGGCACGGAGCCGGCAGGCGCGCTGCCCCGGCAACCGGTCGCGGTCCATCGCAACTGGCCTCGCGAGCTCGTGAACAAGACGCCCCGAGGCTACGTCTTTGCCCTGGGTCTGGAAGGCAACCTCCTCGGGCCGCGCTTCATTCCGGAATTGCGCTACACCCGTTGGCGCACCGACGCCTTCCGTATGCCGGACGGATCAGCGCTGAGCGGCCGGAACCAGTTCGAATTCATCCTCGGACTCATGTTCTGAGCGATCCAAGAGGTCCCGGGTTGCGCCTGGCGATTTTTGGCGGCACGTTCGACCCCGTCCACTGCGCACATCTGGAAGTAGCCAGGGAGGCGCTGGTCCGATGCGCGCTGGACCGCGTCCTTTTCGTTCCCGCCTCCCACCCCCCTCACAAAGGCTGCCGAGCCCAAGCTCCCTTCGAAGACCGTGTCCGGATGCTCGAGCTGGCGTGCGAGGGCGAGCCCCGGTTCGAGGTCTCCAGGCTCGAGGAGGGCGAGGAGGTCAGTTATTCGATCCATACCATCGAAAAGGTCCGCGCCACGCTCGGATCCTCCGACGAGCTTTTTTTTCTCATCGGGGCTGATGCCTTCGCGGAGCTGCCCACTTGGTACCGCTGGAGGGATGTGGTGCGCTTGGTGACGTTCATCGTAGCCAGCCGGCCTGGACATGCATACCAAGTGCCAGAGGGCGCCAGAGTCGTGCCAATGATGACACTGGCTTTGCGGGTCTCCTCCAGTCAGTTGCGGGCGCAGCTGGCAGCCGGTCACGAACCGCCAGAAATTCCGCCGAAGGTGCTAGTGTACATCCGGAAGCGCGGATTGTATCGTGGCAACCAATCAACGCCGGGCTGAGCAAGGCCCTCGCCCGTGGAAATTCTCAACGTCTTGTTGAATCGCGAAACGCCGCTGGCGACTTTCCATTCAGCGACTTCCGGATCTCTCGGTCAGGATATGCTGATTTCGTCAACAATGGTGTCTCGAGCCGGGCCTCCTACGCGAAGGGAGCCCGATCTTCTAAGCCGTTGAAATATTGCTGGCTACAAGCCACTTGGGACATCTGGCCAGTGCGGTGTGCGAATTGCTCAGCGATTGGTGAAAGGAGCACGCACCATGGTCGCTCTGCTGGTTCTCGCAACGTTCGTTGCGTTCATCATCATTGACGTGCTACTTCACCGCGAGAAGTACCGCTTCCCGGTGGCCGAGCCCGTCCCCACGGAAGCCAAGCCCGAAACGGTACCGATGGTAGCTGGGGTGGCGCTGCCGGACACGCTGGCCTACCATCCCGGCCATACATGGGCGATGCAGCGGGGGCATGGGCGGATCCGGATCGGCGTGGATGAGTTCGCTGCGAGCCTTTTGGGCCGCGTGTTGAAAATCGAAGGGCCTCCGGCCGGGCGCTGGCTACGTCAAGGGGAAAAGGGTTGGACCATGAAAACCGTCCATGGCGAGGCGGTCATGGTAGCTCCGGTCGAGGGCGAGATCGTGGCGGTCAACGAGCGAGTGCGCGAGGACCCCTCGCTGGTGGGCCGCGATCCTTACGGGGCTGGCTGGCTGTACGAGGTCTATTCGCCGGACGTGGAGGTCAGCCTTCGCAACTTGCTTTCCGGGGCGCTGGCGCGGCGCTGGATGGAATGGGCGGTGATGGAGCTCCGCCAGATGCTGGCGCCGAACGCCCTCGCCACGGCGCTGGACGGCGGGCGGCTTCAGCCCGAACTGGGCTTGCAACTCGGCGCCGAGCGGTGGCGCGAGGTGACGCGCCGGTTCTTCCTCGTTTGAGGTGTCCCCATGCGAGCGCTGCTGTTTGACGTGACCCGGTGCGTCGGCTGCGGTGCCTGTGTGGCTGCCTGCTGCGAGGCCAATGGCTTGCCTGGGCCGGAGAGCACCGATCTCGGTCCCAGTCGCTACACGGTCGTCCGCAAGACGACGACCCCGACAGGGGAGGTCTACTATCGGCGGCTGTGCATGCATTGCCTGGATCCTGCCTGCGCCTCGGTGTGTCCGATCGGCGCCCTGAAGAAGTCCGCCTCGGGGCCGGTGGTCTACGACGCCTCGGTGTGCATGGGCTGCCGCTACTGCCTGCAAGCCTGCCCTTTCGAAATCCCCCGCTACGAGTGGAACAGCCGTGCGCCCAAGCTCGGCAAGTGCTCACTCTGCGCGGGCCGGCTGGCGAAGGGGAAGCCGACGGCTTGCGCCGAGGTCTGCCCTACGGGCGCGACGATCTACGGGGAGCGCACCGAGCTGCTCAAGGAGGCGCGGGCTCGCATTGCCGCCGAGCCGGACAAGTACGTGCACCACGTCTATGGCGAGCGGGAAGTGGGCGGGACCTGCGTGCTCTTTCTCTCGAATGTGCCGTTCCGCAGGCTGGGCCTGCCCGAGAACCTGCCGCTGGAGCCGCTGCCCAACTACACCGGCCGCGCGCTGTCGCAGATCCCGCCCTTGGTCGGGTCGGCAGGGATCCTGCTGGCCGGGCTGTGGTGGCTGACCAATCGCAAACAGGAAGTGGCCCGTGCCGAGTGCGTCGGGCGGGCGGGAGGTAACGCGGCATGATCCAGCGACTGTTCTGGCGTTGGCTGGCCCTGGCCATTCTCGCCGCGGGCGCTTACGCGACAGTGGTGCGGTTCGCCAAGGGTCTGGGCGCCGCCACCAATCTTTCCGATCAGATGCCGTGGGGCTTGTGGGTAGGCTTCGACGTGCTCTGCGGCGTGGGTCTGGCGGCGGGCGGGTTCACGATCACCACAGCGGTTTACATTCTGCACCTGGAAAAGCTGCGTCCGATCGTCCGGCCCGCGGTGCTGACGGCTTTCTTGGGTTACCTGCTCGTGATCCTCGCGCTCGTCTACGACCTCGGACGGCCGTGGAACATCTGGCGGGCGACCGTGATGTGGAATCCGCGCTCGGTCATGTTCGAGGTCGCCTGGTGCGTGATGCTCTACACGACCGTGCTTGCGGTGGAATTCTCGCCCCTGCTCTTCGACAAGCTGGGATGGTGGCGCGCCTCACGGGTGGCGCGCGCAGCGATCGTGCCGCTGACGGCGGCGGGCTTCATTCTTTCCACGCTGCACCAGTCCTCCCTCGGCAGCCTCTACTTGATCCTGCCCACCAAGTTGCACCCTCTCTGGTACAGCCCCTTGCTGCCTTGGTTGTTCTGGTTTTCGGCTGTCGCGGGCGGACTGGCAATGGTAATCTTTGAGAGCGGGATGAGCGCGCGGGCTTTCGGGCGGGCGCTGGAGCTGGACGTCCTGGAAAAGCTGGCCAGGGCGATGGCGGTCTTCGTCGGCCTATTCGTGTTCCTGCGCTGGTGGGACCTTCTGGTGCGCGGCCACGCCGCCGCCGCCCTGCATGTTGCAGGGCCGGGTTCGCTGGCTGTGCAGCTGTTCTGGCTTGAGCAGGCGCTTTTCCTCGTGCCCGCTGGGCTGGCGCTCTCGGCGCGGTGGCGGCACAATCCGCAGCGGCTGTTCGCCCTGGCTTGCACGCTGGTGGCAGGCTTCCTGGTGCACCGGTTGAACGTTTCCACGACGGCGCTGGCTGCAGGCTCGAGCTACCTTCCCTCCTGGATGGAGGTCGCAGTGACCCTGATGCTGGTGACGCTGGGTGTGGTTGCGTTCCGGTGGGCCGTGCGTCATCTGGCCGTCTTCCCGTCACCGCACCGCCTGAAGGAGGAGCAACCGGCGCAGGCTGTGTATGCATAGGTTGGGCGTCAAGTTGACGGCGGGGCTGGCGGTGGCGATGGCCGCCGTCCTGCTGTGGCTGGGCAAAGCCAATCTGCGTGTGCTCCGCGAGAACCTGGAGACCACGGCGGTGCTTTCGGCCCGCAGCATCGCCGACATCATCTTCCGCGCCACGCACGACTCGATGATGCACAACAACCGCGAGGAGCTGATGCACATCATCCACAGCATCGGCGCGCAGACGGGCGTGCGGAAGATCCGGGTGTTCAACAAGAACGGCACGATCCAGCTTTCCACGCACGCGGGCGAGGTGGGCCAGATGGTGGATCAGCGGGCCGAAGCCTGCTACGCCTGCCATGCCTCGGACACCCCGCTCGAGAAGCCGGCCGCGCAGCACACCTACCGCTTCTACCGCATGGGGCAGGAGCGCCTGATCGGGCTGATCCGCCCGATCGAGAACGAGCCGGCGTGCTCGAACGCATACTGCCATGCCCACCCACCCTCGCAGCGCATACTGGGAGTGCTGGACGTGGTGCTTTCCCTGGAGCCGGTGGACGAGGCGTTGGCGGCGCACGAGCGGCGCATGCGCGCCCAGGTGCTGATTTCCGCGGCCGTGCTGGTGCTGGTCGGGGGCCTGCTGGTATGGCTGCTCATCTCGCGCCCCATCCGGCGGTTGATCGAGGGTGTGAACCGGCTGGCGCAGGGTGAACTTTCCTGGCGGTTCCGCATCGAGCGCCGTGACGAGATCGGCGCCCTGGCCCGCGCCTTCGATCACATGGCGGAACAGGTCGAGTCGGCCAACCGCACCTTGGAGGAGAGGATCCGCCGCAAGACCCAGGAGCTCGAGGCTGCCCAGCAGAAGCTGATCCACACGGAGAAGTTGGCCTCGCTCGGCCAGCTCGCAGCCGCAGTCGCGCACGAGATCAACAACCCGCTGGCCGGTATTTACACCTACGCGCGCCTGTTGGAGAAGAAGGCCGCCCTTTCGGGACCCGCGCTCGAATGGGTGCAAACCATCCAGCGGGAGAGCCGCCGCTGCGGCGACATCGCCAACAGCCTGCTCGTGTTCGCGCGCAAACAACCCACGCAGACGGCGCCCTGCGACCTGCGCACCATCGTGCGCTATACGCTGGCCGTGCTCGAGCACAAGTTCCAGGGCGCCGGCATCGAGGTGATCCAGGAGATCCCCGATCTGCCGCCCATTCCCTGCGACGGCTCGCAGATCCAGCAGGTGCTCACGGCTATCCTGGTCAACGCGGTGGATGCGATCGGCAGCCGCCCGGACCGGCGTGGCAGGATCGCGATCCGCGCCTCCCTGACGCCGGACGAGCGGGTGGACATCGCCATCAGCAACAACGGCCCCCCGATCCCCGAGGACGTTCTGCCCCGCATCTTCGAACCGTTCTTCTCGACCAAGCAGGCCGCCGCCGGCGTGGGACTGGGACTGTCGGTAGCCTATGGCATCGTGCAGCGGCACGGCGGCGAGATCCAGGTCTTCTCGAAGGAGGAGGAAACCACCTTCCACGTGCTGCTGCCGCTGGGTGAAGCCGCCAAATCCGCGGCCCCGGAGTCGTCCGATGTCCGAGCCGAAGCCCTCCATTCTGATCGTTGACGACGAGCAGGTCGTACGCGACTCGCTGGTGCACTGGTTTGCCGAGGAAGGCTACCACGTGGAGGCCGCTGCCAGCGCCGCCGAGGCGCTGGCGCGGCTGGCGGCGGGCGACCTGGACCTGGTCATCGCCGACATCCGCATGCCGGGCATGGACGGGTTGGAGCTGCTCGAGCGCATCCAGTCCGAACAGCTCGACACCGCGGTCATCGTCATGACCGGCTACGCCAGCGTGGAGAGCGCGGTGCGCGCGCTCAAGCACGGGGCCTTCGATTACGTCACCAAACCGTTCGATCCGGACGATCTTTCCGTGGTGGTGCGCAACGCCATCGAGCAACAGCGCCTGAAACGCGAGAACCGCATGCTGCGCGAACAGCTCAGCGAGTCGCTGGCCACCACCGAGCTGGTCGGGCAGAGCGAAGCCATGCGGCGGGTGCGCGAACAGATCGAGACCGTGGCGCCGGTGGACACCACGGTTCTGATCGTGGGCGAAAGCGGAACCGGCAAGGAGCTGGTGGCGCGGGCCATCCATCGCCTCAGCCCCCGACGATACAACCCCATGGTGGTCGTGCATTGCGGCGCGCTCACCGAAACGCTGATCGAAAGCGAACTCTTCGGCCACGAAAAGGGTGCTTTCACCGGCGCGCAGTATCGCAAGAAGGGCAAGTTCGAAGCGGCCCATGGCGGCACGATCTTCCTGGACGAGATCGCCGACATCAGCCTGAAGACGCAGACGGACCTGCTGCGCGTCTTGCAGGAACGCGAGATCGTGCGCGTGGGAGGCACGCAGCCCATCAAGGTGGACTTCCGCGTCGTCGCGGCCACCAATCGCGACTTGGCGGAGCTGGTCAAGGAGGGACGCTTCCGCTCGGATCTGTACTACCGGCTGAACGTCTTCACCATTCAACTGCCGCCGCTGCGGGAGCGCCACGGCGACGTGCCCCTGTTGGCGCAGTACTTCCTCGAGAAGTACAGTCGTCAGATGAACCGCAGGTTCACCGGGTTCGACCGCGCCGCCATGGAGATTCTGGTCAGCCACAACTGGCCCGGTAACGTGCGCGAGCTAGAGAACATCATCGAAAGGGCTGTCGTCGTGGGGCGCGAACCGCTCATCCGCGCTTCGGATCTGGCGATCAACCGCTCGGTCGAGGTCGGCGAGGATCTGACGCTCGAGGCGGTCGAGCGCAAGCACATCATCCGGGTGCTCGAGGACTTCGGCTGGAACCAGACCCAAGCCGCCAAAGCCTTGGGCATAGACCGCGTCACGCTGTACCACAAGATCCGGCGCTACGGGTTGAAGCCGCCCGAGCGTACGCGGTCCACGCGTGTGTGAACCGTCCGTCTCCAGTGCCGGGCGCCCGTCTGGTCGCCGTAGGCGACTTTCCCGAGACCCTGCTTGCGGAACTTTCCCGCCGCAGCGGCTTGCCTCGGATGCCCGGCCGTTTCGATCCTGCCCCCGCGTGGGATCCCGCGCGCGGACAGTGCGATTCCACCCGCCTCATCCTGGCGTTGCGCGCGCGCTACGCCCTCCCTGTCGTGGGCGCCACCACGCTCGACCTGTTCATCCCCGTGTTCAGCTTCGTTTTCGGCGAGGCGGAGCTCGGGGGGCGCGCCGCGGTCTTCTCCATCCACCGGCTGCGTGAGGAGTTCTACGGCCTGCCGCCCGACCCCGGGCGGCTCGTCGAGCGCGCGCTGCGCGAGCTGTTGCACGAGCTGGGACACATGGCAGGACTGGTGCATTGCCACGAGGCGGCCTGTGTCATGCGGCCCTCGCACTCGGTCGAGCAGGTGGACGCGCGAATGGACGACTACTGCGAGTCTTGCTGGAGCCTGATCGGGCAAAGACGGGCGATGGCCCGCGTCAGTGAGCCTCCGCCTCCAGAAAGCGCTCCGCTTCGATAGCGGCCATGCAACCGGCTGCCGCCGCCGTGATGGCCTGGCGGTAGACACGGTCCTGCACGTCGCCGGCATGAAAGACGCCCGGGACGCTCGTGCGTGCGCCGCCCTTGGAGACGATGTAGCCGTCCGCGTCGAGCTCGATCTGGCCGCGGAACGGAGCGGTGTTGGGTACGTGGCCGATGGCAATGAACAGACCGTCCACCGGCTCCTCCCAGGTGCGGCCGGTCTCGACGTCCCGGAGCCTGACGCCGGTGACCAGGCCTTTCTCCACGTCGAACACCTCGTCCACCACAGCCTTTGTGATCCAGCGGATCTTGGGATTGGCCCGCGCTCGCTCCAGCATGATCTTGGAGGCGCGGAACTGATCGCGGCGGTGCACGATGGTTACCTGGCGGCCGAAGCGGGTCAGGAAGATGGCCTCCTCCATGGCGGAATCGCCGCCGCCTACCACCATGATCAACTTGTCGCGGAAGAAAAAGCCGTCGCAGGTGGCGCAGGAGCTGACGCCGCGACCGATCAGCTTCTGCTCGCTGGGCAGGCCCAGCCAGCGCGCGCTGGCGCCGGAGGCGATGATGAGAGCCCGACACTCTTCCCACACCTCGTCAATTCGGATCCGAAACGGGCGGCGCGAAAGATCTGCCTCGGTCACCGAACCCTGCACGTATTCGGCGCCGAATCGCTCGGCCTGCCGGCGCATGTTCGCCACCAGCTCCGGCCCCTGGATCCCCTCCGGGAACCCGGGAAAGTTCTCGACCAGCGTCGTAAGCGACAGTTGCCCGCCGGGCTCGTGTCCGCTCACCACGAGCGGCTTCAGGTTCGCCCTGGCCGCGTAAATCGCCGCCGTATTTCCGGCGCAGCCCGAACCCACGATGATCAGATTCCGCATGGCTCTGAACTTCCCTATGCTAGCCCATGTGCACGCTTCTCGATGGCTGGACTGGGCAAGCCGTTCCATCGGAGCGGCGCGATCGTTCCGCTCGGGGACAGCGTCTCAATGGCGCCTCCTCCGCTGCGCGACCGCTCGGGCATGGATCCCCGTCGCGGGACCCGGCATCGCGGACGCGGAGCCCCCGGTAGCTCGGCCTTTGCCGCGAGCTCGTGAGAGGAGCGCAGCCGCAAATTTGCTCCGGACCCTGCCGAGGGTGCGCACGTGGATCTCCCGCAATCCGGCCGCACAGCCGAGCTTGGGTTGCGGGGGAACACTGCCGGCAAATTCCTAGAGAACGGGGTTGGCCCGAAGCGCGGCGCGGATCGGATCCGGATTCGGCTGGCAGTAGCGCCGCTGGGTGACCAGCGCGTAAGCCTGTTCGAAACTGAGTCCCCTTCGCCAAACGAGCCATGCGATGGCGACGCTAGGCGAACGCTGCACGCCCGCGGTGCAATGCAGGTAGACAGTGTGACCATCGGCCAGGAGCCGGTCGAGCGTTCGTGCGCAGCCGGGAATGCGCTCGCTAAGGTGTTCCGGATCGAAATCGCGCACCGGTTCGCGCACGGGGAGAATCTCGGCTTGCCGGCACCAGTGCTCGACATCGCTCCATGCGTAGCCTCTCTCGGCCACATCTTCGTCCGTTTGAAGGCTCAGCAAGGCGGTGGCGCCGGCCCTCTTGATTTCGAGGACCTCGGCGGGATTGTCGGGACAGGATCCCACCAGGAGGCCGGGAACGATCTCGTCGTAGCTCAGACCCATAAAAACTTCAGCATAACCGGATCGTGCTGTTCTCCCGGCGCGTTCCCCGGCATGCGGCCTGTTCCTCTAGCTTTTGGGTACGCCGTCCGCCAGCGGATGCGCCGGGAAGTTCGCGTCCCGAGGGTGGGCGTGCTCACGCCTATCCGGCCAGCCGCCGCCGGTTTTGTCCGTCGCAACCGGGCGTGTCGTCACGGAGTCCAGGCTCTGCGGATGGAAACCGGACTGGCCTTGGCCCCACGCGCGGACTTCTGCCGACGCGGGATCCTTCCGGCAATCGAAACAGGCCCGAACGGAAGCCGGATCTCCCGAACCTGGACACGGGCGTCGTGCCGGAACCGGTGCTGCCGGGGAGCGGGCCCTTGCGGGGACGGCTACCAGACGCTGGCGAGACGAGGGAGAAGGTTCGATCTTGCGAACCGCCAGGGCCATGCATGTCCGGATCGTGTGGGATCCTTCTCCGCCCCGCGCGGCCCGTACTAGCGAGCTAGGCTGGTTCTTGTAGGTATGACGGGCTGGGAGGCAGCAGATCGGGAATTGCTGGTCCGGCTCGACGGGGCGCTAGAGCTCGCGGCGCGCCGGGCGGGAAGTCACCTTGCCTGCCGGCCGGGTTGCATCGAGTGTTGCATCGGGCCGTTTCCGATCACTGCCCTCGATGCCTGGAGACTGCGCCGTGCGTTCGGGGAGCTGGAAGCTCGCGACCCCTCGCGTGCGGAAGCCATCCGGCGCCGCGCGGAAATGGCGGCTGCCCTGATGCGCGCGGATTTCCCCGGCGATCCGCAGACGGGCATTCTGGCGGGGGAAGCGGAGGCCGCAGAGCGCTTCTTCGAACGCCACGCCGCCTTGCCTTGCCCCCTGCTCGATCCGGCGACGGGCCTCTGCGAGCTCTACGAGGCCCGTCCCCTCTCCTGCCGCACTTTCGGCTTGCCCGTGCGCATCGGCAGCGAAGACCTTCCTCCCTGCCGTTTGTGCTTCCGCCAGGCCAGCGCCGCCGAGATCGAAGCCTGCCGGGTCGTCATTGATCCCGAGGGGATCGAAGACCGCCTGCTCGCCGAGGCGGAGGACGCCGAGAGCGTCATTGCGTTCGCGCTGATTGGGATTTTCGCGCCAGAGCCACGCCTTGGGTCGTGACGGCGTACTTGGCGAGCATGTTGGGAGCTTCCCATGCCGGCAGCCGATGCGGCTCTTCCAGGTAGGAGAGGAACTGCTCGACAACCTCTCCGAAATGCGCTTCGTGCCCGACCCGGAGGGCGTCGGGAATCGTGATCCACAACTCGTCGCCATATTCCCGGAGCGCGAGGCCGGGAAAGCGGGTCTGCCACTGCGCCAGGCGGCGTTCGAGAACGGAACGCAAGGATGGAAGGTCGCCGGAGCGGTTGGGAATCACGTATAGCTCGGGACGGAACTTCTCGGGCGCGCCCTGGCGGATCTCGATGCGCGAGCGTGAGCCGCGGAAGACGGCGTGGTGGGTGTCGCCCGCCCCGGGCGGCGCTTCGTAGCGCCAGAGCGCATCGAGCCGCACGTGCACGCCGCGCAAGCGGTAGGTCACTTGATTGTTGCAATAGTAATGCAACCGATCCTCCCGCACCCACGGCCGCAGTTTCTCGGGGAAGTCCTCGATTCCGGTCACCAGGCGGAACTGTTCGCGCGTCAGGGGCTCGGGCCAGCGCTTGCCTTCGAGCACGGCGACATCGGTCCGCCAGTCGAGGGCCTGGTCCGGGAACAGGATCCACTGAACGAGGTCCACCAGGTGCGTGCCCACGTCGGTGAGGCCTTCGCCCTGCTCTTCGATGTCGAAGAAGGAGGCGGGGCGCAACGCCGGCACGCCTGCCACGGTCTTGAAGATGTGGTGCACGCTCTCCATGACGACGGCGGGCGAAGACGGCGAGCCGGGTTCGATTTCCCCGAAGATCTCCCGGTCGGCAACCAGTTCCCTTTGCAGCGCATTGGTGACCTCGAAACGCTCGGTCATGATGTCGTAAGCCAGCAGGCCCGCACCTTGTGCCTTGCGTAGTGCAACCTCGAGCTCCGGCAGCTCGGCCGGTTCGAGGATCCACGGCTTGTCGGCCAGCACGTGGAGCCCGGCGTCCAGGCAGGCCTGGATGCGCCGTATCTTACCGCGGTTTCGCCCCGAGAGCACGACGATGTGCCCGCGCTTCTCGGCCAGCATGCGTTCCAGGAAGTCAGGGCCGGCGTAAAGGATCAGTCGCCAGGAGGTAGGGTCTTGCTGCCGCGAGTTGAACTGGTGAATGCGCGCAAGGTGGGCCAGAAGGTCAGGCCCGAGAGGTGCGTAGACGTACGCCTCCGGTGACACATCCGGATACGACCGCTTGTGAATCAATGCCGCGTGAAAGTGACCGGGGTCGAGTGTCACCAGTTGCCATCCGCCCTTCGGCTTGCGCGGTTTCCGCGCGGGGAGGACGTCGCGCCCGGCCGCCAGAAGAATGACCGCCAGCGAAAGGATTTCGCTCCACATAGACACTCACCATACACCGAAGCTGCGGCGGACGCACCTGGCGGGCGCCGGGCGGGCGTGCCGCGAGCTGTTTGGCGCGCGGTGCGACGGCCCGGCTCGAGGTTCTCGCGCGCGACGCGCGGCGGACTCCCGAAGGGATCTGTCCGCGCGATTGGCGCCTCGCGGGCGAAGACCCTGCCGCAGGCATGAGAGGTCGCATCTTGCGGCGGGGCAGGGAATTGGCTTCGGCCCCGCAGAAGAGGGCCACCACCGCCCGGGAAGGACTCACTGTGTGAAGGCCGTGTGGCGCGATCTGCTCTCCGACAGCTCGCGCGTGCAGCACAAACCTTTCACCGACAGGTGCGCCGGGGCGGCGCCAGGCCTCTGCTGTCGCCGGAACGCTTCGATCCGTACGGGTGCTTGCTCGCACCGGAAGCTTCGGCGAAGCTTGCTGGCCGGATCGGCTCGTGAGGGATTGATCGCGACAGGGGTGATCGCGACGCGCGCACCACAGCCCTCCGGCAGGCGCCTGCGTAGGTTGCTTCCGATGCCGCCAGCAGCAAAGACCAAGCTGGCTTCATCGAGTCTGCTCAGATTTCGTGCACGAGGTCCGCCAGGGAGCGCCGCGGTGCGGGTGCGGGGTGCTCGGCGGGATAGCCGATGGGGAGGATGGCGACCGGCTGGTGCCCCTCCGGCGCACGGATGGCCCGGCGCACGCCCTCGTCGTCGAAGGCGCCGACCCATACCGAGGCCAGGCCCAGCTCGGTCGCGGCCAGCATCGCGAACGTACAGGCGATGGTGGCGTCCTGCAAGGCGTAAAGACGCGCACCGCGGCGCCCATACTTGCTCGCCGAGCGCTCGGGATGCGCGCAAAAGACCAGCGCCACCGGGGCCTCGCTGACGAACCACTGATCGAGGGACGCTCGCGCCAGCTCCACTCGCACCTGGCGATCGCGCACCAGATAGATTTCGTATGCTTGCAGGTTCCCGGCCGAAGGGGCCAGATTGGCAGCCGTCAGGATTTGCTGGACCTTGTCCTCCTCGACAGGCCGCGGCGCGTACGCCCGGACCGACCGCCGCGCACGGATCAGATCGAAGAACTCCATCTCTTCTCAGTCTCCTTTCTTGCCTTCAGACTCCCATACTCCGTGGATCCAACGCCGGCACCAGGGGCATCGGTTCTCGCGAATTTCCGAGCGGATCAGGCTCGAGCCCGAGCGCAAGACGAGCAGCGCGCCGCAACCGGGACAGTACGTGTTCTGCGCCGGGTGTCCGGGCATGTTGCCCGCGTAGACGTAGTGCAACCCGGCTTCGCGTCCGGCGCGCAGCGCCCGCTCAATGGCCGCGCGGGGAGTAGGCGGCGCCTGGAAGCGCCAGGCCGGGCAATAGGCCGTGACATGCCATGGCGTGTCGCGCCCCAGCTCGCGCACGATCCGCTGGGCGATCCCCACCAGCGTATCTTCTTCGTCGCTGACTCCGGGGACCAACAGCGTCGTCAACTCGACGTGGATACCCAGATGCCGAGCGGCGCGACAGTTCGCCCAGATCCGGTCCACCGCGACCTGTTTGCAGTGTTTGCGCACCGCCTCGCCGTCGCCCTTGATATCTACGTTCATGGCGTCGAGGCCCGCCCCGGCGAGCAGTTGCAGTGCGGTCTCGGTCATGTAGCCGTTGGTCACGAACGTGTTGTAGAGGCCGCGCCGGCGCGCCAGCTTGAAGACCTCCAAGGACCACTCCAGCGACAGCGTTGGCTCGTTGAAGGAAACCGAAGTGCCCTCGCAACCCATGCGGATGGTTTTCTCGACGAACTGCTCGGGCGACAGCCAATCGCCGGCAGGCGGGGGCGGTCGCTTGCTGATTTCCCAGTTCTGGCACCAGGGACAGCCGAAGTTGCAGGACCAGCTTCCCGCCGTCAGGAAGTAGGTGCCGGGAAGAAAGTGATAGAGAGGTTTCTTCTCGATGGGATTGGCGGCGAGCGAAGAAACCGCGCCGTAGGTCAGCGTGTAGAGCCTGCCGCCGCGGTTCTGGCGCGTTCGGCACCAGCCGAGTCCGCCTTCGACGAGCAGGCAGCGCCTCTCGCACGTCAGACACCGGACGCGGTTGCCCGCGCGCTCCTGCAAGAGCGCCTCGCGCACGCAGGCCGCGTCGCTGCCCGGCAGTTGCAGCCGCCCCAGCCGCATCCAGGCCCCTTTCTGGCATCCGAGTATAATACCGGCGGATGCAGGACAGCGGGGCCACGCGCCGCACGGGTGCAGCGCGCTGTCGTCTGTGCGGCGTTCAATCGCCGCCCGTGGCCGCCGCACTGGCGGTGTGTGGCGGGTGCGTCCGCGCGCGGCCCGCCGAGGCGCTCCCCGAAAGCGAAGCAGCGCATCGCCGAGCCAGGCAGCCTTTCAACCTGCCGCCTGTCCCGCCGGAGGACGCCCGTGGCGTGCGCTGCGTGCTCTGTGCGCACCGCTGCCAGATTGGTGAGGGGGAACGCGGATATTGCGGGCTTCGCACCGTGCGCAATGGAAGGCTGGTGCACCTTGCGGGCGTGCCGGCGCGGGGCATGCTCGAGTGGTACCGCGATCCGTTGCCCACGAATTGCGTCGCCGACTGGGTGTGCGCGGGCAGCCGCCACCGCGGCTTCCACAACCTCGCGGTGTTCTACGAAGCCTGCACGCTGGACTGTCTGTTCTGCCAGAACTGGCACTTCCGCAGGCGCAGGCCGGAACAGGGCGGCCTGCTGAGCGCGGAACAACTGGCGGCGGCGGCCAACCAGCGCACATGGTGCGTCTGCTTTTTCGGCGGCGATCCCGCCCCGCAAATGCCGCATGCGCTGGCCGCCGGCAGGTTGCTGGCGCGCCGGGGAATCGCTGTCTGCTGGGAGACGGCTGGCACCGGCCACCCGAAGCTCCTTGACCAGGCCGTCGAGCTCTCGCTCGCCACCGGTGGGTGCATCAAGTTCGATCTGAAAGCGCACGATCCGGCGGTCTACCGCGCGTTGACCGGCGCTTGCAATGAAACGGTTCTCGAGAACTTCGCGCGCGCTGCGGCCCGCTTTCGCCAACGGCCGGAACCGCCTCTGGTCGTGGCCAGCACGCTGCTGGTTCCGGGTTACGTGGACGCCGGGGAAGTGGGACGGATCGCCCGCTTCATCGCGCAATTGGACCCGGACATTCCTTACGCGCTGCTGGGCTTCGCGCCGCAGTTCGCCATGACCGACCTGCCGCCCACTTCGCTACGGCACGCGGAAGAAGCTGAGCGTGAGGCGCGTGCGGCCGGCTTGCGGCGAGTCCGCATCGGCAACCGCCACCTGCTCGGGTGGGACTATTGAGGATTCCCTGGGTTGCGCGGCCTTGCGGGGAGGGCCGGAGCGCTCGGCCCTATCCTCAGGAGGGCACGATCTCGACGCCCATGCTGCGGCAGGTGCCTTTGACGCAACGGATGGCTGCTTCCAGATCGAAGCAGTTCAGATCGGGCATCTTGATGCGTGCGATCTCTTCGATCTGCTTTTCGGTGATCTTGGCCACCTTGTTCTTGTTGGGCTCCGACGATCCCTTGGCGATGTTCACCGCGCGCTTGATGAGCACGGGAACCGGCGGCGTCTTGGTGACGAAGGTGAACGACCGGTCCGAATAGACCGTCACCACGACGGGGATGATGAGGCCCTCTTGATCCTTGCCGGACGTCTTGGCATTGAAGGCCTTGCAGAACTCCATGATGTTGACGCCCTGCGGCCCCAGCGCGGTGCCGACCGGGGGCGCGGGCGTCGCCTTGCCTGCCGGAATCTGCAACTTGACTTGCGCTACGACTCTTTTCGCCATCCTGACCACCTCGGTGCCAGGCGCGTCAGATCTTTTCGACCTGGCTGAATTCCAGCTCGACCGGCGTGGCCCGTCCGAAGATCGTCACCAGGACGCGGAGCGTGTTGCGCTCCGTATTGACCTCGTCCACCTTGCCGGAGAAGCTGGCGAAGGGGCCATCGGTGATGCGGACTGTCTCGCCCTTCTCGAAGGTTTGCTTCGGGCGCGGACGTTCCGCGGCCGAGGCCTGCCGGTAGAGAATCTCCTGCACTTCCTGCTCGCTGAGCGGCACGGGCGTCGTTCCGCCGCCGACGAATCCGGTCACCCTCGGGGTGGAACGTATCGCGTGCCAGAGGTCGTCGCTCATCTCCAGCTCGACCAGAACATAGCCGGGATACATCAGCCGCTTGCTGGTGACCTTCCTGCCACCGCGGACCTCGACCACTTCCTCGGTCGGGATGAGGATCTGACCGATCTTGTCGGCATAGCCGAAAGCCTCCGCCCGGGTCCGCAAGGATTCGGCGACCTTCTGTTCGAAGCCTGAATAGGTGTGGATGATGTACCACTGCTTTTTCGGGGAGGCGGATTCTTGGGCGGCCTCCTCAGGCGGCGCGGCAACGCTCACAGCCTCGTCGGGGGCATGGGTGGCCGGCGGTTCGGCCTGCTCGGGTTGCCCCACTGCCTCCGACGCCGGGGGCCCCGCTCCGGGCATGCCCTGTTCGGCGGACGCCGAGCCGTTCTCATCCGGAGAGATGCCCGCGCTTTCCCATTCCTCCGACATCTTGGCGCTCCGTTATCTGGCGAAGTAGTTGAAGATCTTCGTAATCAACCGGCCGAAGATGAGATCTACGACGGCGAAGTAAGCCGCGAAAGCGAACACCGCGGCGATGACGACGGCCGTGGTGGCCTGCACTTGCTTGCGGTTCGGCCACGTCACACGCCGCATCTCGGCCTGCAATTCCTGGATGTACTCTTTCACGCGCCGCGGCCACCTGAGCAGCTTCTCGGCCCATGCACTGCCTGTCATTGAAATTCTCGTCGAAGGGATGGGAGGCTGGCAGGGGCGGAGGGATTCGAACCCCCACTCGCGGTTTTGGAGACCGCTGGTCTACCGTTCAACCTACGCCCCTGCTTCCGTCGTCATCACCAGCAACCGCTGGCGTCCCGCGCGCGGGGCCGCGCGCGAGCCCGTCATCCAGCTTACCCTATTTTACCTCGCGGTGCACCTGGTGTTTGCGGCAATGAGGGCAATACTTCCGGAACTCGAGCCGCTCGCTCGTCGTCTTGCGGTTCTTGGTCGTGTTGTAGTTGCGCCGCTTGCACTCGGTGCACTGCAATGTCACGATCTCGCGGGGCATCGGCTACTCCAGGATCTCGGTGACGGTTCCGGCGCCGACCGTGCGGCCACCCTCGCGGATGGCGAAGCGCAGGCCCTTCTCCATGGCCACCTGCGAGATCAGCTCCACCTCCAGGTTGACGTTGTCGCCCGGCATCACCATCTCGACCCCCTCGGGCAGCCTTACCACCCCGGTGACGTCGGTCGTGCGGAAGTAAAACTGCGGCCGGTAGCCCGAGAAGAACGGCGTGTGACGACCGCCTTCCTCC
>JANXAE010000140.1 GCA_025062235.1 Bryobacteraceae bacterium
ATCTCGCGGATTTCGTAACGGTTGTTGAGTCGCTTGGGAACCGGCATGCCGTCGCTCGAACCCCCCAGTCGAGCGGAACCCGGTCCGGACTGCACCGGTGACGGGGCCCGCCCGTGCAACGCTGCACCCGAAGATTAGCACATTTCCGTGTACGTTGATGATTCTGATCGCAACCGAGACTCGAACGTCGCGCGTTCGGCAGCGATTCGCTCGACCGCAGCGATCAGCTCGCGGGCGCGGATGGGCTTGGCGATGTAACCGTCGGCGCCGGCCGCAAGGCACCGGTCTCGGTCCTCCTTCATGGCGTAGGCGGTCATCGCGAGGATGGGTACGTGGCCTCCCCGCCCCGCCTCGGCCGCACGAATCGCGGCGGTGGCCTCCAGCCCATCCATCCCCGGCATCTCGATGTCCATCAGCACCACGTCGAAGCTTTCGCGGTTCAGTAAGCTCAGCGCCTCGCTGCCGTCCACTGCCACGGCGACCGAATGGCCCCGGCGCTCGAGCAAACGGGTAACCAGCATCCGGTTGACCGCATTGTCCTCGGCGATCAACACGCGCAGTTTCCTGCTCGGGACCTCCGTCGCTTCGCCCTGCTGTCCACCGGCGGCAGGCTTGCCCGCCACCACCGACAGAATGGCATCGAGCAACTCGGATTCCTTGATGGGTTTGAGCAAGGAGATCTCGAAAAGGCCGGGCGCCTCCCAGCGGCCCCGCAGGCCCGCCGAGCTCAGCAAGATCAGCGGCAGCCGCGCGCCACAGGGCAGTTGCCGGATCCGCCCGGCCAGCTCCCAACCGTCCATCTCCGGCATATGGCCGTCCAGGATGGCGAGGCCGAACCCTGGCCCGCCGTCGCCGCCGAGCAGCTCGAGCGCCTCCCGGCCGCTGGCCACCGCAACTGGCTTCATGCCCCACCGCGCCAGAGTTTCGGTGAGCACCAGCCGGTTGGTTGCGTTATCGTCCACCACGAGGACCGTCAGACCTTCCAGGTCCACGTCCTTTCGGACCGATTCACGTTGGTCGCCCTCGACGTCATAACCGAATCGCGCCGTGAAGTGGAAGACGCTTCCAGGGCCCCCCGGCGGCCGCCCGGGTTCCTCCCACGGACTCTCCACCCAGATGCAACCGCCCATCATCCCTACCAGGTGTGTGCAGATCGCTAGCCCGAGGCCCGTACCGCCGAACCGGCGTGTCGTCGAGCTGTCGGCCTGTCGGAAGGCTTCGAAAATCACCGCCTGTTTATCCGGCGGAACGCCGATGCCCGTGTCGCTCACCGCGAAGTGCACAGTTACGCCGTCGGTTCCCACGTTCTCCGGCCAGACGCGCAACCAGACCTCGCCCTGCCCGGTGAATTTCACTGCGTTGGCCACGAGATTGATGACGACTTGTCGCAATCGCAGGCTGTCGCCCACCAGCAGTTCGGGCGTCTGCGGAGCCACGCGGCAGCTCAGCTCGATGTTTTTCTCCGCGGCGCGGGCGGCCAGGGATCGCATGGCGTCGCCCAGGGTGTCGCGCAGGCGGAACGGCGCCGGATTCAGCTCCAGCTTGCCTGCTTCGATCTTGGAGAGATCGAGGATGTCGTTGAGGATGCCGAGCAGTGCGTATGCGGAGTCGCGGACGATGCCGAGGTAGCGGGCCTGCTCGGGCGTCAGCTCCGTCTCGAGGGCGAGCTCCGTCATACCGATGATGCCGTTCATCGGCGTGCGGATTTCGTGGCTCATGTTCGCCAGAAAGACGCTCTTGGCGCGATTGGCGGCTTCGGCTTCATCCCGCGCCTTGGCTAGCTCCGCCACGAGTCTGCCGCGCCGCCGGTACTCGCCTACGGCCACGACGAGCAAAGCCGCCGTCAGCATCCCGCTGAACGTGGCGAAGGCCACGAACCCCGCATGGGCGTACCAGGGCGCTGCAACAGTGAACGGGATCGTGACCGGCGTAGGATCCACGTTGCCGTTGCGGTCCATGGCGCGGACCTCGAGACGGTGCCCTCCGCGCGCAAGCCGGCCTAGGTTCGCATGGGACTGCTCGAGAAACGGGCTCCAGGGTCCGCCGTCCAGTCGGTAGGAGAACAACAGGCGGGTCGCCGCGGTGGAACGCCACTTGTCCAGTCCCGCGAAAGGGATCTGCACGGCGGCGCCCGGGGCGAACACGCGCCAGTTTTCTGCCTCGGCGGCCAGCGTCTCCGGCGGCCAAGGATCGGCTTCGGGGTGGAACAGCGCAAGGCCACGGGTCGTTCCCGCCCAGATACGGCCGCGGGAATCCTCGAAGACCTCCGCCACCGGATCTGCGGGAAGGCCGTCCTCCCTGGTATTCGTGATCCACCCATCGGGGCGCATGCGATGAATGCCAGTGCCGGAGGCGATCCAGATCGTGCCATCCCGCGCTCGGATCATGCTGCGGACGCGGTCGAGTCCTCGGCGCAGAGTTCGCCACCGGCGGCCGTCGTATTCGATCAGGTCTTCCCGCCCTCCGAGGAGCAGAACGCCTGGCCCGAGAGCCAGCATCGAGAAGGTCCCCGCGGCGCGGTAACCATCGCCCGGGCCGAACAGGTGGGTGCCGCCTTGGCGGACCAAGGCGAGTCCGGCTGCGCTGCCGATCCACATCGCACCGTCGTCTCCCTCCAACAGGGACCGGATGTCAGCGAGCTCCGGGTCAGCAGGCAGAATGTGTCGCTGGTGGAAGCGCCGGCCGTCGTAGATCTCGAGCCAGCGCCCGGGACCGTCCGGGCTGCGGGTGACGACCCAGGCGCCTCCCCCTCTTCGCGGCCCGATGGCCAAAAAGAATCGGCCAGCGGGGTGGGTGAGGCGTGCGAAACGCCTCGTTGCCGGATCGAAGACCCGCAGGTGAGACTGCGTATCCGGCCGTAGGAGCAGCCTGCCGTCCGGAAGGGGGACCAGCGAGTCGGTCTGGTAATAGTGCGTGGCTTCGCCCTCGGGCAGCGCGAACAACTGCCACCGCTCGCCTTCCAGCAATCCGAGCCATCGGGTGCAAGCGAACCACAGTCGCCCTAGCTGATCCTCGGCGATGGCGTGCACGGGGACGTCCAAGTGGGAGACCTCCGGCGGCGTGCGCCACAGGGGTGGGCAGTAGCGCAGCACGCCCTGAGTCGTGCCCAACCAGAAAGCGCCGCCGACGTCGCTGGCCTGATCCAGGATGATGCCGGAAAAGAACTCGCGCTGATCGGTTCGCTCGACGCGGCCCTGCCTCAAGCGGAGGAGGCGGCCCTCGTCGAGCAGCCAGACGTCGCCTCCTTCGCCGGCCCAAGCCAGAAGCTGTGTCGTGCGGCGGGAATATACCGGCCGCCAACGGCCGCCAACGAACAGGAAGGCTGTCTTGCGGAGGGGGTCGCCCGGCTCTTCTCCCACCACGTAGAGGGCGCCGCCTGGAGCGGGCCGGGGGCTGCGGAAACGCACGCACCCAGCACCCGCGGCGCCGTACTCCTCCCAGCGGAAGGAACCGTCCGGCTGTGGCAGCAGGCGCACCAGACCGCGTTCGGCAGTCAGCCAGGCCCAAGCTTGTGTCGTCGCGGCCAGCTCCAGGAAATCGCCCACCGCCGTTTCGCTTGCGCGTCGCAAGATCGCGCTGCTGCGCGCGCTGGCTCGGTACTTGAGCAGCAATCCCGGCAGCATCACCAGGACGCGGTCGGCGTCGAGAGGCAGACACCGGGCACGTTGTCGCTGTTGCGGGGAGGCCTCGAGCAGCGAGGGCACGGGATGATCCCACCAGCGACCATCTCGGAATTCGCGCAGTCCGGTATCTCCCAGAACCCATATGGTGCCCTCCGCGGTGCCGAAAAGCTTGGAGCCGACTCCGGGCGAGGGCAGCGACAGAACCCGATAGCCATCCAGCACGCTGAAGGTGTCCACCTGCCCGTGGCGGGCTAGCACCCTGCCCGCCTGGTCCACGCTGATCGCCGGGGTGTACGATTCGCGAAGCCCGTCGTAGACCTGCCAGGACCGCCACTCGGCTTGCTGGGCCCTGGAGAGAGTCCCGCCGACGAGCGCCAGCCACAGGAGGCACGAACCACCCCGAGCCGCCTTGGCGCACATGCTCCCCTGCCTGACTCATCGGACGACGCCTGCCTCCGCTGTAGCCCCTTGCCCCTCGGCTGGCACCGGTACACTGGTAAGAAACCAGACATGAATCCTAGGGATCCAGCCAGCGGACATTACGAGGTTCTCGAGGCCGAAGGCCACTTGATCGATTCGCATATCATGGAGCGGATCTTCGACACCGTCGTCGAGTACCAGGGCGATTTCGAGGTCGAGGACTTCCGCATCGGGCGCACCAACAGCGAGCCCTCGCACTTGCGGTTGCGGGTGAGGGCACCCTCGCGAACGCTTCTCGACCAGATGCTGCAAGCACTGCTGGGGCTGGGATGCTCGCTGGCCGATGCCGGCGAAGTCCAACTGGCCGTGGCGGAGCGGGACCGTTGCGCGCCGGAGGACTTTTACTCCACCACGAATCACCGCACGCTGATACGCCTGGGAGGGCGCTGGGTGGAGGTCGAGGACCAGCGCATGGACTCGGTCATCGTGGTCGAGGGGAACAGCGCACGCTGCCGTCGCCTGCGTGACCTGCGCGCGGGAGACCGCGTGGTTGTGGGCCTGCGGGGCATCCGGGTGCTGCCGGAAGCCAAGGAACGCGACCGCCTGGCCTTCGCCTTCATGACCAACGGGGTCTCTTCGGAGCGCCAGGTCGAGACCGCGGTCAAGCAGACGGCTGCCCTGATCCGACAGACCCGGGCGCAGGGCAGGAAGGTGGCGGTGGTCGCGGGCCCCGTGGTGGTGCACACCGGAGGCGGGCCCGGCCTGGCCAGCCTCGTCCGTCGGGGCTACGTGCAGGCGCTGCTGAGCGGGAACGCGCTCGCCGTCCACGACGTCGAGGCGGCGCTCTACGGGACCTCGCTCGGCGTGCGCCTCTCCGACGGCCGGCAGGAAGAGCATGGCCACCGCAATCACATGCGGGCCATCAACGCGATCTACCGCGCGGGCAGCCTCCGCCAGGCGGTCGAAAGCGGCATCCTGCGGAGCGGCATTTTCTATGAATGCATCCGTGCGGGCGTCGAATTCGTGCTCGCCGGAAGCCTGCGCGACGACGGTCCGTTGCCCGAGACCATCACCGACATGAACCAGGCGCAGGATGCTTACGCCCGGGCCCTCAAAGATGCAGGCCTCGTGCTGTGCCTCGGCACCATGCTGCACTCGATCGCGGTCGGAAACATGCTGCCGAGCTGGGTGAAGGTGGTCTGCGTGGACATCAATCCTGCGGTCGTCACCAAGGTCAGCGACCGGGGCACCGGCCAGGCCGTGGGTGTGGTGACCGACGTGGGTTTGTTCCTGGAATTACTGGCCAGAGCTTTGCCGGAGGAAGCATGAAAGCGGGCGGATACACGGAGGAGCACGCCAAGTCCGGCATCGAAGCGCCTTTGCCGGAAATCGAAACCTGGCCCAACCAGTATCCCGGCTACGAGATCGAAATCGTTATCCCAGAATTTACTTCGGTATGTCCCAAGACGGGTCTGCCGGATTTCGGGAAAATCACCATTCGCTATGTCCCGGCCAAGCGCTGTATCGAACTGAAATCGCTCAAAATGTACATCCTCGCTTACCGTAATCTCGGCATTTTTTACGAAAATGTCGTGAACCGAATCCTGCGGGATGTGGTGAAGGCCGCCCGGCCGGTGCGCGCCACCGTCATCGGCGAATTCACACCCCGGGGCGGCATGTACTCGAAGGTTACCGCCAGCTGGCCTTTGCCTCGGGAGGAGAGCAAGCGCCGTGTCAGCTGAGGCTCCCGACGCCCGCGCGGAAGAGCTGGCGGCCATCGTGCGCGAGATCCGGGAGCGCGTCCGTTCCCGCTACCCGGCGGGCGGGGAAGCAGGCGAAGTGCGCATTCCCCTCACCGATCTGATGCCGGTCCTCCACGCCCGCGACGCAGCCGAGGGCAAGGTCGCCGCCATCGGAACGGTCAATCCGCGCCCGCCCGGGATGATCAACGACGCCATCCAACTCGGCAAACGCATCCTGGCGCGGTTGCTCAATTGGCACGTGCGCGAGCAGGTCGAGTTCAACCGGGCTGTCGTGGCTTCGCTGGACGCCATCCTGGAAGCGCTGAACGCGAACAACCGCACGTTCGCCCGCATCGCTGCTGCCCTGGATGCTATCGAGCGGGAATTTCGCGAGCGGGCGGGAGCGCTGGAGACCGAACTGCGCCGGCGCGCGGAGCAACTCGAAGCCGACGCGCGCGAGCTCAGGGACATCCTCGCCCACTGGGCAGCTTGGCGCCAGGATTGGGAGCACAAGCTGGCCAGCAACGAGTCCCAGTTCCTGCGGGCTGTCGCCGATTTGCAAGCAGGTTTCCAGCACCGCGTGGACTTGATGGAAGCGAACTTCCGGGACTTGGTGCACATTCAGCGCAGGGACATCAGCGCCGAGCTCGAGCGTGGCGCGATCGAGATCCAGAAGCGGTTGTGGGCCGATCTGGAAAAGGTGCGGGTGGAGTTCGAGCGGCTGATCCACCAAGAGCTGAGGCTGATTCGCCAGCGGAACGCCGCCAGGGCAGAGGAGTCGGCTGCGACACCAGCCCGACCCGCGCCGGTCGGGGCGGCGGAATTCGCCGATTGGTTGAAGTTCGCCGAACGCTTCCGCGGCAGCGAGGAATACGTCAAAGCGCAGCAGCGCTTCTACGTTCCGTTTTTCGAAGGCCGCCAGGCGGTGGTGGATTTGGGCTGCGGCCGCGGCGAGTTCTTGGAATTGCTGCGCGAGGCGGGAGTGCCTGCGCGCGGCGTGGATTTCAACGCTGAGGCAGTGGCGATTTGCCGCAGCAAGGGGCTGGAAGCTGAGCACGGCGACCTGTTCGAATGGTTGGCCGCTCAGCCGGATTCCGCTTTCGACGGCATCTTCTGCGCCCAGGTCGTCGAGCATCTGCCACCGCTACGGGTGAGCGAGCTCGTCCGGCGCGCCGCCAGCAAGCTGGTGCCCGGGGGGGTGCTGGTGGTAGAAACCCCCAATCCTGAGTGCCTCGCCATCTTCGCCACGCATTATTACTTGGATCCCAGCCACCGCAACCCCATCCCCCCCGCGTTGCTCGTGTTCTATTTCGAAGAGGCTGGCTTCGGCGACATCCGTGTCGAGCGCCGCTCGCCGGCGCTGCAAGCAGCACCTTGCTTGCAATCCCTGCCGTCCGAGTTCCGTGAAGCTTTCTTCGGCGCCATGGATTACGCAGTGATCGGCCGGCGTCTGGGCTGAACCGGGCTGGGGGCAAGGCTCCGGCTCGGCGAACAGCGCTCTCGCAGTTGGGTCCTGCGCGAGGCAGCCGGGTTAGCTACGCAGTCTGTGCTGGGACGGGTGCCC
>JANXAE010000141.1 GCA_025062235.1 Bryobacteraceae bacterium
AAGGTGGCCGAGGATCACTATTTCCTCTGCGTCAACGCCGCCAATCAGCAGAAGGACTACCGGCACATCGTCCGCTACAACCGCTTCCGCGCCGAAGTTGAACTGGCCAGCGATCGCTACGCACAGATCGCGCTGCAGGGCCCGCAGGCCGCGGCCACGCTTTCCCGGCTCACCTCGATGGACCTGGGGGCGCTCCGCTCCTATCATTTCGCCGATGCCGAGGTGGCGGGAGCGCGGGCGCGCATCGCCCGCACGGGCTACACGGGCGAGGATGGTTTCGAGTTGTATCTGGCTCCTGCCGATGCCCCGCGCATCTTCCGCGAGCTATTGCGGGCCGGGGAGGATTTCGGCATCCGGCCTTGCGGGCTGGGAGCGCGCAACACGCTGCGGCTGGAAGCGAAGTTGGCGCTCTACGGACACGAGATTGACGCCAGCATCCGGCCTGCCGAGGCTGGGCTGGACTGGATCGTGAAGACGGACAAGGGCGAATTCGTGGGTCGCCAGGCGTTGATCCGGCTGGCCGAACAGGGGGTGCGCCGGAAGCTTGCGGGATTTGTGATGCGGTCCCGGCAGATCGCGCGGGACGGCTATCCGGTGTATGCGGAGGGACGCGCCGTGGGCTGGGTGACCAGTGGAGGCCCGGCGCCCTACCTCAACCGGAACATCGGCTTGTGCTATCTTCCGGCGGAGCTGGCAGAGATTGGACGAGTCATCCAGATCGGCATCCGGGGCGCGCTGGCCGAGGCCGAGATCGTGCCGACGCCCTTTTACAAGCGCCCCCGCGCGAATCCGTGAGGCGACATGTATCCGGCCGAATTCAAGTACACGCGTGAGCACGAATGGGTGAAAGTGGAAGGCGATGTGGGAGTGATCGGCATCACGTTCCACGCGCAGCGGGCCCTGGGCGACATTGTCTTCGTGGAGCTGCCCAAGCTGGGAACGCAGGCCGTGCAAGGCAAGACGATCGGAACGGTCGAATCGGTGAAGGCCGTATCCGACATTTACTCTCCCGTTTCCGGCGAAGTGATCGAGATCAACGAGGCGCTCAACGAGGCGCCGGAACTGCTCAACCGCGATCCGCATGGCGCAGCCTGGCTGGCCAAGATCCGGTTGAGCGCGCCCGAGGAGCTGGAGAAGCTGCTCGACGCCGAGCAATACCAGGCGCTGGTGGCCGAGGAATCCTGACGTGCGCTTCCTGCCGAAATCGGACGCGGAACGGCGCCGCATGCTCGAGGCGCTGGGGCTCGAATCGCTCGAGCAACTGTTCGCGCAGATTCCTCCGGAACTGCGGCTCGAGGAGCCGCTGCCGCTGGGCCCCGGCCTCTCGGAGTTCGAGGTGCTTGAGTTCCTGCAGGCCTGTGGCCGGAGGAACGTCGTCGGCCGGCCCTGTTTCCTCGGCGCCGGAGCTTACTTTCACTACCGGCCCGCGGTGATCGAAGCGCTGGCCTCGCGCGGAGAGTTCCTGACCGCTTACACGCCTTACCAGGCCGAGATTTCGCAAGGGCTCCTCACGGCGATCTTCGAATTCCAGACGCTGATCTGCCAACTGACCGGCATGGACGTGGCCAACGCTTCCATGTACGACGGCTCGACGGCGATGGCCGAGGCAGCGTTCATGGCGCGGCGCATCACGGGCCGCGAACATGTGGTGGTGGCGGCGTCCGTCCATCCCGAGTACCGCGAGGTGCTGCGAACCTACGCGCGGAACCAGGCGATCCGCATCCGCGAGGCCCCGTACGATCCCGAGACGGGACGAGTGGACACCGGGAGGCTCGCGGCATTGCTCGACGCAGACACGGCCGCGCTCGTCGTGCAGTCGCCGAACTTCTTCGGGGTGATCGAACCGTTGCCGCTTGCGGCGGAGGCGGCCCACTCGGCGGGCGCCCTGCTGATTCACGTCTTCACGGAGGCGGTGGCGCTTGCTTTGCTCAAGCCCTGCGAGCAGGCCGATATCGTGGCGGGTGAGCTCCAATCGTTCGCGCTGCCGCCGAGCTACGGGGGCCCTTACGCGGGCGTGATCGCCACGCGCGAGCGCTTCGTGCGGCAGTTGCCGGGCCGTCTGGTCGGGCAGACCACGGACACGCGGGGACAGCGGGCCTTCTGCCTGACGCTGGCTACGCGCGAGCAGCACATCCGGCGCGAGAAAGCGACATCGAACATCTGCACCAACCAGGCATTGGTGGCGCTGATGGCCACGATCTTCATGGCCCTTTACGGCAAGCAGGGTCTGCGCGAGCTGGCCGAGCAGAACCTGGCCAAGGCGCACTATGTGGCGGGACGGCTCGAGCGGCGCTTCTCCGGCCCCTTCTTCAATGAATTCGTAGCCCGCTGCGGCGGCCGACCGCCCGAGCAGATCAATCGGGATCTGGCCGCGCGCGGAATCATCGGCGGCCTGCCGCTCGGCCGCTTCTATCCCGAACTGGCCGACGCGATGCTGCTGTGCGCCACCGAGACGAGCCGCCGCGAGGACATGGACCGGCTGATCGAGGTTTTCGGCGCGGGAGAGCAGCCGTGACGCGCAAGATCCGCAGCCACATCGTACAGGAAGAGCCGCTGCTGTTCGAGCTGAGCTCGCCAGGCAAACGGGGCTGCCAGTTGCCCGCGCTGGACGTTGCTGCGGTGGATCCGCGCGAGGCGCTCGGCGAGGACAACGTGCGGGTCGAGATCGAGGGATTCCCCGAGCTGAGCGAAGTCGAGGTGGTGCGTCACTTCACGAGACTTTCCACCTGGAACTACGCCATAGACTTGGGCATGTACCCGCTCGGCTCCTGCACCATGAAGTACAACCCGCGGGCCAACGAGGCGGCGGCGCGTATCGAGGGCCTGGCTTGGGCGCATCCCTACCAGCCCGAGGATCAGGTCCAAGGCTGCCTCGAGATCATGGCGCGGCTCGAGCAGGCCCTGGCCGAAATCACGGGCATGGACGCGGTTTCGTTGCAACCGGCGGCCGGCGCACACGGCGAGCTGACGGGGATCCTGCTGATCCGCGCCCTGCTGGCGAGCCGCGGCAACCCTCGGCGCAAGATCCTGATTCCCGATTCCGCGCACGGCACCAATCCGGCGACGGCGGCCATTGCCGGCTACGAGGTCGAGAACATCCGCTCGAACGACCGCGGCATGATTGACCTCGAGGCCTTCCCTAGCCTGGTGACCGAGGACGTGGCGGCGTTGATGATCACGAACCCGAACACGCTGGGGGTGTTCGAAGTCAACATCGCGCGAATCGCCGAGATCCTGCACTCCAAGGGCGCCCTGCTTTACATGGACGGGGCGAACATGAACGCACTGGCCGGCGTGACGCGGCCCGGTGATGCGGGCGTGGACGTGCTGCACCTGAACTTGCACAAGACGTTCTCGACGCCGCACGGTGGCGGCGGACCGGGCAGCGGACCCGTGGCGGTAAAAAAGGAGCTGGAGCCTTTCCTGCCCGTGCCGCGCCTGAAGCCGGTGGACGGGCAATGGCGCTGGGATTACGACCGTCCCCAGTCGATCGGCCGTGTGCGCGCCTTCTACGGGAACTTCGGCGTGCTGGTGCGGGCACTGGCCTACATCATGGCGTGCGGGGCCGAGGGGCTGCGAGCGGCCACCGTGGACGCGGTGCTCAACGCCAATTACGTGCGCAAGGCGCTCGAGCCGTACTACGATCTGCCGCACAAGGAGCCGTCCATGCACGAGTGCGTTTTCAGCGACCGGCGCCAGGCGCGGCACGGCGTGCGCACCATGGACATCGCCAAGCGCCTCATTGACTACGGCTTCCATCCTTACACCGTGGCCTTCCCGCTCATCGTTCCCGGCGCCATGATGATCGAGCCGACCGAGAGCGAGAGTCTGCGCGAACTGGATCTGTTCATCGAGGCCATGATCGCCATCGCCCGCGAGGCCGAGGAGAACCCCGAGCTGGTGCGGACGGCGCCGCATAGCACGCGCACGAGCCGGGTGGACGAGGTGACCGCTGCGCGCAAGCCGGTGCTGCGTTGGCGGCCGGAGGGATAGTGCCGCGCGGGCTCCTGCTGGCGGTCCTGTTCACGCTGCTCCTACGCCTGCCCTTCCTCGATCACGCCATCCAGGGCGACGACATCTACTACCTGGCGGGCGCTCAGCACGCGCAGATGGACCCGCTGCATCCCACGCACGCCCGCTACGTTTTCCTCGGGCAGGTGGTCGAAATGCAAGGCCACCCGCATCCGCCCTTCAACGCCTGGTTCTTGGCCCTGCTGCTCGCCCTGATGGGCGAGATCTACGAGGCCCCCTACCATGCCTCTTACCTCGTGTTCTCCGCGATCGCGGCGGCAGCCGCCTGGTCTCTGGCGCGGCGCTTTTCTTCGCAGCCCCTGTTGGCCACCCTGCTGACGCTGGCGGCGCCCGCCTTCCTGGTCAACGGGAACTCGCTCGAAGCGGACGTGCCGCTGATGGCGTTCTGGCTGGCCGCGACCGCGTTGTTCGTGCGCGCGGTGGACGAGCCTTCGGGCTGGCGGTTGGGCGCGGCGGTGATCGCCATGGCGCTGGCCGCGCTGACAGCATACCAGGCGGTTCTGCTCGCGCCCATCCTCGCGGCGTATCTGTGGCAACGAGCGAGAGCGTGGCGTTTGGGTTGGCTCGCGCTGGCGACAGCGCCTGCCGTGATTGCGGCCTGGCAGCTCTTCGAGCGCCTGACCACGGGCTCTTTGCCAGCAGCGATCCTTGCGGGCTTTTTCCGGACCTACGGATTGCAGACGCTCGAGCGAAAGTTGGCCAACGCGGCGGCGCTGACGGCGCATCTGGGGTGGCTGGTGTTCCCCCTGCTGGCGCTGGGGGCGTTTGGCGGCGGACGAACGGGCTGGCTGATCGCAGGGTTGGCAGCGCTTGGAGGGGCGGCGCTCGACTCGCACCCACTGTTCTGGTTCCCGTTCGCCGTGGGGGTGCTCGTGCTGTCTTGTCTGGTCCGGCTCATCGCTCGCGCGCGCGATGCAGACCAGAGGTTTCTCGCCCTGTGGGCGGCCGGCTTTTTCGCCGCCGCTCTCGTTCTGTTCTTCGCGGGATCCGCGCGCTACCTGCTGCCGATGGCGGCCCCGGTCGCCTTGCTCACGGCGCGGAGGCTCGAGGCGAAGCCGCATTGGTTGTGGGCTGGACTTGCCTGCCAGGTCGCGCTCGGGCTGGCTCTGGCGCGCGTCAATTACGAGCATTGGGAAGGCTACCGCGAGTTCGCACGCACGCTCGCGCCCGAGTGCCGCACGCGCCGGGTGTGGATCAACGGCGAATGGGGCCTGAGGTTCTATCTGGAAGCCGAGGGCGGGCTGCCGCTCGTGCGAGGGCAGGCCGTCCAGCCGGGTGAGATCGTGGTGAGCAGCCGTCTGGCTTACCCCATCCGGTTCACCACCGGTGGCGGGGCGCCGGTCGTGCTGGCCGAGCGGACGATCCGCGCTTCGCTGCCGCTCCGATTGATCGGGCTCGGGGCGCGCTCGGCCTGGTCCTCGGCTACCTTCGGGCTGCGACCGTTCGACTGGCGCTGGGATCCGCTGGACGCGGTGCGCGCGGAGCTGATCGTCGAGCGCACGCCGGAACTCGAGTACTTGCCGGTGAACTCCCCCGCAGCCGAGCATCAGATCGTAAGCGGGCTCTACGAGCTGGAAGAGGGAAGGTTCCGATGGATGGGGGGCCGAGCCGTCGTGCTGCTACGCTCGCCGGTTGGGGCTGCACCGGTGGAAGTCCGGCTGTTCGTACCGCAGCATGCTCCCGCGCGCCGCCTGCGGCTCCAGCTCGACGGCCTCACCGTGCTCGAGGCGACATTGCCTGGGCCGGGGCTGCACAGCATCCTTTCCCGGCCGGTGAAGCCGGGCGGTCCGACGGCCCGGCTGGTGATCGAGTTGGACCGCACGTTTCGCGTGCCTGGCGATCATCGCGAGCTCGGGCTGATCGTCGTCGGCCTGGGGTTCAAGCGCTGAGGGAGGGCGCGCCGGCTCGCGCCGCAAGTTTCAACCGTGTGGTCTTTCCGAAGCGAGCAGCGAGACGACGGCGGCCATCACGTCCTCGATCGCTCCGCCTTCCACCACGCGCACGCGCGCTCCGCGCGGGGCCCAGACTGTGGGGTCGGTGGCCAGGAAAATCGCCACGACGGGCGCTCCGGCCGCCGCAGCCAGATGCGTGATGCCCGAATCGTTTCCGATGTAGATGCTTGCGCCCGCCAGCCAGCAGGCCAGCTCGTAAAGGTTCTCGAAGCGCACTGCGCCTTCAAGGGGCTCCTCGGGCCCCGCGCACCAGCGGACGGGCAATCGGTGCCCGAGCCAGCGAGCGAGCGCGTGGAAGTTTTCAAGCGGCCAGTTCTTGCGCGGGCTCCCCGAGAACGGATGGATCACAGCGAAGCCGCCGTCCCAGCGCGGGCAGTCCAGTTGCGGGAAGCCGGCCAGATCCGCGCGTCCGACCTGCCGCAGGAAAAAGTCGGCCGCATGGATACCCGGCGCGGCAGGGAGGGCTTCCAGGAACTGAAACGGCAGCCGGAATCGCGCGACCGCCTCGCGGAAATCCGCCCGGTTGGTGCCGTACCAGGACACGATGGAATCGAAAGCGCCCAGCCGCTCGATCACGGGCGCGGGCGGCTCGCGATCGGGCAATCCCAGCCAGTCGAGACCCGTATCCTGGATGGCTTGGACGCGGTGGGCGAAGCGCACGAGCGGTACATTCTGGCGCGCGACCCAGACCTCGAGATAGTCGCAGCGGAGAGCTTCGATCGCCGGCAGGGCCAGCAGGCAATCGCCGATGCCACCGGGACGAATGACCAGGCGACGCACTTCAGCGAATCTCGTAAGGCAGCCGTACTTCCAGGGTACGGGGTGGCAGGCAAAGCGCGGCCGTGCAAGCCTGGAAGCGGAGCCAGCCGAGCAGAACGCCTGGCCCGCGGGGGGCGTCGCGCGGCGCTTCGAGGACGGTGGCGATTTCGAAGGCGCCGCTGAGCACCGAGAGGGGGCGATCGCTGAAGGCGTACCGTCGGAGCGAAGGCTTCGGGTAGCGCACTTCGACCACGCGGAACGGCCTTTTCTCCCAGGTGAGCCGCAGGGGGACGAAAGTGGCTTCGCCCGGAAGGTGGCTCTTGACGTGGTAGCCGGCCTTGAGCTCGATCCGGAGGGGGAACTCGGCCCGCTCGCCCCTGGCGACACGCAACTTGCCCAAGGGAGCGACGCGGAGGGGCTGGTTATCCTGGGCCCGCAGCCAAGGCAGCAGGAGAAGGCTGAACAGCGTCGCCCGCGCTATCCTGCTCGAGGCCCAACAACTGGGCGAGGTCCCTTTCATAACGGCTCTTGCTGACCAGGCCCACGTGGACGCTGGCGATGCGGCCCTCGCGGTCTATGAGG
>JANXAE010000142.1 GCA_025062235.1 Bryobacteraceae bacterium
TTGAAGAAGTTGGGCGCATCGAGCGAGCTGTGGCGCAGCACGTAGTGCAGCTCGCCACGCAGCTCGTTGGTGCCGCTATTGGTGCTGACGTTGATGACCGCACCCATCGTCCGCCCGACGCTGGCGTCGTAGGAAGTGGTCTGCATGTTGAATTCGCGCACGGCCCCGATAGGCGGGCTGAAGGCGATGCGCGAGTAGCCCCGGCCGCGATCGGTGGACATGTTCGTGATGCCGTCAATCTGGAACTCGTTGTTGTACTGCCCGGCGCCGTCGGCCATGATCTGCGAGGTGGCCTCCGGAGCCATGGCCTTGCGCAGCCGCATGTTGGTGGTGTTGACCACGCCGGGCGTCAGCAGGGTGAGCTCCATGGGGTTGTAGCCCCGCTGGGGGAGCTCCAGAATCCGACGCTGGTCGAAAACCTGCCCCAAGGATGCGGCCGTGGTATCGAGCAGCGGCGTGGTTTCCTTGACCTCGACGGTCTCGGTCACCGCGCCGAGCTCCATCTGGATGGTCAGACCCACGGTCTCGCCCACCCGGACTTCCACTCCTTCGCGCACGAAGCGCTTGAATCCGGTCAACTCAGCGGTCACCCGGTAGGTCCCGGGCGGCAAGAACGGGATGTGGTAGTTTCCCGCAGCGTTGCTGGTCGCCGAGGCGGAAACCCCGGTCTCCACGTTGGTGGCGCGGACCAGCACGCCGGGAATCACGGCGTTGGTTGCGTCCACCACGCTACCCGTGATCGCCCCGCGCGGGTCCTGGGCCCAAACCAGCAGGGCACCGAGCAAAAGGAATTCGCCTATCCAGCCCGGGTTTCTCATGGCTTCGACCCCTTCGCACCCGACTCTCGTTCCGGCGCGAGTTCGATTCTATCACCGGCCGGCTCCAAGCGAGATGGTCCCCGGCAGCGTCCCACGTCAGCGGTGGCGTGCTCTGCTATGCTTGTTATCGCCGTGCCGTCGCGCGTGCTGGCGATTTCGGTCGTGCTCGTGATGAGCCTGGCCGGATGCTCGGTGCGTCGCTTCGCCGTCAACCGAATTGGCGATGCGCTGGCCGCGGGCGGAAGCACCTTCGAAAGCGACGACGACCTCGAGCTCGTCGGGGAAGCCCTGCCCTTCGGTCTGAAACTGATCGAGAGTCTGCTGGCCGAATCGCCGCGCCACCGGGGGCTGCTGCTGGCGGCATGCCGCGGCTTCACGCTCTACTCGTACGCTTACGTCCACCAGGAAGCTGACCGCGTGGCGCCCGAGGACGTCGAGCGCGCCGAACGGCTGCGGGTCAGGGCCAGGCGCCTGTACCTGCGGGCTCGCAGCTACGGGTTGCGCGCGCTCGATCTGGCGTATCCCGGCATCACTCAGCGACTCGAACAGGATCCTGCCGGCGCCCTCGCGCGCATCCGACGCCGGGACGTGCCGCTGCTTTACTGGAACGCGGCGGCCCTGGGCCTCGCCATCTCGGTCTCCCGCGGCGACGCCGCGATGCTGGCGCGCCTGCCCGAGGTCGAGGCCCTGCTGGCGCGTGCCTTGGAACTGGACGAAAGCTGGCAGGAAGGCAGCCTTCACGAGTTCCAGCTCGTCTTCGCCGCCAGCCGTCCCGGCGGACCTCCGGATTTCGAACGCATCCGCCGCCATTTCGAACGAGCCCGCCAGCTCAGCCGCGACGAACGGGCCAGCGTCTTCGTGGCCTATGCGGAAGCGGTCAGCGTGCGCCGGCAGAATCGCAGGGAGTTCCGCGAGCTGCTCGAGCGGGCGCTGGCCGTGGATCCGGACAGACGTCCGCTGTTTGGTTTGAGAATTTTTTGGGCCCAGAGCCGCGCGCGCGGGCTGATGGCGCGCGCCGACGAGCTCTTCCTGGAGGAAGAACCCGGACCGAAGGAGTCTCCGCAACCATGATCCGTTTCGCGCTGCTGCTTTGCTTGACGGTGTCCCCGGCAGCCGCGCAGACCCTGCTGGTGAAGATGGGAACGGTGGCCCCCGAGGGATCGCCCTGGCACCAGATCCTCCAGCAGATGGGACAGCAGTGGCAGAAGATCTCCGCAGGCAAGGTCACCTTGCGCATTTATCCGGGCGGCGTGCTCGGCGATGAGCCCGACATGATCACCAAGATGCGGATCGGCCAACTCCAGGCCGTGGCCATCTCCGGATCGGGCCTTTCCCGGCTGGAGCCCGCCGTGGCCTGCTTGCAGATCCCCATGATGATCGAGTCCTACGAAGAACTCGACTACGTGAGGGACCGCATCGCGCCCCGGCTGGAAAAGCTCCTGGACGAGAAAGGCTACGTGGTGCTGAACTGGGGCGACGCCGGCTGGGTGCACTTCTTCACCAAGACCCCTGCGCGGCGACTGGACGACATCCGCAAGATGAAGCTGTTCACCATGGCCGGCGACGCCGAAGCGCTCGAACTCTACCAATCGGCGGGATTCCGCCCGGTGCCGCTCGCCACCACCGACATGATGCCGGCCTTGCAAACCGGCCTCATCGAGGCTTTCGACGTGCCGCCGTTGCTGGCGATGCTGAACCAGTGGTTCGGCCTGGCGCGCAACATGATTGACCTGAAGTGGGCGCCTCTGGTGGGCGGAACCATCGTCAGCAAGAAAACCTGGGAGCGCATCCCCGATTCGCTGCGCCCGGCCCTGCTCGAGGCGGCGCGGAGCGCCGGTCTGCGGCTGCGCGGCGAGATCCGCAAGCTCGGCGACGATGCGGTCCTGGAGATGAAGAAGCGCGGGCTCAACGTCATCACCCTCGATGCAGCCACGATGGCCGAATGGCGGCGCGAGGTCGAAGAGGCTTACCCGAAACTCCGCGGGCGGCTCGTACCCGCCGAACTGTTCGATGAAGTCCGGCGGCTGCGGGACGAGTTCCGCGCCCAACGGGCGAAGAAGGCCTCATGAGGGCCGTAGCCGAGGTGCGCCGCGGGCCGCGGGCGGAGACGTGGCTGGCCCTGTTGGCGCTGGCCATGATGACGGTGCTGCCGCTGGCCGAAATCCTCTCGCGCTGGTTGTTCGGACGCGGCGTGCCCGGTGCTGCGCCCATCGTGCAACACCTGACGCTGTGCGTGGCCTTCCTGGGTGCCGCCTTGGCCGCACACGCCGACCGCCTGCTGGCGCTCTCCACGGTGAGCTTCCTGCCGAGCCGCGTGCGCGCCGCCGTTCGCATTGCCACGGGCGCTTTGACCGTTGCGGTGAGCGTAGCGCTCGCGTGGGCAAGCCTCGACGTGGTCCGCGCCGAGCGCGAGGCAGGGACCATGCTGCTGCCCGGCTTGCCGAGCTGGCCGGTGGTGGCGGCGATGCCGCTGGGCTTCGCCGCAGTCGCTTGGCGCGTGGTCCGGCATGCCTCGCCGGGCTGGCTGGGGCGACTTCTGACGGCATTGGGCGTTCCGCTTGCGGCGCTGCCCGCCCTGATCGCTTGGGAAGAACCCGCTCGGCTGGTTACGCCCGCGGTGGCGCTCATCCTCGCAGCGACCTTGCTCGGTCTGCCCATTTTCGCCGCGCTGGGCGGCCTGGCGCTGGTCTTCTTCTGGGCGCAAGGTTCGCCTCCGGCCGCCGTCACGGTAGAGGCCTACCGTCTGGCAGCCTCCCCGCTGCTGCCCTCCATCCCCTTGTTCACCCTCGGCGGCTACCTGCTGGCGGAAGGGGGAGCGAGTCAGCGGCTGGTGCGCGTCTTCCGGGCACTGGTGGGGTGGATGCCGGGCGGCCCGGCCATCCTCACCACGCTGGTTTTCGCCTTCTTCACCTCGTTCACGGGCGCCAGCGGCGTCACCATCCTTTCGCTGGGCGGACTCCTGCTGCCCGTGCTGCTGCGCTCCCGGTTCCCGGAGAACTTTTCGCTGGGGCTGGTCACGGCGGCAGGCTCCATCGGCCTGCTCTTCCCGCCTAGCCTCCCCGTCATTCTCTACGGCGTGTACGCGCACACTCCCATTGATCGGCTCTTTCTCGGTGGCTTGCTGCCGGGCACGTTGCTGGTCGCGATGGTGGCGCTGTGGTGCATGTGGCAGGGCAAAGCAGGAGGCGTCGAGCGGGTGCGGTTCAACGCCCGCGAGCTGGCGAGCGCGGTCTGGGAGGCGAAGTGGGAGCTGCTGTTGCCCGTGGTCGTGCTGGCGGGAATCTTCGGTGGTTTCGCCACGCTGGTCGAAGCCGCCGCGCTGACCGTCCTGTATGCGTTCCTCGTGGAGGCGTTCCTTTACCGCGACCTGAAGCTCCGCGCCGATGTGCCGCGCATCGCTGCCGAATGCACGACGCTGGTGGGCGGCGTCCTGCTCATCCTCGGCGTCGCGCTGGGATTCACGAACTATCTGATTGACGCCGAGGTGCCGTTGCGCGCGCTCGCTTGGGTGAAGACGCAGATCGCCTCGCCCTGGCTGTTCCTGTTGGTCTTGAACGTCTTCCTGCTGATCGTGGGCTGTCTGCTCGACATTTACTCGGCCATCCTGGTCGTCGTGCCGCTGATCGCGCCCATGGGCCGGGCCTACGGCGTGGATCCCGTGCATCTGGGCATCATTTTCCTCGCCAACCTCCAGCTCGGCTACCTGACGCCTCCGGTGGGCATGAACCTGTTCCTTTCCGCTTACCGCTTCGATCAACCGCTCGCCCGCGTGTACCGTTACACGCTGCCCTTTCTGATCATCCTGCTGCTCGGCGTGCTCCTGATCACCTACTTGCCCTGGCTGAGTCTGGCGCTGCCGCGCAAGTTGGGAATCTGAGCCCGCTCTCAAGCGGCCACCGCGACGCTGATTTCGCCCTTGCCCCAGACCGCTTGCCGCCCCACCCCGGTCCACTGCGCGGCCTCCAGAAAGGGCAGGAACTCGGCCAGTTCGCCCTCGTACTCCACCTCTCCGGTGAAGCCGCCGAAGGGATGCTGCTGGCCGGTGCGACCCGAGCGTCGCGACGTCTCGCTCCATCGCAGGGCGGTGCGCCCCAGCGCGACCCGGCCAGCACGCTGCCCCATGCCGCGGAAATCCATCGCGAGCGGGCCCGCCCCGTAGAACGTTCGCAGTGCGCTCAGCCGGTCGCGGATGCGGGCGAACAGGATGGCGAATTCCGGCCGCAGCGCCAACTCCCCCGCCGCCTTGAGCTCCGTTGGCGTCAGGAAGCGGATCCGCACGCGTCGCACCGGCTTGGGCGCCGGGCGCAGCCCGATCACGATCGGCGGAGCCAGGTCGGGATCAGCGAAACCCGCGCCCTGGAAAACCACGGCCGCCGGCTGGCGGTCCCTGCCGAGCTGTTCGACGCGCAGCAGCTCTGCGCGCCCGCGTCCCGGCCCCAAGCCCTCGCGCGCCAGTTGCGCAAAGGCCAGTGCGAAATATTGGGGGGCGGGATTCCGCACGTCGAAGACGTGCACGTCGAAGTGGAAGCGGCTTCCGGCGGGCACACGACAGCCATCCAGATGCGCCGCGCGGAAAACGAAGGGCCTGGGGGGATCGGCGAACCCGCTGGGCCCGTGGCCGATGGCGTGCGGCTCGAACATCCGCGCGTAGGGACAACTGAACCGCCGGGGACAGGTGCGGGCGTCCGTGCACTCCGGCACGCACGTCAGCTTGCGTAAGAGCACACCGAAAGCGCCGCGAACGATATTGCCAGCCTTGCCGGAAGGGAAGAACACACTGTCGCAGGCTCGGAAATGAAAACGGAAGGCGTAAAGGGCGAAATTGCAGCCTGGCTGTGCTGACTCGCCCCCGCTCACCACCCGTTCCCCCAGGCTCTCAGCTCCCGCTCTTCCAGGGTAGCACCAGCTCGAGTCTGGGACCGCTGACATCGAAGCGCGGCGGCCGCCGGCGTGCGATCAGATCCTGTTGCTCGAGCAACGCCGTGACCAGCAACGGCATGGCGATAGTGGAATCGCAGTGGCAGGTGACCATATGGGCATCGGGCGCCACCTTCCCCCAGCTCTGCGCCTCTTGGAACGTGCAGCCGGAGAGGCCTCCCCAGTGCGGCGCATCGGTGACGATCTGGAGGGCGTACTTGTGCCCCTCGGCCTTTTCGCTCATGTTGAGCAGGGTGACCTCGGTCTGCTGGATGAAGTTCTTGGGCGTGCCCCCGCCGAAGTAGATCACGCCCGTCGTGGCGGCGTTGGCCAGATAGGCGGTCTCCAACACGTCGCCGATGATGTCGAACATGAGCCGGTTGCCGTGGGTATGCCGGTGCGCGGCGATGCCGATGCCGATCGAGCTGTCCCCGAGGGCCGGGCAGTAGACGGGCACGCCGGCCTTGGCCGCGGCGGTGAGAATGCCTTCCTGGCGGGCTGCGCCCGCCAGACGCTGGCCGAGCAGGTAGAGAAATTCGCGCGTGGTGTAGGGGCGCGACTGGTCCAGGCTGGCCGCGAACTCGCCGAGGAAACGGTCGTGCGCGCGAAATTCGTCTTCGTCCGCGAAGACGTCGTACATTCGGTCCACCATGTTCTCCGCCAGCGCCACGTCGTCCACGTAAGGCGAGCCCTGGTAGTGGTGGTGCCCCAAGGTTTCGTGCAGGTCGTGGAAGAGGTTGGCGCCGGTCGAGACCAGGCAGTCAATCAAGCGGTGCCGGATCATTTCGACCACCAGGCGGCGCATCCCGGCGGGCACCATGGCGCCGGCGAGGCCCATCATGATGATGCAGTCGGTGGCGAGCATTTTCTTCCAGACCCGATACGCCTCGCCGAGCTGCCGGCCTTGGAAGGCAGTATGGCTCATGCGCTCCAGCAGGTCGGAAAAGCCCCTGACCCCGTCCGGATCGAAAGGCTGAACCGGCACGGAAAGCAGCTCGTGCTTCTGCACTGTGGTCTTCATGGCAAGCCTCCGGCCACGAGGGTCCCCACCGCGGTTGTCCGGGGACGGGAAAGCTGGCTGCGCGGCGCAGGCCGGCTGCCGCCGCGCAGCGCGAATTCACTGGAGGGGGGCGCGCTGCCGCTCGCTGCCCACCAACTCGTCGAAGATAGCCAGCACCTGCTTGCGATAGCGGTAGATGCGCTCCAGCCGGCGGCGGAAGGCAGGCTCGTAATCCGGCGAGCGCATCCATTTCTCCAGCAGCTTGCGCGGGACGTCAATATCCTGCCGCAAGACCTCGGCCGGATGACCGCGCAAGAACAGCCCGTAGAACATGGCCGCCTCTCGCTGCGGCGCCGAAAGATCAAGTTCATCTTTGGATGCTCGATCCATGGCGGTCTCCCGGCGCCGGCCGGGAAATTGCCAGTATAAACGCGCCCGCGCCAGCCGATCAAGCCCCGGCCGCCTGCGGCACGATGCCATAGGCCCCCGGTCAGCGTCGCCTGTGCCTCCCGTGCATGAAGATCTCACCCACCCC
>JANXAE010000143.1 GCA_025062235.1 Bryobacteraceae bacterium
GAGCGGCCAGCCGCTCGAGCAACTGCGCGGGCAGCTCCAGCAGCGCTACCGCGAGGCGGCGCGCGCGCACCACGACATCTAGGAGCGAGGTGCTGATGAGTCAAGAAGGGCGCAACAGATTCGGCCTCGATGTGGGCACCAGCCGCATCGTCCTGGCACGACGCAGCGGCGAGGAGTACCAGTTCGACTCGCAACTGAACGCCTTTGTCAGTATCCCTTGGTCGAAGCTGACCTGCGAGGTGCTCGAGAAAGAGCGCATCCCCCATGCTCGCAGCGACGGACAGATCCTGGTCTTCGGGGACGCCAGTGAGCGCTTCGCCGACCTGCTCCACACCGAGACTCGCCGCCCCATGCTCGAGGGTGCGCTGAACCCGGAGGAGCCCGAGGGGTTGAGCGTCGTCCGCGCGATCGTGGAACTGCTGACGGGCGGGCTCGAAAGGAAGGGGTCGAAGCTCTGTTACAGCATCCCGGCGCCGCCGGTGGGATCGCCGGATGCCTTCAAGTTCCACCGGGTGGCGTTGGCCCAGATGCTCGAGGAGCTGGGGTTCGAAGTGCGCAGTCTGGAGGAGGGCCTGGCGGTCATCTTCGCCGAGCTCGCCGATTTCAACTACACCGGCATCGGCGTCAGCCTCGGCGCGGGACTGACCAACGTTTGCCTGGCTTATCTGTCGGTTCCCGTGGTCAGCTTCAGTCTCCCCAAAGCGGGCGATCACGTGGACGCGGGCGCAGCTGCCGCCGCGGGCGAGGTTGCTACCCGAGTGCGCGTGCTCAAGGAGCAGTACTTCTCGCTCAATGGCCTGTCCAGTGACCGTTTGCCAGGCAAGCTGCGACAGGCCCTGCGCGTCTTCTACGACGATCTGATCCGGGGCGTGATCGAAGCGATGCAGGAGGCCTTCGAGCAACAGCGTGCTCTGCCGCGGTTGAACCGACCTTTGCCACTGGTCCTCGCCGGGGGCACCGCGCTCGTGCCTGGCTTCCGCGATCGCTTCGAGCACGCATTGCGCCAGACTGACTTCCCGCTGCGCGTCTCCGAGATCCGGCTGGCGGCAGACCCGCTGCACGCGCCGGCGAAAGGGGCGTTGGTGGCGGCGTTGGCCGACATGTGAGGAATCGGCGATCGCGAGGCGAGGCACGATCCGGTTGAGCCTGACGCGGGTCTCCTGCGAGGGACCTGCGCACGAGGGGGTACGCCAGCGACCGGCCCGCCATCCGACGCATTGCGATAAGTATCGGCCCTGGAGGTGACCCGACCGGCGGAACGCGCAGGCGAAAAACGAGCCACCGGCGACAGCGGCCGACGACGTGAGCTTTCGGCGCAATGACAAGGCCGCCGACCGGTTCTACGTCATGGCGAAAAGGGCGCCAGCGCCGGCATCGCCAGCGAGGCCGGGGCTCGGCAGGCGAGCTCGCGCCGTATAAGTGGCCACTCACCCGACAGCTAGGATCCCGAACGAGCGAACGATCGGCCGCCGATTGCACGTCGGGCTCGCGAACCTTTGAACAACCCTTTGCATTTCCGCCATGCCGTCCGAGGATCTCTTCCATCCCAGGCCGGGCCCGGGCAGCCGGGCCTACACAGCGGGAATTCGGGAGCCACCTTTCGGTCCCAAGAGTCCCGCCCGAGGCTGGGCTGCGGCAGCCAGGAGTCGGCGCGCGTTGCCCGACAGCATGGCTTCGTCGGCCGGCTCGCAGACCGTCGCCAACTGTGCCAGCTCCAAGGCGGGGCGGGGACCTTTCTGGCCGGCGCGCAGGAGGCGCTGGGCGGTCCGGCACCCATGGGTCTGCTGTGCTCCGTCTGGATCCCCAGACTTTCTCCCGGCGCCAGCAACCGCAGGGCGGTTGAGCGGCTCGCGCGCACGTTGTTCGCACCGCGGCGCGTGGTGGGCGCGCCCGCCGGCCTGAAGGATTCCTCCGCCACCTGCGGCGGCCGACTCTCGATGTGGGTCGGGTCTTGCAGCCGTGCCGCCGGTCTCATGTCCGGCTGCGCTCGCGCAAGCCTAAGCCGAGCCTTGTCCTCGCGTACGTGACGCTGCGTTCGAAATCGTACTGCTGCTGACGGCGAAGGGCGGCTTGGAATTCGGGCGGTTGCGGGCCGGACCCGCCGATCATCATCGCTCCTTGGAAGGGGTAGCCCCGCCGCGCCAACTGAACGAAGCGGACGAAGTCGGCCGCGCGTACGCGGGGGAAGAATTTCCAGAACTCCTGCTCCCAGTAAGGCAGGATGTACGGCGGACGACCGGTGATGATCTCCAGTTGCACTGGCGCTCGGGGGCACAGTTGCGCGTGCGCCTGCATCAGCGCGCGCAGATCGAGGCAGCCGTCCCCGAGCGCCACCCATTGGAACGCAGCCCCGCGCGCGTGTTCCCAGACGACCGAGTCGCGCACGTGCGTGGTGAGGGTGAACGGTCCCAGGATCTCGTAGGTTTGCAACGGATCCTCCAACACGTGGAAAGGGTTGCCAGTGTCGAGGCACACGCCCACCCAGTCGCGCCCGGCCTCCTCGACCAGGGTCTTCAACTCCTGGGATTGCATTTCGCCGTGGTTCTCGATGGCGACCTTCACTCCCATTTCCAGCGCTTGCTGGCGCGCAGATCGCAGGACCTTGAGTGTGGCCTCGATGAGCGCTTCGATGGGGCGGCCGCTTCGCCGGTCGTCCGGGCCGCCGACGAAGCAACGCATGACGGGTGCGCCCAATTCCCGGCTCAGACGCAAGCAACGCAGCAGGTACTGGACGGGATCGCCGGCCAGGGGATTGTAGGCTGCCGAGGCCGGACAGATGCAACCGGCGGCGGTGTCCAAATAAATGCCCGATCGCGCGGCTTCGTTCCTCAGCTTGTGCAGGTAAGCGGGCTCCTGGCTTTCGAGCTCGCCCGGGATCGCGATCTGGAGAGCATCCAGTTCGAGCGAGGCTGCGTATTCGAGCAGCCGCGTGGCCTTCCAGCCCAGATCGCGGATCGAGTAACTGTCCAGTCCTAGCCGAAGCCTTTCCCCTGCGCCGATGCGGAGCGTCGCCGCGGCAGGGCTCAGGAGGAACTCGCGTCGTCTCATAGCCGGCATGGGAGTTCTCCTTCTGGGAGTTCTCCTTCAAGGCAGAACTTGGATCGCGCCCATGTCGTACCAGCCGTCGGCCTGACGGCCTTCGATCGCCAGGCGGATGGCCGGCTGTCCGGTGCGCGGGTCGAGCAGAGCGATCCGAAGCCGGTACGAACCCGGCTCGAGGGTGTCCGGCACGTAAACCGAACCGTCGTAGACGGCGTCGCCGGGCAGCCACTTGCGAACGTCCACCGGCAGACGGATCCGTTCGGCGTGACTTGCCGAGCGCAGTTCGAGCGCGAGCCAGTACTCGCGGTAGACAGGTGCCACACCTGCGTTCAGCCACCACATGCTGACCGGCATCATGTGGCCGCGGCGGGCCGCGCTCGGGTACTCCAGCTTGCGCAAGACGAACCGATAGCCGAGCTTCTTCTGGAACTCATCGAACAGCGGTTTCCACTCGGCCGGGATGGCGGTGGACTTGATGTTGATCGTGGAAGCGTGCCAGCGCAGGGCCTGCTCGATCGAGTAGCGGACTTCGCGCTCGGTGTACCCCCAGGACTTCCAGGAAAGCGGAGTGCCGCATGTTTCGAGCGAGACCGGGCTGCGCTGCCATGCATCCTGGATGCCGGTGCGGACCACCTGCTGCGGGTAAAGATCCAGCATGTGCATGAAACCTTTACCGCGGCCGCCGAGATCGCCCCAGCAATCCAGACGCCAGCCGGCGCCGCGGCCGACTCCGTAGGCCAGCGCGCGGGGTTCATCGAAATTCATCAGCAGGGGAGTGCGGCGAAAGGCCTCGAAATAGACGTCAATGAGCGCCTGCTGCACGGGCCATTCGGGTAGGTAGGGACCCCAACCCTCGCCCCAATACCCCACGGTCGAAATGTCCACGCTGTTCAAGTAGGGATGACCGTCGTAGCGCGCTCCCGCCGCGCGCACCAGCGCACCCCAGTGCTTGAGGTAAAGCGGGTCGTTGGCGTCGGGCGACCAGATCTTGCCGTCGGGATCTTCGGGCTTGTTGGCCCGCCGGGCGCCGGAACGCCGGTACCACTCGGGCAGCGGGTTGCTTTGATCGTAAGGCATCAGTCGGATGTCGAGCGTCTGGCCGCGTTGCCGCGCCGTCTCGAGCGCCGCGTCGAGGATCTCCCAGCGGTACTTGCCCGGTTCCGGCTCGATCTGCCACCAGAACCAGCGGCAGTAGGCCACCGAGCTGTCAGGGAAGTCCGGCGGTTGCGGCGCCGGCTGGGTCGGGCCCTCCGGGCCCACTTCGGACCAACGCGAACCGGGATACATGGGATCGCCCCGGAAGCGCTGGAAGGTCTGGATGCCCATGCCCGGGTTCACCAGTACGTCTTGAATCTCCACCGGACGCACGACCACTGTCCGGCCTTGCGCCTGGACTAACAGAAACGTCATTATGGGTTCGATCACCCACACGAGCGTTCTCCTCGCCGAATTCTAGCCCGAAGCGAGAGCGGTCAGCCAGGGGCGCTCCCGCGAATCCGGGGCGCGTTCGGGCGGGCGCGCGCAGGCCCGGCGCTTTTGTCAGGGGCGGGCCGACCCGACCGGCTCGCCGATGACGGTGGCCAAGGATCGAAAGAACGGATGGCGGGCGCGCTCTGCGATGGCTGCGGCGAACTTCTCCATCCGGACCAGTTGGTCGTTGACGAAGGCTGCGCGATCCCCCACCCCGGCGTCTTCGAGCACCCATTCTACCCAAATGGCAGCCAGCAGCCCAGACTGATCGGCCGGTCCGCAGAAAGCCTGCGCTCCGACGCGAGCGTGCGGGTATTGTTCGAGCGCTCGCCGATGCGGCTCGCCGTTCAACCGCGGCTCCGGCACCCAGACGGGTTGCCACGGCGGGCAGGGGGGCACGGTCGAGATGCAGGAACAGCCGGACGTATTCGCGTACCAGTTCGAGCGGGTCGCCTTCCATTGCGGCGCCGAGCTTTGCGGGATCGGGCAAGCCGCTCGGAGGCGGCTGGGTCGCGACCGCTTCGCGCAGCGCTTGCGGGGCGACCCCAGCAATGCGCGCGCGGCAAAGGCCCACCACGGCGCCTCCTTTCCGTGGCCCTCGTCATGTGCCGAGAGGTTCGATGGCGAGAGTGAAGTCCATGATGCAGTCCCAGGCGCCGAAGTTTCCCGTGCCCGACATCCCGGCTCGATCGTCAGCGGCGGAATCAAGTCGCCATGGCGCGCGCACTTGCCGCCCGCCGGCATGAGCAGGCGGAAGCGGTGGCCGAAGCCGAGGGTCACCATGATGCAGTCGGGCGCACGAGCTCGCTCGGGTGGCTGGCTGCCCGGCGCCACGCGAGAGCGTGCCCGCACCGTCTGTCCCTCGCGGATGCCAGGGCGCGCAGCCAGCCAAAGGATTCAGGATGGCGTGATTGGTGGCCATGATCCCGTCGAGGGAGGGTTCGTTGTCGGTCGTGTTGCGGCGATGCACCGCCGGTATGCAGGTGACGAGGCAGCAGGGATGCTGCGCTCCCGGCTGCTCGCGCCTCAGGCGCCACGTGGGCAAAGGATCGTACCGGTCGCCGGCGAACGCGGGGACGTAGATCTGGCGCTTGCCCGAAACCATGGCGGAGCTGATGCAGGGCGTGAAAGAGTCCTCGCGGGTGCAAGTGCCGCGGAGGCGGAAGTCAGCGAAATTCCCGTCCAGGCAGGTGCGGCGCAACTTCTGGTCCAACACCTCAGCCGGCGTGAAGAACTCTCCGTTGAGTTTCTCGAAGCACTCGGCCGCTTGCGCTTGCCCTGCTCGATGGCCACCCAGCCGATGCTGTGCGCCTCGAACAGCAGGCCGACGCGGGCCACGATCTGCGGCGTACGGGAATTGAAGTCCCGTAGCACGATGTCGTCGGACTGCAAGCAAAGAGTCGGAGGCAAGACGATATCGGCCGGCAGGTCGCGTCTGCGGAGAGAACGAATATCCATGACCACCGCGAACTCGAGCCCGACGGTCTTCAGCGCCTCTGCCGTTCAGAAAGGCTGTGGGAAGGAAAGCATGGTGGAGACGTGGATGAAAGCGCCCTCGATCATGCCAGGGTGCTCGTCGAGCATACCGTCGGCAAGGGCCGCAAGGATCCCGGCGCCCCCGCGATCCACCAAGGGCAGGCGATCGCGGCCGTCTGCGAGCCGGCCCGTCTTGGCGGATAGCGGGGCGGCGGGTGGATGGCGTCCGCGTTCCGGATCGAGATGGTGCACGGGAAGTAGCGCCACCCGGGCGAACGAGGGCGCCGGCCAGCAAGTTCAGGATCGAGGCGGCGTGCGCCAGTCGGGTGACGTTGGCGTAGTTGGCGGGCAAGGTCCTCTCGTGAAGGGTTGCGATGGCGGGCCCTTGCGCGGCGAATTCGCGCGCGATCCGGCAGATGGTATCCGCGCGCATGTCGCTAGGATCCCCGGCCCGCTCGGGCGTGCATTGACGGGATTGCTGGCGAGTTTCCTTCTCGTATTGCGGAATACTCGTGTAGCGCTCGAGCTGGGCGCGCTCGCAGGGGTTCTTCTGAGCGTTGGTTGGAGTGGGAGAAACGCGCGGCGATGGTGTCTTTGGGCTCTCTTCAACTGATGCGCAACCGGTCTGGATCGTCGTCCCACCCTTTTCCGGGATTGGCCCGCGTCGTCGGATACTTCAGGCGGCCGGGGTCGTAAGGGGGCCCCGCTTCCGTAGCCGCGGGTGGAACCGCAAGCCATCGCAGGGGCGGAACTGCCGTCCGAAACGGCAGCCCATGCAGCGCGCCTGATCAACGAGAACCGGACCATCCCCGTCTCTGCTCCAGACCGCCTTCGGAGTGGGGCCTTCGGACACAGCGAACCGTCCGAGCGATGGGAGCCCAGCGGGAGCGTCTGTCCTCGGAAGTCGGGAAACCGACCGTACTCGCGCAGCTCGACGTGCGGAAGTGCACGCTGATGCGGTCGCGATCCCGTTGCACTGCCTGGAGGCGAGCTCGCAGGCCTCTCGCGGGATGCATCGCTCGGGATCCAGCAACCCGCCGTGGGCAGGCGTGATGCTCCCTCCGAATTGCCCTGTCAAGACCTGTCACTCCTGTTTCTTCGTGTGCGAAGCTCCTCGCACGGCGTTGCAATCAAGCTGCGAGGCGGATAGGGGGTTGCGCAGAGCCCGAGGGCGCCGTTTCATCGAATACCCGATCACGGGATCGTTTTGCTTCCCATTGGCTCGCGTGAATGGGGGCACTTGATTC
>JANXAE010000144.1 GCA_025062235.1 Bryobacteraceae bacterium
AGGGCACGCTGACGATGGCCTTGCTGCAGCAGGCCTTCGGCGCAAGCCAGTAGGGCGGCGGCCACGGCTTCTCGCACCGTGCCGCGCTGACGCCCGAGAGTGGCTTCGAGCAGGCGGGCGGCGCGCAGGCCGCTGATCCGCCCGAGCGCTGCGGCCGCAGCCTTTGCAACCTCCGGGTCCGGGCTTGCCAGCAGGCGGCCGAGCGCCTCCACGGCTCGCTCGTCCCGGCGGGCGCCGAGCGAGTTGATCACCCCGACCAGGAGCGGCCCTTGGACCTTCCGGAGAGCGCCGCGCAGAGCTTCGCCCGCGGCGGGTTCGGGATTCGGTTCCAAGCCGAAGCGCGCGTAGTGGCTGAGCTGGGGATCGGTTAGCAATGGCGCCAGAGCCGGCACGGCTTCCTTTCCTCCGATCGCCGCCAGGCGCTGGCAAGCCTTGGCCTTCTCAAAGAGGGTGGCCTTCGGGTTTCCGAGCAAATCGGCCAACTCGGCCGCCGAAAGCTTCGAGATCCGATCCGCCCGGTGCTCGGGCTGGGGTAGGGAGTGCTGCGAAGCTTCCTTGACGGCCCGGGCGTGCGCGGGATGAGTGGACTTCAGTGGTTCCTGGGACATCGCCCGGCACTCCTGCTCGGCGAGGGCTGGGGCATGGTCGCCGAATCTTGCACGATGCGCGCGCGGGTTGCGACGGGCATCGTTGCTACGCGATATTGAAGGATCGTGGCAGCACAGGCTTCCGGTGGTCCGCCGGGAGAGAGGCGAGCTCTGGCCGCAGATTCCTGCGGCGGGGCCCACGCCCGATGGGCTCGAACGGTCAATGGAAGAACTACTTTACTTCACCGAGCTGGTGGGCCTCAAGGTCTACGACCTCCGGGGTCGAAGGATCGGTCGTGTGGCCGATGCCGCAGTCGTCCCTGTGCTTGACCCGGCCCGGGTGGATCGCTACCTGGTGGGAGGCGGTTGGGCCTGGCTCACCATCCGCTACGATCAGATCCGCTCGATCGGCCTCGACGGGATCCACCTCCAGGACGAGCGCCTGACGCCTTACCACGACGACGAGTACATGCTGCGCATCGGGCGCGATTTGCTCGATCAGCAGATCGTGGACGTGGACGGGCGGAAAGTAGTGCGGGTCAACGACGTGACCTTCGAGATCCGGCAAGAGCACGGCGCCGCGGTTCTGCGCGTGCTCGAGGTGGATGTGGGGCTGCGCAGCATCCTGCGCCGCCTTCTGCAAGGGGTGCTGCCCCGACCGTGGATCCGCCGCATCCAGACGCCCATCGCGCCCAACTCGATCCGCTGGGAGCACTGCAACATCATCGAGCCCGATCCGCTGCGGCGGTTGCGGCTGAACATCTCGTACAAGATGCTGGAGAAGCTGCATCCGGCGGATCTGGCCGACATCGTCGAAGAGCTGGGACCGGAGGAGCGCGAGTCCATCATCGCTTCCATTGACAGCGAGGTCGCGGCTGAGGCGCTATCGGAGGTGGATCCCAGGACACAGGCTTCCATCCTCGAGGCGCTCGAGGCGGAGAAGGCCGCCGAGATCGTCGAGGAGATGGCGCCGGACGAAGCTGCCGACGCGCTGGCCGAACTGGAGGAGGAGACCTCCGAAGAGATCCTCGAGGAGATGGACGCCGAGCCGAAAGCCGAAGTGCGGGAGCTTCTGGAGTTCGGCGAGCACCAGGCGGGCAGCCTGATGAACACCGAATACGTGGCCCTCAACGAGAACGCGACGGTGCGCGATGCGGTCGAGGCGTTGCAAGGCAATGCCGACTTGCTGGAAACCCTGAGCGCGGTCTTTCTGATCGACCAGGATGGAGCGCTCAAGGGCATGATCCCGCTCGGGCGACTGTTCATTGCCTCTCCCGGCGTGCCGCTGCGGGAGCTGGCTTCGGGCCCGCTGATCCGGGTGAAAGCGACCGATCACCGGGAGCGCGTCTACGAGATCTTCGACAAGTACAATCTGCTCAATCTACCGGTGGTGGACGAGGAAGGCCGCCTCTGCGGCGTCATCACCGCCGACGACATCATTTCGATGCTGCGCAACCAGTAGCAGCGAGGCGCGTATGGGTGGCGAGGCTCATGCTGAAGCGGATCCGGCGGCAGATCGCGATTTTCTTTACGGTCATCGGCCCCGGCTTCATCACCGCCATGGTGGACAACGATGCCGGCGGCATTTTCACCTATTCGCAGGCGGGCGCAAAATACGGCTACCTGGCGCTCTGGACCCTGGCGCCTATCGCGATCCTGCTGGTCGTGACCCAGGAAATGAACGCCCGCATGGGAGCGGTAACGGGCAAGGGCCTCTCGGACCTGATCCGCGAGGAGTTCGGTCTGCGGGTCACCTTCCTGGTGATGACGCTGCTGGTCATGACCAACTTCACCAACGTCATGGCCAACTTCGCGGGGGTGGCCGGGTCGCTCGAGCTGTTTTCGGTGCCGCGCTGGGTCTCGGTGCCGCTAGCAGCCGCGGCGGTCTGGCTGCTGGTGGTCAAGGGCACCTACCATAGCGTCGAAAAAATCTTCCTGGGCGCCTGCGCCTTCTACATCTGCTACGTGATCTCCGCGCTGCTGATCGAACCGGACTGGCAGCAGGCCATCTCGAGCAGCGTGCAGCCGGTCCTCATGCTCGATCCCGACTACATCACGCTGCTCATCGGCATGGTGGGCACCTCGATCGCCCCCTGGATGCAGTTCTACCTGCAAGCCTCCGTGGTCGAGAAGGGCATCAGCGAGCGCGAGTACGCCGAGTCGCGGATCGAGGTCATCGTGGGCTGCGTGACCATGGTGGTCATCGCCTTCTTCATCGTGGTGGCTTGCGCGGGCGCCATCTGGGCTCACGGGCCGCGCGACATCGAGGATGCCGCCCACGCAGCGCAGGCCCTGCGGCCTTTCGGTCCCTATGCCTTCGCGCTGTTCGCCGCCGGTCTGTTCAACGCGTCCATGTTCGCGGCCTCCATCCTGCCGCTTTCGACCGCCTACTCCGTTTGCGAGGGACTGGGTTTCGAGGCCGGCGTGAACAAGAGCTTCCGCGAAGCGCCGATCTTCTACTGGCTCTACACGCTCCTGATCGTGCTCGGCGCGGGCGTGATCCTCATACCTGGCTTCCCGCTGGTGCGCATGATCCTCCTCTCGCAGGTGCTCAACGGCGTGCTGCTGCCGCTGGTGCTGATCTTCATGGTCCTGCTGGTCAACAAGCGGGAGCTGATGGGTCGCTGGGTGAACAGCCGTCTTCAGAACGCCATCGCCTGGCTGGCCGTGGTCATCCTGATCGGGCTAACGCTGGCCTTGGTCGGCATCAGCCTGCGCGACATGCTGGCCTGAAGCCGATCCGTCGGGTCCCGTAGGGCTCAGAAGTGGATCTTGGCCCCGAGCTGGATCTTGCGCGAGCCGCTGACTACGCTGTCCCGCACGCGCCCGAAGATCGTCGAGGTGACGACCGCGGTGGGGAAGCCGAACGATGGGCTGTTGGTGACGTTGGTGAAATCGCCGCGCAGCTCGAGTTGCCAGCCTTCACGGCCGAGGCCGAACCGCTTGAGCACGGCCAGGTCCATGTTGAAGAAACCGGGGCCTTCGAGGAAGTTCCGCCCCGTGTTGCCGAACTCACCCGGCGCCGGGATGGAGAACTTGGCGCGTTCGGATTCGTTCAGGTACCACTTCAGTCCGGAGGCCGCGTCATCGAAGAGCGCACCCATGCTCCGCGAGCAGCCCGAGCAGTTGGCCGGAGAGTTCTGCACGCTGCCGAAGGTGTACGAGCCCGAGTACACGGTGAACGGGCGGCCCGTCATCAGTCGCAGATAGCCTGTCACCTGCCAGCCGCCCACAAGGGCGTCCGCCACCGCGGGAAGCTGGCGGCCCCAACGCCGCTGGCGGCCCACAGGCAGCTCCCAGCTCCAGTTCGATTGCAGCACGTGAGTGCGATCGAAATCCGAGCGGGCGTAGTTCAGCTTGCGGTTGTGGATGTCGAAGGGAGTCGAGGAAGCCGCTTGCGCGGTGGCCGTCGAGACCACCGTGAAGGCCGGGTCATAGGAGCGCGTGTCCAGCGACTTGGCCCACGTGTAGCTGGCCTGATATTGCAGTCCGCCCGAGAAACGGCGCTCCACCTGAATCTCCAGGGCGTGATAGGTCGAGAAATCGTTCGAGTCGATCACGCGCATGCCGCCGCCGAACTGCGGGAAGGCGATGAAGAAGAACGGCCCCATGCCCGACAGATCGGTCACCGAACGCGGTGGCGTGCCCTGCAAGCGGGTGGCGATGGACGAAGCCAGCGCCGCCACCGAGTTCAGCGCGAGCGTGGAAGCGAACAGCCTTCGCACCATCTGCGAACCCGTTTCGCCCGGGCGCAGCCGCGAGTCGGCGGCCAGCAGACGGTTCATCAGCTCGGACTCGCCCCCTGCCTTGACCACGTTGAACGCCTGGAGGAAGCCGTTGCGGAAGATCTCGGCCTGGTTGGCGTCATAGGCTCCGAACAGCCGGTAGGCCCGCCGCCCGATGTAGGCGATGTCCAGGACGGTCCGGGACGCGATCTGGCGCTGGATGGAAAGGCTCCACATGTGCGTGCGGGGCATCTTGAATTGCGGATCCACGACCGTCATGAGGTTGTTGGAGAACGGCGCGGGCTGCACCAGCTCGCTCGGTCGGACCGACGGCGGCTTCAAGCGCGGCAGGTTCGCCAGACGGCCGCCCGCTTGCCCGAAGCTGGTGTCGTTGACGCCCTGCGTCTGCCCCGGCAGGCTCTGGAAGATGGCCGAGGAGAGCACGAACGTGTTCAGCCGGTCGTAGGCGATGCGGTAATTGAGCCGCACTGCGTTCCTGCCGCTGCCCGTCGGGTCCCAAGCCACACCCACCGAGGGCCCCAGGTTCTTCCAGGAATCCTCGAAAAGCCTGCCCTTGACCCAGCGCAAGGTCTGCGTGGGCGGGGCGCCGGCCTGCACCAACTGGTTCGGGCGCGTGATGCGGTCCTCGGGATTGCGGGGGGCGAGCTTGACCTCCCAGCGCAGCCCCAGATCCACTGTCAGGTTGCGACGCACCTTCCAAGTGTCCTGAACGTAGAAATCGTACTCGGGGTAGCGCGCATCGAACTCATACAGGCCCTCGATGAACTGGTCACCCCTGGAAGGAAAGCCGCGCGTGATGTTGCCCACCCGGCCCAGCAGGAAATTGATGTGGCTTTCGAAAGCCGGGCGGTCGAAGGTCACGTTCAGGTCGGCCGGCAGCCCGAAGCTGGCCGGATCCACCGTATTCACCGCGGTCGAGAAGTTCACCGCCTGCGTCGCGTTCTGGCCTGCGATCGAGCCGCGCACGTCCACGTGCTGCTGCCAGCGCAGGTTGGCGCCGAACTTGAACGCGTGGGCCCCGCGGAACCAGGCGAAGTTGTCCACCAACTGCCAGGTGTGCAGGCGCCGTTTGTTGCCGAAGCTGTAGACCGCATCCACCGCCACCGGGCCCTCGATCGTCACCTTGCCCAGGTCGGCGGTGGGGATCTGGAAATCGAAGGTGAAGCGATTGAAGCCGAAAACGAGTTCGTTGGTCACGGTGGGCGACGGGTTCCAGCGCCAGTTGGTGGCCAGGTTGTACGGCGTGCGGTAGGTGTTGACGAGGCAGCTCGTGTTGGGGAAGGTCGGCTGGCCCGCGTTGGCCGAATCGCAGAAGGTGTTCTGTTGTCCCCAAGCCAGACGGGCGAAGACCGTGTTGCGCTCGTTGAAGATGTGATCCACTTTCACCACCGCGTCGTACTGTTTTTCCTTCTCCGCTGCCGTGAAGGTGAACAGAGCCGTATTCAGCCCGTCGCCGCCGGTGAAATTGTTGGGCAGCGGCGTCCGCGCGAGCAACTCCTGGATGGTGCGATCCAGCCCCAGGCGCTCGGGATCGCTCGTGGCCACGTTGTAGGTGCCGATGTTGACGCCGGGCAGCACGTTGCCGGCTGCGTCCACGCTGGCGTCGGGCACGCCCGCCGGACGGTTGCGCCCGCCCCGCACGTAGCGCAAAATGCCGCGCCGTGCCTCGGCCGTGTATACGGTGCGGTTCACCAGGCCGGTCTGGAGGGCCCGCAGCAGTTGTACATTCGCAAAGAAAAACGTTTTGTTGGGCACGATCCGTCCGCCCAGGCTGCCGCCCCAGATGTGCTGGACGAACTGCCGCTTGCCCACGTTGTTCAAGTTGTTCTCCCACTCGTTGGCGTTCAGCCGCGGCGTGCGGTAGAACCAGAAGCCCGAGCCATGGAACTCGTTCGAACCCGAGCGCGTGATCATCGTGACCTGCCCGCCGCTGTTGCGTCCGTAATCCGCGGTGAAACTCGAGGTGATCACGCGGAATTCCGCCAGCGAATCCGGATTGGTCCGCAGGGGCGAGAAATTCGCACCCCCGGCGCTGGTCTCGTTGATGTCAATTCCGTCCAGCGTGAAGTTCCAGGCCCGATCCCGCGCCCCGTGCACGTGTACCCCGCCGCCCGTGTTCGCGCCCGAGACCACCCCAGGCTGCAACAGCACCAGCGTGAGCGGATTCCGTCCGCGCGTTCCCACCAGCGGCAGGTCGCGAATCATACGATCGGTGAACAGATTCCCAAGGTTGCCCGACGTGGAGGTCTGCACGAGCTCGTAGCTGGCGCTGACCTCGATCTGCTCGGCCAGCGTGCCGATGTCCAGCGTCACGTTCACGGTGGTGGGCTGCCCGATCGTCACCTCATTGCCGCGGCTGACGAACCGCTTGAAGCCGCTGGCTTCGACCGTGATCGTGTACCTTCCCGATTGGACCGCTTCGAAAACGTAAGCACCGGTTTCCGACGTCCTCGTCGTGAAGGTGGTTCGCGTGCCTTCGTTGATCAGTTGTACGGTGGCGCCGGGCACGGCCGCGCCGGTCGGGTCCTGGACGACGCCCAGCACGCGCGAAGTGGTGCCTTGCGCCCAGATGGATACGGTGGCAACAAAGAGCGCCAATACCGCCCGCATGGGTTCACCCCCTGCCGCGCATGGTATCACAGGGACGCGAATTCTTGCGAGCCCGCGAGCGGACCGGGCTGGAAAGCCCGATGTCTTGAAGCTTCGCCGGCTGGCTTCCGGGTCCCGCCACCCGGCCGGATCACTCCAGCGGCAGGGTGACGGGGTTGGAGGGTTTGCCGGCGGAGCGGGCGGTGAGGGTGAGGGGGCCTGGGGGCAGGTCGGCGGGCAGGCGCAGGCGGAGGGCGACGATGCCTGCCTG
>JANXAE010000145.1 GCA_025062235.1 Bryobacteraceae bacterium
CAGCGGATCTACCGGGAGCTGACCTCGCGTGCGGCGGAGCGGCGAGAAACTGCGGTGGCGCGTCCGGCGGAGGTCCGGGCCCCTGCTCCGCTCCGCCTGCCGGCGGTGCTGACCTCTGCGCTACGAGTGATCGAAGTGCCCCTGGTGAAATTGAGGCAGCGCTCGGCCGAGAACCCGCTCGTGTGGTCGGTGCTGTTGCTGCCGTTGCCCGCAGGACTGGTGATCGGGCTGCTGCGCAGCTTGTCGCAGCCGCATCGGTGCAGCCTGCGGTTGAACGGCTGAGGACCACTGCGCAGGCCAGCCGCAAGGACGTTGGCTCACTCCAAAGATTCGCTTCGCCTGCGGGGCCTCGCAATACCGCGCTGGGAGCGGCGGATGAACGCGACCAGGTGGAGCGCCTCCGCCGTCGCGATTTCTTGCTCGAGGCGCGCCAGGGCCTCTTGCAGTTTCAGGCCCGAGCGGTAGAGCAGGCGGTAGGCCTTCTTCAGCGCCCGGATCTGCTCGGCCGAGAAGCCCGCGCGCTTCAGGCCCACGAGGTTCAGGCCTTTCGGCTCCGCGTAGAGCCCGCCGTAGAGGAAAAACGGAGGGCAGTCGCGGTTGACGCGCACGCCGCCGGCGATCATCGCCAGGCGGCCGATTTTCGAGAACTGGTGGATTTCCACGCCGCCCGAAATGAAAGCCTGATCCTCGACCTCGACGTAGCCGGCCAGCAGCGCGCAACTGCAGATCACCGTGTTGTTGCCCACGCGGCAGTTGTGGGCGATGTGGCCCGAGGTCATGATGTAGTTGCCGTCGCCGATCTCGGTCGCGGACTCCGGCCGCGTGCCGCGCGAGATCGTATAGTGCTCGCGGATCTTGTTGCGGTGGCCGATGCGCAGGTAGCTGCGCTCGCCGGTGAAGGCTTTGTCCAGCGGGTCGGTGCCGAGCACCGTACCCGCGGAGATTTCGTTGTAGTCGCCCATGGTGGTCCAGCGCTTGACCCAGACATAGGGCTCCAGCCGGCAGAACGCGCCGATGCGCACGTCGGCCTCGACGATCGCGAACTCGCCGATTATGGTTTGCGGCCCGATCCAAGCGTCGGGATGAACGCGCGCCGTGGGAGCGATCACGGCCGAGGGATCCACGGGCATAACAGACAAGGCTACGACGGGCCCGCTGGCGCGGGCAAGGGCGGTTGCGGCGGTGAGATCCTCCGGCAAGGCGAAGTGGCTCAAGCGGTTGCCGGCATCGAGAGCCGATGGTCCTCGCGCAGCCCTTGTATGATACAAACAAGCGGGAGGCAAGGCGCGTGCGCGTGCGAGAGCTGGCGGAATGGCTGGCGGCCACCTTCGAAGGCGACGGCGAAAAGGAATTGACGGGGGTCGCATCGCTGGAGAGCGCGGGTGGCGCGGACCTCGCTTTCGTCGCCAGCCGCAAGGCCGCGCAGCAGGCGTACGCCTCGGCCGCCGGGTGCCTCATCGTCCCCCTGGATTTCCCCAATCCCGGCGGGCGGACCGTGATCCGGGTGCCGGAGCCCAGGACAGCGTTCGCACGGGCCGTCGCACGCTTCCATCCGGCGGCCCCGCCTCAGCCGGGCATTCATCCCACCGCGGTCATCCATCCGACGGCCGAGATCGGCACTGGGGTGGAAATCGGTCCCTTGGTCGTCATCGGCGAAGGATCACGCGTCGGACCGCGCTGCCGCATCGGTGCGGGCTGCCGCATCGGCAAACGCGTGGCGATCGGCGAAGACTCGGTTCTGCATGCCGGCGTTACGCTCTATGACGACGTGGACATCGGGCGGCGCGTCACGCTGCATTCGGGTTGCGTGATCGGCGCCGACGGGTTCGGCTTCGTCATGGCGGGGGACCACTGGGAGAAATTCCCGCAAGTGGGGCGCGTGGTCATCGAGGACGACGTGGAGATCGGCGCCAACTCCTGCGTGGACCGCGCCGCGCTCGGCGTGACCTGGATCGGCCAAGGCACCAAGCTGGACAACCTGGTGCACGTGGCGCACAACTGCCGCATCGGCCGTCACGTGGTCGTGGCCGCGCAGACCGGGTTCTCCGGCGGCGTGGTGGTGGAGGACTACGCGGTGATCGGGGGACAAGTGGGCGTTGGCGACAAGGCCCGGATCGAGACGCGCGCCGTGCTCGGTTCCGGTTGCGGCGTCCTGAGCTCGAAGATCATCCGGCGCGGACAGGTAGTCTGGGGAACGCCCGCGCGCCCCCTCAAGGAGTATCTGGAGCAGTTGGCGAATCTGGGCCGCATCGCGGAGCTGAGACGGCAGGTTTCGGAACTGCTCGAGCGGGTGAGGAAGCTCGAGGAGCGCGGCGGCGCGCGCGAGTAGAAAAAGGAGAACGGGGATGCCTCCCATCGCGCTGGTGCGTGCGGTGCTGGCCCTGCTGGTGGTCTTCTTCGCCTTCACGCTGGGGCGTGCTGCCGTGCGGACAGTCCGCGGCGTGCAGGCGCCCGCGCGGCTCATGCCCTGGATGATCCGGTTCCTGCTAGCGCTGGGCGCGATCCTTTGGAGCGGCGGATTGGACGCGACCGCGATCGTCTCGCTGGCCCTGGGCGGCCTGGCAGGCGGCTACGGCGCATGGCGCGAGCTCCATCCCAAACCGCCCGAGAATTTCGTCCGCCAGATGTTCCCGAAAGAGCCCGGCGAAAACTGAAGCGTACCCCTCGCGCGCACCGGGTGGAAGGAGGACTTCGACCGTGCTGGTGTTGGTGAGCGACATCCATTTCACCGACGATGCGGGCAACAAGACGATTCCCGCGCAGGCGCTGCGCATCTTTCGCGAGCGCTTGCGCGACATGGCCTACGATGCCTCCTGGCGGGCGGACGGCAGCTACCGACCCGTCGAGGAACTGGATCTGGTTCTGCTTGGGGATATCCTCGATGTGATCCGTTCGGAACGCTGGCCGCAGGTCGAGGAGGGAGATCCCGCGTTCGTGCGGCCATGGACCAGTCCGGATGATCCGCGCTTCCAAGCCAAGGTGCGCGAGATCGTCGAGGCCATTCTGGAGCGCAACGAACCAGCCTTCGAAGTGCTGCGGAGCCTGAGCTCGCCGCAGGTCATGACGCTGCCACCGCCGGCGCGCGAGGGCGGCGTGCAGCGCGTTGCGCGCGAGCCGGATGCACCCGGGCGGGTTCCCGTGCGCGTGCGCATCCACTACGTGGCCGGCAATCACGACTGGTTCCTGCACCTGCCGGGACCGGCCTTCGATGCAATCCGGGCGAAGATCGTCGAACGCATGGGGCTGGCGCAGCCGCCATCGCCCTTTCCTTACGAGCCGCCGGATTCGCCGGAGCTGGCCGAAGCGTGCGAACGCCACCGCGCCTGGGTTCGGCACGGCGACTGTTTCGACGTCTTCAACTATCATGGCGATCGCCGCTCCTCCTCGATCGGCGACGCGATCGTCATTGATCTGCTCAACCGCTTCTGTGCGGAAGTCCGGAACGAGCTCGGGCCTGATTTGCCAGGGGAGTGTTTGCAGGGTCTCGAGCAGATTGACCATGTGCGGCCCCTGCTGATGGCCCCTCTGTGGGTGGACAGCCTGCTGCGCCGCACGGGAGTCGAGAAAGAGCTCGCCGAGAGGGTCAAGAGGCTCTGGGACGGGGTGGCAGAGCGGTTTCTGGCGCTCGATTTCGTTCGCGAGTGCGCCCGCTGGCTGCCGCCGCTGACGCACGACAAGCTGGCCATCGCCCTGAAGTTTTCCAAGGGCGTCTCCTTGCGTGTGCTCGCGCAACTGTTCTCATGGTTCAGCGAAGCCCTGCCGTGCGCCAACGAGAGACCCAACGAGCGGGACGCCATGAGCGAGCGCGCCTTCAAGACGCGCAGGGCGCGCGCCATCGTCTACGGGCACACACACCATCATGGGATCTGGCCGCTCGACGTCTATCCCACCTCGAAAGGTTTCTTCGAGCAGATCTACGCCAACACGGGCACCTGGCGCGTGCTCAACCAGAAAGTACAAGCACGGCGCGAACCGCCGGACTTCATGACGTATTGGGTGATGACGTACGTCGGCCTCTTCGAAGGAGACGAGCGCGGCGGCCGCCCATTCGAGGCATGGTCGGGCGTGCTCGCTCTGCCCGCTTCCGATCGCTGACCGCCGCGTGACCGCAGTCACAGTCTCGTCCGACCGGCCGGGCATACACTGGAGCTCTCCTGCGCGAGGCGGAGGGCCGCCATGAGGAAGCTTTGGATCACGCTGGCTGTCGTCGTCACTGTCTCCTTTGCCGTGCTGGGCTGGGTCGGCACGCGCATCTACCAGGAAGCACCGCCGGTTCCCGAACGGGTCATCACGACCGACGGCAGGGAGGTCTTCGGCCCCGGTCAGATCGCGCGCGGGCAGAACGTCTGGCAGGCGATGGGAGGCATGGAGGTTGGCTCGGTGTGGGGTCACGGCAGCTACGTGGCACCCGACTGGACCGCCGATTGGCTCCACCGTGAGGCAGTCTTCGTGCTGAACGCCTGGGCGCGCCAGGAGGGCTACACAGACTACCAGACAGCCCCAGGCGAACGGCAGGCCGCGCTGCGCGGCCGCCTCGAACAGCTGTACCGGACCAACACCTACGACGCAGCCAGCGGAGTACTGCGTGTGCCGCCGGTGCGGGCGCAGGCCATCGAGGCCTGCATCCGGCACTACTCGGATGTGTTCATGAACGGCGACGCCGCCTACTCGATCCCGGCAGGCACCGTGCGGGACGCAGCACGCATGAGGGATCTGGCTGCGTTCTTCTTCTGGACGGCGTGGGCGGCGGCGACCAACCGGCCCGGCCAAGACATCTCCTACACGCACAACTGGCCGCACGAGCCGCTGGTCGGCAACCGCCCCACGGGCGAAAGCGTGATGTGGACCGGCGTGAGCATCATCATGCTGCTGGCCGGTATCTGCGCCATGGTCTGGTGGTATGCGGCGACGCGTCGCGAGGCTGAGCCGCTGACGCCGCCCGCCTCGGACCCGCTGGAGAACTGGCAGGCCACGCCGTCGCAGCGGGCGACCCTCAAATACTTCTGGGCGGTGGCCGCGCTGTTTTTGGCCCAGATCCTGACCGGGGTCTTCACGGCGCACTACGGCGTCGAGGGCCAGGGCTTTTACGGCATCCCGCTGGCGAAGTGGCTTCCCTACGTAGTCACGCGGACCTGGCACATCCAGCTCGGACTGTTCTGGATCGCGACCGCGTGGCTGGGCGCGGGCCTGTTCATCGGCCCGCTCGTCAGCGGCAGCGAGCCGAAAGGCCAGAGGCTGGGAGTGAACCTGCTCTTCGCGGCGCTGCTGGTCGTGGTGACGGGCTCGCTGGGCGGGCAGTGGATGAGCGTCATGCACAAGCTGGACGGCGCCGCGTCGTTCTACTGGGGGCATCAGGGCTACGAGTACATTGATCTGGGCCGCGGCTGGCAGATCCTGCTCTTTGCCGGGCTGCTGGTCTGGCTCCTGCTGGTGATTCGGGCGGCGCGACCGGCGTTGCGGCAGCCGGGCGAGCAGCGCGCGCTGCTCTGGGTCTTCCTTGTTTCCGCGGCTGCCATCGGGCTGTTCTACGGCGCGGGCCTGAACTGGGGCCGCCACACGCACCTGTCCATCGTCGAGTATTGGCGCTGGTGGGTTGTGCACCTCTGGGTCGAAGGGTTCTTCGAAGTTTTCGCAACCACCGTGATCGCATTCTTTTTCGCGCGGCTGGGCCTGATGCAAGCCGGCCTTGCCGCGCGCGTGGCTCTGCTTTCAGCGACGATCTACCTGGCGGGCGGGATCATCGGCACCTGCCACCACCTGTACTTTGCGGGCACGCCGACAGCCGCCCTGGCGTTGGGCGCCGCTTTCAGCGCGCTGGAGGTGGTGCCGCTCACCATGGTGGCTTTCTCCGCAATGGACGACATCCGACGGGGACGTGCGGCGGCTTGGGCCGTACGCTATCGCTGGCCCATCTCCTTCTTCGCGGCGGTGGCTTTCTGGAACATGGTCGGCGCAGGTCTGTTCGGATTCATGATCAACCCGCCGATCGCGCTCTACTTCATGCAGGGGCTGAACACCACGCCCGTGCACGGGCACGCCGCGCTGTTCGGCGTCTACGGCATGTTGGGCATCGGGCTGATGCTGGTGTGCCTGCGCGCTTTGCAACCCAGGGCGGAGTGGCCCGACCGGTGGCTGAAGTTCAGCTTCTGGGCGATGAACATTGGTCTGCTGGCCATGTGCGTGGGCAGCCTGTTGCCGGTGGGTTTGCTGCAAACCTGGGCGGCCGTGGATCGGGGTTACTGGTACGCTCGCAGCACGGATTTTTTGGGCACGCAGCTCATGCAGACGCTGCGCTGGCTGCGGGTTCCCGGCGATACGGTGTTCGCCGCAGGCGCCATCGCCCTGGTGGGGTTCGTCTTCGTCCTGACAGTGCGCTCTCGCTTCGCCGCCAATCCGGGGAATTGAGAACCCGCGCTGCGCGGGGACTGCTATACTGGGGGCGGCGCGGGGGCTCCATGCGCTGGGTGCTTTGCCTGACCATGCTCATGCAAGCAGCGAGCGCGGCGGAACCGGTGCGCGGCGTGCTGGTGGACCGGGAGGGCGACGCGCGCGCCGGCCAGTTGAGTGTGCGCGGAGCCGATTTCCATGTGCGCATTGTGCTCTACGATGAAGCCACGGAGATCCGGCGCGAGGACGCAACGACACCGGGGTCCGGGCTGCGGGCGGGCGATCTGCTGGAGGCCGATTGCACGGCCGAATCCGGGCTGAAGTGCCAGGCCAGGCGTATCGTGGTGCTCCGGGCTGCCGCCCCGGCGCGGCCCTCCTGGTCCCGCGCGACTTGGGTGCGGTCCGACGGGGGAGCCAGCTGGGCCCCGCGAGGGCAGTTGCTCCTTGCCGGCGTGATCGCGGAGGTTTCCGGCGACCGGATACGGCTGCGAAGCCGGGGCGGAGCGCGATATCTGCTGCGCGTGCGCGAAGACACGAGCTTGCTGGGGGATGGGCTGACGGCCGGGAGGGAGCAGCTGCGGGTCAACCAGCACGTTTTCGTGCGGGCCGGGCGAGGCTCGGAGGACGAGCTGGAGGCGTATGAGGTGGTCT
>JANXAE010000146.1 GCA_025062235.1 Bryobacteraceae bacterium
CGGGCCTGAGGTCGAACAACCAGCAGGCCTCGATGACCTCGAAGCCCTTGTTCATCATCGTCGCTGAATCAATGGTGATCCGCTTGCCCATCCGCCAGGTCGGATGTCGGAGGGCTTGCTGGGGCGTGACGCGGGCCAGCTCTTGCTTGGGGGTCTCCAGGAACGGGCCGCCCGAGGCCGTCAGAATCACGCGCTGGACTTCATCCCGGCTCCCGGCGCGCATGCACTGGTGCACCCCATTGTGTTCGCTGTCCACGGGAATCAGTTCGCTGCCCGCCGCCCGGGAGGCCTCCACGACCAGTTTACCGCACGCGACCAGCACCTCCTTGGCCGCCAGCCCGATTCGCTTGCCGCGCCGCACCGCCTCGTAAGTCGCTTCCAGCCCGGCAATGCCCACGATCGCCGACATCACGATGTCCACTTCCGGGGCTGTCGCAGCCCTGACTCGCCCCGCGGGTCCCCAGTCCAGCTCCGGCACCTCCTGCAAGGCGCAACCCGCCGCACGCAGGCGCTCGCGCAGTTCACTCAGCCGTTCGGCATCTTCGATGACGACCAGCCTCGGCCGGAATTCGACAACCTGAGGCACCAGCTTTGCCAGGTTCCGCCCCGCCACGAGCGCGAAGACCTCGAAACGATCGCGCTGCCGGCGTATCACGTCCAGGGTGTTCTCGCCGATCGAGCCGGTCGAACCCAGAATGGTGACGCGTCTCATTTGCGGGCGAACGCCACGATCATACCATGCCACCGTTGGGCGGGCACCCGCAGCCCTCAGAGCAACGCAACGGGCCGCTTGGATCGGGCCGCCCTCTCTTGACGGACCCCGCGGAGGAACTGCCGCAGAATGCTTCCGGCCAGCGCCGAAACCAGCGACAGGATCAGCACTGTGGCGGCGCCCTCCAGCAAGCGCCGTGCCTGGGGTTGCACGGCAGCGAGCAGTTTCAGCAGGACCGAAGCGCCGCACCCCGTCACGGCCACCGCCAGCATGGACCGGATCCGGTACCCTCGGGCGTATTTGGTGGCCACGGCGCCGATCTGCGCGCCTGCCGAGGCTCCGATCAGCATGATCAAGGCTGCCGCCAACTCCGTGCGGCCTTTGTAAGCGTACGTCGCCGCCCCGTACAGGCCGGAAACCGCCACTTCGAACAGGTCCGTGCCCACGGCGACATGCGTTGGACAGCCCAACAGGTAAATCAGAGCGGGTACGCGGATGAGTCCGCCGCCGATTCCCATCAGTCCCGACAGCCAGCCCGTGCCGAGCCCCACGGCCAGAGGACACCAGGCCGAACAGCGCACTCCTGCTCGCGGGAAGCGAAGAACGGGCGGAATCCGCAGCGCGACTCGTCGCCTCCCGGCGGGCCGCAGCGCGGCGGATGCGACCGAATGGCTTCCGCCTTCGCCCTCCCGGGCCTGGTCAGACCGGCCCCCGCTTACATCGCGAAGGAGTCTCCAGGCGACCAGGCCGAGCAGGAGCAAGTAGGCAAGGCGCACGATCACGTCCACCCTCCCTGTCCGCTCCAGCCACATCACCGTCTGAGCCCCCGCCTCGAAGCCCACGATCGTACCCGCCACCATCAGGACGCCCAGCCGGAAGTCCACGTTGCCGAAACGCGCATGGCGCAGCGTCGAAACCAGGGACTTTCCCGCCATGTGCGCCAGATCGGTCCCGATCGCGAACGCCATGGGAAAGCCGAGGATGTTCAAGCCCGGCGTCACCATCCAGCCCCCGCCGATGCCGAAAAAGCCGCCGATGACGCCTACGCCGAAACCCAGAATGACGAGGCCCGGCCAGAAGATCCGGACGCGGGAAAAAGGCATCTCTGCGTAAAGCAGTTCCATGCTCGTGGCGGTTATCGTGAGCCGGCTGGCCGGATCATCGCTCTCCCATCTCGCGCTTGGTCAGGTCAATGCCCAACCGCTTCAGCAAGGCGTCGGTCAGCAATCCCAGCACCGCGCCCGTCAAGACGATAGCGCCGAGGGTCGCCAGCGTGAACAACAGCCGATCCCTCTCGTACAGGCTCGTCCACCACGACGCCCAATCGCTGGCCTGCGCTGCGAGGGCGCGAGCGGCTGCGCTGTCTGGCCCCAGTCCTCTCATCCCGGGCACCTCCGCTGAGCGACGAACCTCGTATGGTATCGCGCCACGTGCGTCGGCAGGAACAGGTTCGGCCGGGCCGGGGTTGCCTTGCGGCCGGCTTTGGTATATTCAGATCGTTTGCAGTACGCCAGACCAGGGAAGGTGCTCTGATGAGTGCGCGAAAGAAACCTCCTGAGGTGAAGAAAAGGCCCGGCGAAGGGGTTTCACGCCGTGGCTTCATTCGCGACGTGGGACTGGGTACTGGTGCGTTGAGCGTGGCGGTTGCCCCGGCCGCGCTTGCCGCCCCGTCCACTCTGGCCGGACCCGGCCCGGTGCCGATTACGCTGACCGTAAACGGCAAGCAGCACAAGCTGGAGCTGGAGCCACGCGTCACCTTGCTCGACGCGCTGCGCAACTACCTCGACTACACCGGCGCCAAGCGCGTCTGCGATCGCGGGACCTGTGGCGCCTGCACGGTGTTGGTGGACGGGAAAGCTGTCTATGCGTGCAGCGTACTGGCCATCGAGGTGCAGGGCAAGAACATCCAGACCGTCGAGGGACTGCCGCTGTCGCCCCAGCCCGATCCTTTGATCCGGGCCTTCGTCAACAACGACGCGCTGCAATGCGGTTTCTGCACGCCTGGGTTCGTGATGGCGGCCAAGGCGTTCCTTGCCGAGAACCCCAACCCGACCATGGAACAGATCAAGCGCGCCTTCGGCGGCAACCTCTGCCGCTGCGGCTGCTACAACGGCATCCGCAGCGCCATCCTCGAAGCAGCCAGGAGCGCGCAGGGAGGAGGGAAAAATGCCTGATTACAGTTGGCCCGCTCCCGAGAAGCGCCGTGTCTTCGGGCGGCGCGTCAATCGCGTGGATGGCCTCGTCAAGGCCAGCGGTCGCGCCAAGTACGCCTACGACATCAAGCGGCCCGGTATGCTCCACGCTGCGGTGGTCGTCTGCCCTTACGCCCACGCCCGCATCCGTTCGATCGACACCAGCGCCGCGGAGAAAATGAAGGGCGTCGCCGCCGTGCACATCTTCGATGGCTCGGCTCCCGGCACCGAGGTGCTGTGGGCAGGCTATGAAATCGCCGCTGTCGCTGCCGAGACAGAGGAGCTGGCGCGGGACGCTGCCCGCGCCATCAGGGTGGAATACGAGATCCTGCCGCACTTCGTCAACGAAGCCGACCTATCCAGGGTGGGAGCCCGCGGCAAGCCTGCCGGAGAGAGGATCACCGGAGACCCTGACCAGGCGTTCAAGAGCGCCGACGTGGTATCCGAAGGCGTATATGGATGCCCGGTCGTCTGCCACCTGACTTGGGAGACACACGGTCAGGTCATCGAGTGGAAGGGTGACCAGATCGAGTACTGGCCAACGACCCAGTCCGTCTCCAGCATCGGCGCTGAACTCGCGAAGGCCCTGGGCGTGCCGCCGGCGAACGTCCATGTCATGCAGGAGCACATGGGCATCGGCTACGGTTCGAAATTCTCGCCCGACCGCTGGGGTATCGCTTGCGCCAAGCTTGCCCGGCAGACCGGGCGCCCCGTGAAGCTGTTCCTCCCGCGCGACGTGGAGCAGCAGATCGCCGGCAACCGTCCCTCGCATTACGCACGCATCCGCCTCGCAGCGAAAAAGGACGGGACCATCATCGGGTGGGAGTCGCAGTCCTGGTCTACTGGCGGAATGACGGGCGGCGGCGCGCCGCCGATCCCATACGTGTACACGAACATCCCCAATGTCCGCATCAACCACACCGCGGTGCAGGTCAACGCAGGCCCACAGCGCGCCTGGCGGGCGCCCAACCATCCGCAAGCCTCCTACCTGACTTGCTGCGCCATAGACGATCTGGCCCACAGGCTGGGCATGGATCCCTTGGAGGTCTTCAAGAAGAACGCCGACTACACCGCCCGCCCCGAGGTCTACCGCTCGCAGCTCGACAAGGCGGCCGAGTTGATCGGCTGGAAGAAACTCTGGCACCCGCGCGGGGACAAGACCCCGGGGCGCATCAAGCGCGGCTTGGGCATTGGCGTGGGCACCTGGGGAGGCGCAGGCCATCTGTCGAACTGCCGCTGCAACATCCATCCCGACGGCCGAGTGGAAGTCGAGCTCGGCAGCCAGGACATCGGCACCGGCACCCGCACCGTCATCGCCATGACCGCTGCGGAAACGCTCGGACTGCCGGTGGGTGCGATCCAGGTGAAAATCGGCGATAACCGTTACCCGTTCTCGGGCACCTCCGGCGGCTCAACCACCGTCGGCGGCGTGTCCTCGGCCACGCGCAAGGCCACCATGAACGCTCTCGAGAAACTCTTCGAACGCGTGGCGCCGAAGCTCGGCGTCAAACCGGAGGAGCTGGAAGCCGTCAACGGACAGATCCAGGTCAAGGGCAACCCCAAGAAGGCCCTGGCTTGGAAGGCGGCCTGCAACCTCCTCGGCTCCGACAAGATCTCCGAAATGGGTCAAAACGACCCCAAGAACCCCATGGGATTGAACACCGGAGGGGTCGGCGGCGTGCAGATGGCCGACGTTTCCGTGGACATCGAGACGGGCATCGTGCGCATGAACCGCCTCGTGGTGGTGCAGGATTGCGGGTTGATCATCAACCCCAAGACGGCCGAGAGCCAGTGCTATGGGGCCGCTCACCTGTCCATCTGCGCGGCACTCTACGAGGAGCGCATCATGGACGACATCACCGGGCGAATGCTCAATCCCGACATGGAGTTCTACAAGGTCGCCGGCAATCCGGACATCGGCGAAATCATCGTCCATCTGGACAACCGGCCCGAACACGACAAGCGCGGCGTGATCGGGCTGGGTGAACCGCCTGTTGTCCCAGGCATCGCCGCCATCGCCAATGCGGTCACCAACGCGATCGGCGTGCGCGTGCCCTTCGTGCCCATGACGCCGGACAAGGTTCTGGCCGCGCTGGAAGGGAGGACCGCCTGATGCAAGCCTTCGCCTACGCCAGTCCCACTACCGTCAAGGAAGCCGTTTCCTTGCTGGCCGACCGTTGGGGAGTCGCCGACGTTCTGGCCGGCGGCACGGACCTGTTGAACCTGCTCAAGGACTACATCCATACCCCGCAGCGGGTCGTCTCCATCAGGAACATCAAGGAGCTCGGCGGCATCCGGAAGACGGCGGCCGGCTTGAGGATCGGCGCGACCGTGACGCTGACCGAGTTGTTGGCCAGCCCCGAAGTGCGCGCCGAATACCCCAGCCTGATCCAGGCAGCGCGCGGCGTCAACAGCCCGCAGATCCGCAACATGGGCACGGTGGGCGGAGACCTCTGCCAGAGGCCGCGTTGCTGGTACTTCCGCCAGGGCTTCGGGCTGCTCGCGACGAAGGACGGCCGGAGCCTGGCCAAGGAGGGAGACAACCGCTACCACGCGATCTTCGGCAACCAAGGGCTGGCTTGCTTCGTCAGCGCCTCCAGCTTCGGCCCGCCTCTGGCGGCATTGAATGCGAAGGTGAAGCTGGTCGGTCCCAAGGGCGAGCGGGAACTTCCGGTCGAGCAATTCTTCGTCATCCCGAAGAGCGACTCGGAGCGGGAGATCGCCCTGCGGCCCGACGAGATTCTCACCGAGATCCTCGTGCCGCCGGCGACGAATGTGCGCAACGCCACCTACGAAGTTCGCCAGCGCGAAACCTTGGACTGGCCGCTCGTGACCGCTTCGGTCGCCCTGACGATGAAAGGGACGACCGTAGCCTCCGCTCGCGTCTTTCTCGGCCACGTGGCGCCGATTCCGTGGCGTGCCGCCGAAGCCGAGAAGGTCCTGGCAGGGAAGGGCCTCACGACTGCCGTGATCGAGAAGGCCGCCGAAGCGGCCACGGCGGGAGCCACCCCGCTTTCGAAGAACGCCTACAAGGTCCAGCTCGTGCGGGCCGCGGTTCGCCGCGCCCTCGAAGCCGCGCGACCGAAGGCCTGATGGCGCTCGCGCCGCCTGCGGCCTGCATGGCCGCAGGCGGCCACGGCGCTCGCATGGCGAGCGGCGAGGCGCGCCTCCGGCGGCGAGCGAAGAGCCTTGGCGAGTTGGGTTCCGGACGCTGGCTGCCGCGTCCGGTGGAGCACCCAGCGAGAGCCGGGCGCCGCGTCCTTCGAACCAGCAAACGCGGAGTTCCGCGTCCGCGCCACGGGGCGCGTGCAGACCGCCCCGCTCAACTCTCGGGCCAACGACGTCCTTATGGGAAGACGCGTCCGCGGCGCCGCGCCGCCGCCCGATCGAAACGCAGTGCGCGATGACGGGCGACTGGCTGGTGGAATTCGTGCGGCGGGCCGGTTCCAGTCCCGTCTCCAAAGCACAATGATTACCCCGTTCCCGCGGGCAAACCGCGCCGGGCCCAGGAAATCTCCACGGCCGCCAGAGCAGTCACGGGTTCGATGCATGCCGGTAGGCGCGGCGAAGCCCGGACAGACACAGCCTCGTGGCG
>JANXAE010000147.1 GCA_025062235.1 Bryobacteraceae bacterium
CGGCGCGACGCCGCCGAATCGCTCCAGGCGGAAACCGGCGTCGAGATCTTCCAGTGCGACGTCGGCTCGCGCCAGGACCGCGAGGCCCTGATCGCCTTCGCGCGCGAGAGATTCGGGCGGCTGGACTTGCTGGTCAACAATGCCGGCATGGCGCCGCGCGAACGTCGCGACATCCTCGAGGCCACCGAAGAGAGCTTCGACGAGGTGATCGCGACGAACCTGAAGGGCCCATATTTTCTCACCCAAGCGGCGGCGCGCTGGATGCGCGAGCAGGGGGGCGGGGGCCGCATCGTCTTCATCACTTCGATTTCCGCCTACACGGCTTCCGTGAACCGCGGCGAATATTGCATCTCGAAAGCAGGGCTCAGCATGGCGGCGGCGCTGTGGGCCCAGCGGCTGGCGGCCGACGGGATCCTGGTCTTCGAGGTGCGCCCCGGGATCATCCGCACCGACATGATCGCCGCGGTCGAAAAAATCTACGAGGAGCGGATCGCCGGCGGCCTGCTCCCGCAGCGGCGGATGGGTGAGCCGGCGGATGTGGCCCGCGCCGTACGGGCCATCGCGGACGGGTTGCTCGATTACTCGACGGGGCAGGTGCTCAACGTGGACGGCGGGTTCCACCTGCGGGGTCTGTGAGAGCTGTGATCGGGACTTCCCAGAGAAAGAGAGGATTCGACGGGCCATGAAAAAGCGCTTTTATGGCTGGTGGGTTGTCGCCGCCTGTTTCCTGACCTTCGGCATTTCTACGGGATTTCCCTATTACAACATCGCGTTCTTTTTCGACTATTTCCGTGACGACCACAACTGGCCGATCAGCTTCATCACGCTGGGGGCGCCGGTGGCCGTGCTGCTGACCATCTGGGCAGGCCCGATCATCGTGCCCCGTGTCAGTCCCAGGGTCCTCATCGTTGTCGGCACGGGTCTGACCTTCCTGGCTTTCCAGTGGTTTTCCCGCCTGAGCGGCGCGCGCTGGGAATACTATGCCGCCTGGTGCGTCTACATGATCGGGTACTTCCTGTCCGGCCCCATTCCCCATCAGGTGATCATCTCGAACTGGTTCAAGCGCAAGCGCGGGCGTGCGATGGGAATCACTTATGTGGGAGTGGCCATCGTCGGCTCGATCGGCAACAAGCTCGGGCCCTACCTGGCCGAGCGCATGCATTACACGGAAGCCCTGCAATACATGAGCCTGGTCCTGCTCGCCGCCTGGCCGCTGGCCATCTTTGTTATCCGAACGCGTCCGCAGGACATCGGGCAATATCCTGACGGCGCGAGCCAGCCGCCCGCCGAAGAGCCCGCACTCGAACAACCCAAGAGCTTCGGCTTCCTCATGCGCAGGTTGCCCTTCTGGTTGCTGCTCGTGGGCAGCGCCGCCTCGATCGGCTCCATCGCCGCCGTCAACTTCCATATGAAGTTCGTCTTCGAGCACCAGGGCTTCGTCGAGCAGACGGCGCGCGACCGCATCTGGGGCACGGCCTCCTTCTGGGTGTTGTGGTCGAGCATCGGAGGACGCCTGTTGGCCGGCTACCTCGCAGACAAGCTCCCGCGCAAGTACGTCATGCTGGCCACGTACCTGATCGTGGCCTTCGCCATCCCCACGCTGTTCCTGGTTCGCCCGGAGCAGGTGGGTTTCGTGTACCTGTTCGCGGTGCTGTTCGGTTTCGCAATGGGCGCCGATTACATGCTGATTCCGCTGATGGCGGCGGACCAGTTCGGCCTGGCCACGCTGGCCCGCGCGATGTCCGCCATTCTGCCCACGGACACCATCGCCCAGTTCTGGGTTCCGAACTTGGTGGCCCGGATCCGCGACATGCTGGGCGGAGATTACGTGACCGCCATGCTCTGCGTCTTCGGCCTCGCGTTCCTGGGCGCCATGGCCATTGCCGGGCTGCCCCGCCACCCCGCCCCGGTGGCCGTGCAACCGCAACCTCTGTCTGCTTCGCCCAAGCCCAGGGAGCCATGAGCGGATGCAAATTCTGCCAGATCGTCGCCGGCGAGCTGGCGGCCGATCTGGTGGGCGAAACCGAAGCCGCACTGGTTTTTCTCGACTACCGGCCCTGGCGACTCGGCCATTGCCTCGTCGTTCCCCGCTTCCACTGGGAGACGATCGCCGAAGTGCCTGCGGAGGAGCTCGGTCCGCTGTTCACGGCGGTGCAGTTGACCGCTCGCGCCATCGAGACAGGACTGGCAGCCGAGGGCACGTTCGTGGCCATCAACAACCGTGTCAGCCAGAGCGTACCCCACTTGCACGTGCATGTGGTCCCGCGCCGACGGGGCGATGGTCTGAAGGGTTTCTTCTGGCCCCGTGAAAAATACAGGGACCGCCAACAGCAGGAGGATTACCGGCGTGCGCTCCGGGAAGCCTTCCTGCGGTTGCAGGAGAGAGGATCCTCCGGTCGGGCCGCGCCGCTCAGCTCACCTGCAACACAACTTTGAGGGCGCCTGGGCTCCGGCGCAGCAAAAGCGAAACAGCCTCCTCGGCACGTTCGAGCGGCAGGCGGTGAGTGATCAGGCTGGCCAGATCCAGCGCCCCGGATGCGACCCAGCCGATCAGCTCGTCCCAGCCCGTGCGGTCGGGCAAGGCGGCGCAGAGGGTGAGATCTTTCAGCACGGCCTCATCCACGGGAAACCCCGGCATGGGAGCGCCGTGCAATCCGTAGAGAACCCCGCGCCCCTGCGGACGCAGCGCGGCGATGAGGTCGCGGACCGCGCAAGCTGTCCCGGCCGCCTCGAACCCCGCATCCGCCCCAGCACCCTCGGTCTCCTCCCGAATCCTTTCCGCCGCCGGTTGCCGGCGCACGTCTACGGTGACGTGAGCGCCGAGCTTCTTCCCCAGCGCCAAGCGGTCGGGACGCGTACCGCAGAGGATCACCTTGCTCGCGCCCCACAAGCGGGCCAGTTGCACTGCGATCAGGCCCGCGGGACCCGGACCGAAGACAGCCACCGTTTCCCCAGGCTGGATGGCAAGTTTGCGCATGGCCGCAACCACCTCGACATCCATGATTGCGGCCACGTCGTCAGGGATTAGGTCGGGCAGGGCATGCAGGTTGCGTTCGGGAACCACGACGAACTCCGCCCAGCCACCCGGGCGCGTCAGGCCCAGCTCACAGCCGCGGGGACAGAACTGGGTGGCGCCGCGCACGCACCAGGAGCAAGCGCCGCAGCCGATCACAGAATCGCACTTGACCCGGTCACCGAGCCGGAAGCGGTGCACCTCGCAGCCGCATGCCTCCACGCGTCCTGCGATTTCGTGCCCGAGGACGGCCGGGGGTTCCACCAGGCGCAGGCGACCTTCGATCAGGTGGACGTCGGTGGCGCAAATGCCGGCAGCAGTGACGCGGACCAGCACATCGCCGGGGGACGACAGCGACGGAGGCTCCCCGCCGTCGTCGCTGAAGCAGACCCGGCCCGGCGCTATCCAAGTCACCTTGCGCATGCTCGCAGCAGCAGTTTCCACGCAGCAGGCCGCGCAGTGCCAGAGCCACCAGATGACCGCTGTTGCCTTTTCATGACAGCGCCGCCCGCGGGTCACGAGCGAACCGACCGGGCGTGCAGCCGATCGCCTTGCGGAAGACGCGCGTGAAATAGGCCGCGCTGGGATAGCCGCAGGCTTCGGCCACCTGCGAGACGTTCATCATGGGATCCAGCAGCAGCGCTCGCGCGCGCTCCAGCCGCTTGCGTGCCCAGTACTCGCGGAAGGGAACGCCCATGATTCGACTGAAGGTGCGGCTCAGGTGGCCCGCGGAGACCCCGAGCCTGGAGGCCACGCTCTGCAAGGAAAACCCCGCAGCCGCCTCGGGATGCTCGACGGCCCATTCGATCATGCGGCGCGCTCGCTCGACGATTTTCTCGTGCTTGCCGCGATGGATCGAGCCCATTTCCTCCAGCGCGGCTCGGGTGGCCTGGAGAAACGCCCTTTCCAGGGCGGGGTGAGAACAGGCGCAGTCCAGCTCTGTCAGCGCTCGCTCCCGCAACCGGTCCAGCGCGCCCACATCGCAACCCAACCTCTGCGCGGCGTGCAGAATGACCTCGAGCATGGAGAGCAGGATGTGGCGTGCGGCGTGCAACGACTCCGGCCCTCCGCCCACATCGTGAAAGACCAGCGCCGGGAAGGCGGCGATGCGCTGCTCGGCTGCTGTCCAGTCCTGCCGTTCCAGGGCGCGCGCGACGTTCTCCGTCTCGTCGCGCAGTTTGCGGAAGCAGGAGCGGGAGGGACGGAAAAAGGCTACCGCATCGCTGGAACGTACCAGCGCCTCGCGCGCCTCCTGGTAGGACTGCGCCAACAGCCTCCAGTGGCGCACCCCGGAGCCGATGCCGGCGCGGGCCCGCAGTCCCGTGCGGCTCTGCACAGCGTACACGATGCGCTGCGCGAGGCTGCGCGCCCGCAAGTCCGAAGCGGCCTTGCGCTGCTCGTCCGGATCACGAAAGAAGACACAGATCCCGTAAGGCCGGAGGTGGACGCAAGTGGCCTCGGCCGTCTTTTCCACCACCGACTCGACAGCATGCCAGGCGGCGGCCAGCGCCACGTCGTAGGAAGTCCAGCCAGGCACCGGTTCGGAGCCCGGCTCCACGTGCACCACCAGCACCCGGTTGGGCCACTGTCGCAACCCCAGCCGCCGGAGCATCCCGCGCACGCGCTCGCGGTCTGCCGGCCCGGTTCCTGCCAGCACCAAGTGCGCGAATTCCAGTCGCAACAAGTCGGTCTGGCGCAGCCGTTGGCGTTGGAAGCGGACGGCGTCGCGCAGCCGCTCCCACAAACGTCCGAGCGAATCCGCGAACAGCGAAAGCACCCGCGTGGCGCTGCGGATCTGCTCCATCGGGATCACAGGCAGCTCGTAGTAAGCCTTCTTCAGCTCGGCCAGGTCCACATGTTGCAGCCTCGCCACACGGCGGGCGATACGGGCGAATCCGGCCTCGCTGGGCGGTTCCCGCAGGCACTGCCCGCAGTGCAGCGTCGCCAGATGGTGGGGACCGCTGCGCACGGGCACGACAATGTCAGTGATGCCGGCGTGACAGGTGTAAACCAGTACGCGGCCCGAGCGGCGCGCCCGTTCGGCCGCCGCCAGGTCCGAAAGGAGGCAGGTCTCGGCCTCGCGCCGCCCGTAGTCGTTGACCAGGTTGCAGAAGCGAGGGTTCGGGTTGCGGGGCAACGTACCGAGCGGCCGCAGATGGGGGTTGCGCAGCGCGCGCATGGTGCCCGTGCCGTGCCAGGTTGTCACGCGTCCGGCGCGCGCTTCGCCCGCCCAGATCAGGTCCACGTTCTTGAACGGAAACGAGCGGTTCACCAGCAGGAGCAGCAGTTCGAGGAAATCCAGCTCCTTGTGGAAGGCTTCGATGAACAGATCCTTCTCCTCGTCGGGCAGGAAGGTCACGCCGGGAGCACCGCTGGGGGCGGCCGGAAGCGGCTGCTCGCTTTCGCCCGCGAGGCGGCTGTGGAATGGCAGAGCTGGGCGGGAGGGCGGCATCGAGAGTCAGCAGATCATAAAAGTGCAGCTTCTGTCAAGAAATGGTCCTCCAGCCGGTCCGCTAGCACGCCCCACGATGGCAACTGGAACGCATGGGATTGTACATGGGAGCCGTCCTCTTGCTTCTGCTCTCGGGCCCGCAGCATCTGGACATTGCGCCCTTCGCGCGCCCCTGCTGTGCGGCGGATCGGCACACCCTCCAGACCATGTTCGATTTCGGACACCCCGCCGGCCCGGTGCGGCGGGCCGATGGCGTCTGGGTGATGGGGCTGCAATGGACGGAGGAACGCGACATCGCTCGGATCCACGTGCGCTTCCACCCCGCTGCCCGGCCTGTGCCGCCCCAGGTGGAATACTGGTCCAACCATTGGCCGCTGCCGAGACCGCAAAGCCATACGGTGGAGGACCGCGTGGACGATCCCTGGCAGGGCACCTGGCGAAGGGCTCGCGTGGAGGCGCGCTGCGAGGGAAGGTTGTGCGGCATTGCGTTCCTGCCGCTCGAACCCAGCGAGAATCCCAACGCCAAGCATCTGCCTGGTGCGCCCTACCGCCGGACGATGAAAATCCGCCTGCTGTTCCCCCCGGGAGAGCGGCCGGCAGCCGATTCGGTGCAGGTCTTCAGCCCGTCGCTCGCCAAGCGCTTCGAGTTGAGGCTGCGCCTGGGTAGCGCGAAGCCGCAGTGGGAAGTTTACAACGGGTGGATCCGTTCGGTGCGCCGGGAAGGCGGCGACTGGCTGCTCGAGGTGGAGGGGGCCGATCCGCAGCCCCCCGGGTCGAACGACGTGACCGTCGTCAAGGTCCGCTTGGGAGGGCGGGCCTTCTCCTTCGCTCCCGCGGACGCCGAAAGGGGTCCCATGTATCTGCCCGACTTCGACGCCCATGTGGCGCTCGTCTCGGATCCCACGCCCCTGACGACCGCCTCCGTGCGGAAATGTCACCGCATCCGCGAACGCATCGCGGCGGAACCCGAGCAGAGCTAC